>CAIMSP010000094.1 GCA_903844215.1 uncultured beta proteobacterium | reverse complement strand
GGACAACCGTGTTGCGCTGGCTTTGGTGGTGGTCAGCGGCTTGCTGATCTGGCGCCACGCCGAAAACCTGTCGCGCCTGGTTAAGGGCACGGAATCCAAAATCGGCAAAAAGTAGGCGCCAAAGGGTGGGGCGCCGGGCGCCGGTGATTAGTCGCGAAAGTTGTTGAAACTCAGCGGCACGTCGGTAATTTCTTTTTTCAGCAGCGCCATGGCGGTTTGCAGGTCGTCGCGCTTGGCGCCGGTTACCCGCACCGAGTCGCCCTGAATCGATCCCTGCACCTTGAGTTTGCTGTCTTTCAGAATGCGCTGGATTTTTTTGCCCAGCTCGGCCTCAATGCCGTTGCGCACGGTAATGACCTGCTTGACCTTGTCGCCGCCCATTTTTTGCACGTCGCCCATGTCCAAAAAGCGCACATCCACGTTGCGCTTGGTGAGCTTGTTGCGCAGCACGTCCTCGATCTGCGTGAGCTGGAACTCGGCGTCGCCGATGAGCGTGATCTCCTTGTCCTTGAGCTCGATCGCTGCCGATGTGCCCTTGAAATCAAAGCGCGTGGTGATCTCCTTGGTGGTGTTTTCCACCGCGTTTTTCACTTCCACCAAGTTGGCTTCGCAAACCGTATCGAATGTAGGCATGTCAGTGTTCCGTTGACTGTGGGTTCTGGATCCGCGCTGCGGGCTGATGAGGCCGACCGCAATGCGACAATCTCGCCATGTTAGTCGAGAAAAACGTCCCCCTCCAGCCCTTCAACACATTCGGCATTGCCGCCAAGGCGCACGCGCTGGTGCGCCTGCGCAGCCAGGAGGATGTCCGCGCCTGGGTCGAGCAGAGCGGGGAGGGCGGCCAGTTGGTGCTGGGCGGGGGCAGCAACATCGTTCTCACGGGCGATGTGAAGGTCCCGGTGCTCAAAGTCGAAATCATGGGCCGTTCCCTGGTGCGGGAAACGCCCAAGGCCTGGATTGTCGAGGCCGGCGCGGGTGAAAATTGGCACGACTTCGTCGCCTGGACGCTGCAGCAGGGCTACCCGGGTCTGGAAAACATGGCCCTCATTCCGGGCACGGTGGGTGCGTCGCCGGTGCAGAACATCGGCGCCTACGGGGTGGAATTGCAGGACCGCTTCGACTCGCTGGACGCGGTGGACCTGCGCAACGGCGCCGAGTTCAGGCTGGACGCGGCGCAGTGCGGCTTTGGCTACCGCGACTCGGTGTTCAAGCACGCGGCGGCGGAGTCGGCCGGCGCCGCGAGCCAGGGCTTGGGTCTGGCGGGCCGGGCGCTGATCGTGCGCGTTCGTTTTTCCCTGCCCAAGGAATGGAAGCCGGTGCTGGGCTACGCGGACCTGGAGAAAAAGCGCGCCGAGAGCGGCCTGGCCGAACCGACGGCGCAGCAAATTTTTGACTGGGTCTGCGCCGTGCGCCGCGCCAAGCTGCCCGACCCCAGGCTGATCGGCAATGTCGGCAGCTTTTTCAAGAATCCCACGGTGTCGGCTGAGCAGTGCGAGGACATCATTGCGCGCGACCCGAAGATCGTTCACTACCGCATGGACGACGGCAGCGTCAAGCTCGCCGCCGGCTGGCTCATCGACGCCTGCGGCTGGAAGGGCAAGTCGATTGGCAACGCTGCGGTCTATGAGCGCCAGGCCCTGGTGCTGGTGAACCGCGGCAGCAGCAGCGCGAATGCGGCGGACTGCGCCACCGGCGGCGAGGTCATGACACTGGCCAAGGCGATACAGACCAGCGTGTATGAGCGCTTCGGCATCCTGCTGGAGCCCGAGCCGGTGGTGGTTTGATTCCGGCTGGCGACGCGGGCGTGGCCCGGGCCTTCCAGCCTGAAGCTCAGGGCGGCGCCGGTCGCGAATCGGCTATTCTGCAGCCTCGATCCCTGCCAGGAAAGCCGCCACACCATGCCGATTTCACGCCGCACCGCGATGCACCGACAGGCCGCTGCGGGCCTGTCCCTGTTGGGTTTGCCACCACGGTCAACGCTGGCCGCGCCGCCGCCTGCCGATGAGCGTGCGGCCTTGCCGTTGCGCGTCGCACCGCGCCTGAGCAACGCCGCCGAGTTGTTGGCGCCCTCGGCCGTGAAGCTCGATGGCTGGCTGGGCCAGCGCGTGGCGCTCAATGCCAGCCAGCGTCTGCTGCATTTGGACACGGCGGCGCTGTTGGCGGGCTTTGAGCACAAGCCGGGCAGCCACCCCTGGATCGGCGAGCATGTGGGCAAGTGGCTGCACGCGGCCACGCTCACCTGGTCGAATAACGGTGATCCGGTGCTGCGCGCCAAACTTGACCAAGTGGCCGCAGCGCTGATCGCGGCCCAGGAGGCCGACGGCTACCTGGGCACCTACGTTGCGGGAAAACGCCTGGCGATGTACGCGGATGCCGACTGGGATGTGTGGTCGCACAAGTACTGCCTGATCGGCCTGCTCAGCTACCACCAGTACACCGGCAACCAGCCGGCACTGCAGGCCAGCCGCAAGGCGGCCGACCTGCTGATCGCCACCTTTCCGGCCAAGCGCAGCATCCTCGCCGCAGGCACGCACGAGGGCATGGCCGCCACCAGCGTGCTCGAACCCATCGTGCTGCTGTACCGCATCACCGGCGAGGCGCGCTACCTGCGCTTTGCCCGCTACATCGTGCATTCCTGGGACGAGCCCAAGGGGCCGGGCATCGTGCGCTCGCTGCTCGCGGGCCAGCCGGTGAACAAGGTGTCCAACGGCAAGGCCTACGAGATGCTCTCCAACCTGGTGGGACTGGGCGAACTGGCGCGCGCCACGGGGGAGAAGTCCTACCTTCAGGCGGTGCTCAACGCCTGGCAGGACATCGTGACGAATCGTCTGTTCGCCACCGGCAGCACCAGCCAGTTCGAACATTTCCAGGCCGACCATGACCTGCGCGACACCGTCGACTATCACATCGCCGAGACCTGCGTCACCACCACCTGGATCCAGTTCAACCTGTCGCTGCTGCAGCTCACCGGCGAAGCGCGCTTTGGCGACGAGCTGGAGCGCTCGCTCTACAACCACCTTGCGGCCGCCCAGCATCCGGGCGGCGAAGACTGGTGCTACTACACGGCGCTGGACGGGAAGAAGCAGTACGACAAGGAAATCACCTGCTGCCATTCGAGCGGGCCGCGCGGCTTGGCCCTGGCACCCCAAACGGCGTATCTGCGCGGACGTGGCCGTGCCAGCGACGTGCTGCTGATCAGCAGCTTCGAAACCTCGCGTGCGACGCTCAGCTTGGGTGGGCAGCGCGTCACGGTGGAGCAGCGCAGCGATTTTCCCTACCGTGGCGAGTCGCGGTTGACGCTGCGCATGGCCCGTCCGGCGCGCTTTGCGCTGAAGGTTCGTGCGCCGGCCTGGTCGCTTCCGCTGGCCCTGGAGGGCGCCACGCTGAACGCCGGCTGGGCCGAGCTGCCAGCGCGTCTTTGGCAGGACGGCGACCAGCTCAAACTCGGCTTTCAGTTGGCCTCGCGCATGCTGACGGGCGAGGGCACGCACCTGGATCGCGCCGCGCTGGCCTGGGGGCCCTTTGTGTTGGCCTACGAGCAGCAGGCCAACCCCGATCTGCCCGCGCCGCGCAAACTCGGGCTGCTGTCCGGCGCGATCGCACGCTGGGGCTCGGGTCGTGACGGCTTGCGCTTCGAGGCGGACATCGACGCCCCCCTGCAGGATTCCACTGAAGTGCACCGCGCCAAGGCCAGCTTCCTCACCTTTGCCGATGCCGGCGCCACGCAGGGCGCCTACCGAGTCTGGTTGCGCGCGCCCGGCGTCGCGCTGGCACCGGCGCGCGTGTCCGAATCGCTGCTGGCAGGCGGCGAAGAAAGCCGCTCGCGCTCGGGCAATGTGGCCGGCTCCATCATCGACGACGACCTGAACAACCTGGTGAACACCTGGAACGGCGAATACCAAAGCCTGGACTGGTTCGCGGTGACCCTGGAGCGGCCCGTCAGCGCCGCGCGCTTCGTCTTCACCCATGGTCGCAACTACCACGACGGTGGCTGGTTTGACACGGCGGCGGGCCCGCCCAGCGTGCAGGTGCAGCGCAGCGCGAACGCGCCCTGGGACAGCATCGGCGCATTGCAGAGCTACCCGGCCACCACGGCGGCCCAGGCGGGCACGCTGCTCCAGGGCCAGCAGTTTGACTTGAGGCTGGACGCGCCGCTGCAGTTTGTCGCCGTGCGCGTGCTCGGCAAGCCCTCCAGCGGGGACCGACCGAATCAGTCCTTCGTCACCTGCACCGAACTGCAGGCCTTTGCGCGTTGACTTGAAGGGCTGCGGCCTTGGCGCACGCCGATATTATTTTTGGGGAACCCTCGATGCAGAACTGGACTCGTCAACTGCTGCGCCATGAAGCAGCGCTCACCCTGGCGCTGCTGGCGGCGGCCGTGCTGATAGGCGGCGTGGCGCTGTTCGAGCGCGGGTTGACCGGGCTGCGCGGCGCCTGGCCCATGATGGCGGCGGCGCTGGGCGCGCTGGCGCTGCTGAAGGTCTGGTGCCGCTGGCAGCGCGAACGTCTGCTGCGTGAGGCGCCGCTGCCGCTGTTCTTGCGGCGCAAATTGCGCGACGCCTACCCGCAGCTCAGCGTCAAGGACTGCGATCTGGTGGAGCGTGGACTGCGTCAGTTCTTTCTGGCCTGCCTGCGCAGCAACAAGGCCTTTGTCGCCATGCCCTCGCGCGTGGTGGACGCGCTGTGGCACGAGTTCATCCTGCACACCCAGGCCTATCAGGACTGGTGCCAACTGACGCTGGGCTGGTTCCTGCACCATACGCCGGCGCAAGCCCTGGGCCTGGAGGCCCGCTCCAACGATGGCCTGCGCCGCGCCTGGTATTGGGCCTGCCGCGACGAGGCCATCGCGCCCCGAGCGCCCACGCGCTTGCCGCTGCTGTTTGCGCTGGACGCCAAATTGCAGATCGCCAACGGCTTTCACTACCAGGCCGATGGCCGCGAGTTGCAGCGCCAGGGTGCGGCCTGCGGCGGCGACGCCGGCGGCGGCTACTTCGGCAGCGACTTTTGCGCTGATTCGTTCAGCGGCGACAGCCATGGTTTCGGTGGCGCTGGCGCCTCGGATGGCGCGGCCAGCGGCGGCGACAGCGGGGGTGACGGTGGGTCTTGTGGCGGCGGCGGGGGCGACTGAGCTCGGCGATTCACACCGTCTTGGACTTCCATCCTTCAAACCAGCCCAGGCCCTCCGACGTGCCACCGGCAACGGCTCCCAGCCGGGGCCGGTATTCACATCCGACCCAACCCTCCCAGCCGCAGGCTTGGCTGACCTCGTCGATGACGGCAAACAGGTAGCCGTAATTCAACTCCCCGACGCTGGGTTCGTGCCGCTCGGGGACGCCGGCAATTTGAAAATGCCCGACCCGCCCGGTGGGCAGGTATTGCCGGATCTTCGTCGCCACATCGCCTTCGACGATTTGGCAATGGTAGAGGTCGAACTGCACCTTGAGGTTGGGCGCCGCAATCTCCTGCACCAGGGCGTGCGCCTGGTCCTGGCGGTTCAGATAAAAGCACGGGATGTCGCGCCTGTTGATCGGCTCGATCAGCACGTCGCGCCCGGCCGCCGCCGCCGCCTTCGCAGCCCAGGCCAGATTGGCCTGGTAGCAGGCCTTCAGGGCCTCGGGGTCGGCGCCCTGTGGGGCAATGCCGGCCATGACGTGCACGCGGGGACAGCGCAGCGCCTGGGCGTATTCCAGCGCGCGCTCAAAACCCGCACGAAACTCGGCCTCGCGCCCGGCCAGGCAGGCGATGCCGCGCTCGCCCGCGTCCCAGTTTCCGGGGGGCGCATTGAACAGCACCTGCTCCAGGCCGCCATCGCCCAGACGGCGCGCCAGCTCATTGGCGTCAAAGGCGTAGGGAAATAGGTATTCAACGGCCTTGAAACCGTCCTGTGCGGCGGCGGCAAAGCGCGCAAGAAAGTCATGCTCGTTGTAGAGCATGCTCAGGTTCGCGGCGAAACGTGGCATGGCGTATTCCTGGTTCAGTGAAGGCGTGAAGAGTCGCGCGGCGGGGTACGGCTTGTGCGCAGCCTACCAGGCCACGCCAAAGTGCTGGCGCAGTGGGTCCAGCTGCGCCTGGCTCAAGGCGGACGGGCGGGTCAGCAAATACAGGCGTGCGGTTTCTTCCAGCTCTTCCAGCACCGCGCTGGCCTGGGCCGGGCTGCTGTGCCAGACGTTGGGGCCGAGCCGCTCCAGCATGACGGCGCGGATCGGTGTGCCCTGCGTGCGCATGGCGCGGATGCGCTCTGCCACCAGGGCGCCCACGGCCGGGTCGCCAGGGCGGTGGTACGGGATCAGCGGCACATGGCCCACCTTCATCACGAAGTAGGGCGTGATCGGCGGCAGGATGTCGTCTTGCGACCAGACGCCGGCCAGGCTCAGCGCCACCAGATGAGTGCAATGGCTGTGGATCACGCAGCGCGCCTGCGGGTCGGCGGCATAGATCTGCCGATGCAGGGCCAGCGTCTTGGAGGCGGGGTCGCCTGCGGTCTGCAGACCGGCGGCATCCACCGTGGCCAGGCGCGCCGGGTCGAGCTGACCCAGGCAGGCGTCGGTCGGGGTGATGAGGTAGCCCGTTTCGGTGCGCACGCTGATGTTGCCGGCCGTGGCGTGCACGTAGCCGCGCGCATACAGCGAGGCGCCGACGCGGCAGATTTCTTCCCTCAGTGCGCTTGTCATGAGGGCTCCTGCAGCAGCATGAACGCCTTGGTGAAGAAATCCGCGCTGCCGAAGTTGCCGGATTTCAAGGCCAGATGCAGCGTCTGGTCGGGCCATTGCGCCGACTGCACTGCGGTCCACGGGACGCCAGGGTCGATTTGCGGGCCAATCGCCATGCGCTGCACGCCCAGCGCCTGCACCACCGCGCCCGAGGTCTCACCGCCCGCGACGACGAGCTGCTGGACCCCGCTGTCGACCAGGCCCACGGCAATGCGCGACAGCGTCTGCTCCACCAGTGCGCCGGCACGCGCCACGCCCAGCTGCGCCTGCACCGCCTGCACCGCAGCCGATTCGGCCGTGGCGTAGATCAGCACCGGGCCTTGCGCCAGCAGTGGGCGGGCCCATGCGAGTGCAAGCGCCACGACATCGTCTCCGGCGGCAATCGCCAGCGGGTCGACCGCAAAGGCGGGGTGACCCTGTTGCCGGAAATGCAGTACCTGGGCGTTGGTGGCTTGCGAGCAACTGCCCGAGACCACGGCGCGCAGGCCGCTCGCTGCCGGCAAGGCGTGCGCCTTGGTACCCGCACCGAGCGAACAGCCGGGCCAGTTTTGCGCCAGGCCCAGCGCGATACCCGAACCCGCCGTGACCAGCGGCATCCTGGCGAGTGCCTTGCCAATGGACATCAGGTCGGCATGGGTGATGGCGTCCACGACCGCGACGCCGACGCCCTGCGCCTGGAGCGCGGCGAAGCGTTCGGAAATGGCCGCACTGCCCAGGCGCACCGTGTCGTAGCTCACCAGGCCCACCGGGCGGTGCGTCTGGGCCTGCATCACACGCACCAGGTTCGCATCCGTCATCGGCGTGAGCGGGTGCTCTCGCATGCCGCTGTCGCTCAACAACTGGTCGCCGACGAACAGATGGCCCTTGAAGACGGTGCGCTGATTTTCCGGGAACGCCGGGCACACGATGGTGAAGCCCTGGCCCGGTCCCTGCAGCGCGTCCAGCAGCGCGTCGGTGACCGGCCCGATATTGCCTTGCGCCGTGGAGTCAAAGGTGGAGCAATACTTGAAATAGATCTGTTCCACCCCTTGCGACTGCAGCCAGCGCAGCGCCGCCAGCGACTGTTCGACGGCTTGCGCAGCGGGGAGGGTGCGCGACTTCAGCGCGACCACGATCGCATCCGCGTCAATAGCTGCTGCAGCATCGGCCGGCACGCCAATGGTTTGCACGGTGCGCATGCCGCTGCGCACCAGGTTGTTCGCCAGATCGGTCGCGCCGGTGAAGTCGTCGGCGATGCAGCCCAGGACAGGACGGGCGCTCATGGGACGTCCTGTGGGGTCGGCGGCAAGGTGATGCCGGGGAAGATCTTGATGACGGCCGAGTCGTCCTCACGGCCGTGGCCCGAGGCCTGAGCTGCCTCGGGCCGCAGGTCACAGACGTGGACCTGATAGCCCGCGCGGCGCAGCGACGCTGCCATGCCTTTTCCCATGGCGCCCAGGCCAATGATGCCGATGTCTTGCTTCATCTGGATCTCTCGGTTGCGGTTGATAGGAGCTTGAATTTATCGATGCACGAGCTTGGCAGGGGTGCGCCAAATCAGCGTCTCGCCCAGCCGCATCATGCCAGCCAGAACTGCGCGACGACAAACGAGCGCGGGTCAGACGTCGAATCGTCGGCTCTTTGAGAAATGACAATTCGCCCCTGGAGGTCAGCAGGACGATGACGGCGCTGGCGCCTACTCTGCCTGCCGGGGAAGAAAACGATGAAGAATGATGCGAACCTGTACGAACTGTTGGAGGTCAGCCCAAATGCCAGCCATGGGGTGATCAAGGCGGCCTACCGCTGTCTGGCGCAACGCAACCATCCGGATAAACACGCGGGCGCGCCAGCGGCGGGCGAACGCCTCGCGCAGATCAATCACGCCTATGGTGTGCTGTCCGATGCGGCCTTGCGCGCTGGCTACGACGCCAGGGTGGGTCTGACAAAAAGCGTCGTCGAGCGGCGCGGCAGCGGGCACAGCCAGCGCGGTGGCGCTGCGGGCCGCAGTGGCGCCAGCAAGGCAAACCGCGCCTTTGTTTTTCGTGACCTCAGCTGAGGCCCGCAGGCGGCGCCAGCGCGCTATTCGCTCTGGTCGTTGGCCAGTTTGAGCAGATCGCCGCCCGCGCCCAGCGACAGCAGGCCGGCCTTGGCGTAGATGGCGAGCTTGTCGCGCGTGTCCACGATGTCCAGGTTGCGCATGGTCAATTGGCCGATGCGGTCGGCCGGCGAGAACGGCGCGTCGTCCACCTTTTCCATGCTCAGGCGCTCGGGCTTGTAGGTCAGGTTGGATGAGACGGTGTTCAGGATCGTGTAGTCGTTGCCGCGGCGCAGTTCCAGCGTGACCTCGCCGGTGATGGCGCGTGCCACCCAGCGCTGGGCGGTCTCGCGCAGCATGATGGCCTGCGAGTCGAACCAGCGGCCCTGGTACAGCAATCGGCCCAGACGGCGGCCGTTGTCGCGGTACTGCTCGATCGTGTCTTCGTTGTGGATGCCGGTGACCAGGCGCTCGTAGGCGATGAACAGCAAGGCCAGTCCGGGCGCTTCGTAGATGCCGCGGCTCTTGGCCTCGATGATGCGGTTCTCGATCTGGTCGCTCATGCCCAAGCCGTGGCGCCCGCCGATGCGGTTGGCTTCCAAAATCAGCGCCACAGGGTCATCAAAGACGACGCCGTTGAGCGCCACCGGTTGGCCCTGCTCAAAGCGCACCGTGACCTGCTCCCGCTTGACTTCCACATCGTCCCGCCAAAAGGCCACGCCCATGATGGGCTTGACGATCTGCATGCCGCTGCTGAGGAATTCGAGATCCTTGGCTTCGTGCGTGGCGCCCAGCATGTTGGAGTCGGTGGAGTAGGCCTTTTCGGCCGACATCTTGTAGCCAAAGCCATGCTGCGTCATGAACGCCGACATCTCGGAGCGGCCGCCGAGCTCGTCGATGAACAACTGGTCCAGCCAGGGCTTGTAGATCTTCAGCGACGGGTTGGTGAGCAATCCGTAGCGGTAGAAGCGCTCGATGTCGTTGCCCTTGAAGGTGCTGCCGTCGCCCCAGATGTTGACCTCGTCTTCTTTCATCGCAGCCACCAGCATGGTGCCGGTGACGGCGCGTCCCAGCGGCGTGGTGTTGAAGTAGGTCACGCCCGCCGTGGTGATGTGAAATGCCCCCGACTGCAGGGCGGCGATGCCTTCGGTGGCGAGTTGCTTGCGGCAGTCGATCAGGCGCGCTTTCTCGGCGCCGTATTCCATCGCCTTGCGCGGAATCTCGTCGTAATCGGCCTCGTCGGGCTGGCCCAGATTCGCGGTGTAGGCGTAGGGCAGGGCGCCCTTGAGCTTCATCCACAGCAGGGCGGCGCTGGTGTCCAGGCCGCCGGAAAAGGCGATGCCGACTTTTTGTTGCAGCGGCAGGTTTTGCAGGATGGTGGCCATGAATTATTGTTCCGTGATGGTGGAGAAAGCGCAGCTCGCAGTCGCTTTTCAGCCGAAGTGGCAGATGTAGTGGTAGGCCGAGGCCACGCGAATGTCAAAGCGGGAGTTGCCCGGCACGCTGAATTTTTCGCCTTCAGCGCAAGGGATCCAGGTGTCGCTGCCATCGAGCTTGTATTCGCAGCCGCCGGCCACGCATTCCATGATTTCGGGCGCGCCGGTGTTGAAGCTGAGGGTGGCGGGAAGCACCACGCCGACCGACTTCTTCGTGCCGTCGGGGTAGCTGATGTTGTGGCTCACGCATTTGCCGTCGAAGTAGACGTTGGCTTTCGTGGTGACGCAGATGCCGTCGATTTTTTCGGTGGTCATGGGGGCTCGCAGGTGCGCCGCGGGGGCGTTGGGGTGGCGGGAGAAAAGCTCAATTTTAGTTCGTAGGTCGGGTTAGCGAAGCGTCACCCGACGATTGCAGCGGCCGCCAACAAATGTCGGGTGACGCCTTAAGGCTATCCCGACCTGCGGAACTTAGACGGATGGCCACGTTGCGGCGTCAAAGCCCACCGTCACCGTCGCATTCGCGCCGTCGCCCCACTGCACCACCGGACGCTTGATGACACTGGTTTGCAGCAGCATCAGGCCGCGGGCGCTGGCCGCATCGGTGACCGCCGTCTGCGCCCCGGGGTCCAGGCGGCGCCAGGTCGTGCCCTTGCGATTGAGCAGTTTTTCCCAGCCCACGCTGGCCATCCAGTGGTCCAGCAGTTCAGGCGGCAGACCTTGCTTCTTGAAATCGTGAAAGGCGTAGCGCCGGCCCTGTTGGTCAAGCCAGGCGCGCGCCTTTTTCACGGTGTCGCAGTTTGCGATGCCGTACAGGGTGATGGTTTGGGGAGTCTTGGTGCTCATGCCCACCATTCTGCGCGCTGCGGCAAGCCGGCGCAGGCGAGGAGATGCGCAGTGCGCGACAATCGAGAGCGCATGCCTACTCAACCACAAACCCTGTCCGATTGGCTCGCCTACTGCGAGCGCCTGCACCCCAAGAGCATCGACCTGGGGCTGGAGCGCGTGCGCCTGGTCGCGCAGCGCATGGGCATAGCCTTTGCCTGTGCGGTGTTC
Organism: uncultured beta proteobacterium; assembly: GCA_903844215.1. GTDB lineage: Bacteria > Pseudomonadota > Gammaproteobacteria > Burkholderiales > Burkholderiaceae_C > CAIKVZ01. Next base: position 13,915 of record CAIMSP010000094.1, on the reverse strand, counting down.
ACGGTGGCCGGTACCAACGGCAAGGGTTCGACCTGCGCCATGCTGGAGGCCATCCTGCTGCAGGCGGGTTATCGCACCGGCGTTTACACCTCGCCGCACCTGGTGCATTACGAGGAGCGGCTGCGACGGTGCGGCGACACCGTGTCGGCCGATGACTGGGCCAGCGCCTTTGCCCGCGTCCAAGCGGCGCGACTCCAGGGGGATGAAGACGTCACGCTGACCTATTTCGAGTTCGGCACGCTGGCCGCGATGGACCTGATGCAGCGCTCGGCGCTGGACGCAGTGATCCTGGAGGTCGGCCTGGGCGGGCGCCTGGACGCGGTGAACATCATTGACGCGGACTGCGCCATCATCACCAGCGTCGATCTGGATCACATGGAGTTCCTGGGTGCGGACCGCGAGCGCATCGGTTTTGAAAAGGCCGGCATCATGCGCACCGGCCGCCCGGTGGTGGTGAGCGACCCGATGCCGCCGCAAAGCGTGCTCGATCACGCCCTAGAGGTCGGTGCCGACCTTTGGCGCCTGGGCGCGGACTTTAATTTTTCTGGCGACAAGCAGCAATGGGGCTGGGCCGGACGCGGCCGGCGCTACGCGGGATTGGCCTATCCCGCGCTGCGCGGCGCGAACCAGTTGCTCAACGCCTCGGGCGTGCTGGCCGCCTTGACGGCGCTGCGCGAGCGCCTGCCGGTGACGGCGCAGGCGGTGCGCAATGGGCTGGCCATGGTGGAGTTGCCAGGTCGCTTTCAGGTGCTGGCGGGTCAACCCTCGCTGGTGCTGGACGTGGCGCACAACCCGCACGCGGTGGCCGCGCTTGCGGCCAATCTGGACGCGATGGCCTACGCGCCCACCACGCACGCAGTGTTCGGCGCCATGGCCGACAAGGATCTGGCGCCCATGCTGGCGCGCATGGGGCCGCTGGTGGAGCGCTGGTATTTCACCGATTTGCCCACGCCGCGTGCGGCCACGGGCGCGCAATTGCACGCGCACTGGCAGGCCCTGACACCGCGCAAAGGCGTCAGCGCCAGCGTGCACGCCGACCCCCAGCAAGCGCTGGACGCGGCCATCGCTGCGGCCGACCCCGCTGATAGAATCGTTGTCTTCGGTTCCTTCTTCACCGTCGGCGGCGTTCTGGTCCACGGTACGCCCCGTCTCCAAGCCAAACATCTGAACTCCTGACACGCAGCAAGACAATGGCCTTATTCAAGATCCGAAAGTCCGCGCAAAAAGGCGCTGCTGCGGGCGCTGCTGCGGGCGCCGCGGCGCCGGCGCAAAGCATCGAGATCATGCGTCGTCGTGCCAAGCATCGACTCATTGGCGCGGTGGTGCTGGTGCTGGCCGGCGTGCTGGGCTTTCCCCTGCTGTTCGATTCCCAGCCGCGTGCCGTGGCCGTGGACATCCCGATTGAAATCCCCGACAAGGCCAAGGCCAAAGCACTGGTCATGCCGCCCAGCGTCGAGCCCGTGGCGGCGGCGCCCGAGTTGCCGCAGCCCGCTGCCAGCGAGGTCGCGCCGACCGAGCTCAAGCCTGCGGCCACTGTGGCGCCAGTCCAGCCGCCCAAGCCGCAGCCGGCCCCAGCGGCAGCGGTCAAGCCCGTGGCTGCAGCGGGCGATGGCGCCAAAGCCGCCGCCTTGCTCGCCGGCGGCGAGGCGTCTGCGGCCAGCGCGACTGCAGGCCGCTTCGTGGTTCAGGTGGGCGCCTTTTCGGACGCCGCGAAAGTGCGTGAAGTGCGCCAGAAGCTGGAGAAGGCGGGTCTCAAGACCTACACCCAGGCCGTGGACACGAAAGAGGGTAAGCGCACGCGCGTGCGCGTCGGCCCCTTCGCCAGTCAGGCTGAGGCCGACAAGGCAGCAAGCCACATCAAATCCCTGGCTTTGGCCGCTACCGTGTTGAAGATGTAGCCGTGCTGACGCTGGACTGGATTTTGCTGGGCGTACTGCTGGCGTCCCTGCTGCTTGGACTGTGGCGCGGATTGGTGTACGAGGTGCTGTCGCTGCTGAACTGGGTCGCGTCCTTCGTGCTGGCACAGTGGTGGGCGGGGGAATTGGCGTCGCGCCTGCCCATGGGCAATGCCTCGCAGCCGGTGCGCTACGCCGCTGCGTTTGTACTGATTTTTGTCGCCTCGCTGTTTGCCCTGGGGCTGGTGGCGGCGCTGCTGAGCAAACTGATCGGTGTGGTTGGTTTGCGCCCGGTGGATCGGATTTTGGGGGCGCTGTTTGGCGTGATCCGGGGGCTGGTGCTGCTGCTGGCCGTGACCGTCGTGGTCGGCATGACGCCGGCGCGCTCGGCTGAGATGTGGCGGGAATCGAATGGCGCGCAGGCACTGATGGCTGCGCTCAAAGCGCTCAAACCGGTGTTGCCGGAAGAATTTGGGAAGTATCTTTCCCTCAAGGACTATTGAATGTGTGGAATCGTCGGCGTTGTCAGCAACGCACCTGTGAACCAGTTGATCTATGACGCCTTGCTGCTGCTGCAGCACCGCGGCCAGGATGCTGCTGGCATCGTGACCCAGCAGCAGCGCAAGTTCTTCATGCACAAGGCCCGTGGCATGGTGCGCGACGTGTTTCGCACGCGCAATATGCGCTCGCTGCCGGGCAACTGCGGTCTGGGCCAGGTGCGCTATCCGACGGCGGGCAATGCCTTCAGCGAAGAAGAGGCGCAGCCCTTTTACGTGAACGCGCCGTTTGGCATCACGCTGGTGCACAACGGCAACCTGACGAATGCCAAGGCGCTCAAGTCCGAACTGTTTTCCACGGACCATCGCCACATCAACACCGACAGCGATTCCGAAGTGCTGCTCAACGTGCTGGCGCATGAGTTGGACAAGGCCACGCACGGCCTGGCGCTCACGCCCGAAGATGTGTTCACCGCCGTGCGCAATGTGCATCGGCGCGTGCGCGGCTCTTACGCCGTGGTGGCGCTGATTGCCGGCCACGGCATGCTGGCGTTTCGCGACCCCTACGGCATTCGCCCGCTGTGCCTGGGCCGCGGCCCCAACACCGTGGTGGTGGCGAGCGAATCGGTGGCGCTGGAAGGCACGGGGTTCAAACTGGAACGCAATATCGCGCCCGGAGAAGCGGTCTTCGTCGACCTGCAGGGCCAACTGCACAGCGAGCAGTGCGCCGCATCGCCGACGCTCAAGCCCTGCATTTTCGAGTTCGTCTATCTGGCCCGTCCCGACTCGGCCATGGATGGCATTTCGGTCTATCAGGCGCGCCTCAACCTGGGCGAGACGCTGGCACAGCGCGTGATCTCGACCGTGCCGCCAAACGAAATCGACGTCGTGATTCCGATCCCCGAATCGAGCCGACCCAGCGCCATGCAACTGGCGCAATTGCTGGGCCTGCCGTACCGCGAGGGCTTCGTGAAGAACCGCTATGTGGGCCGCACCTTCATCATGCCGGGCCAGGCCGTGCGCGAGAAATCGGTGCGCCAAAAGCTCAACGTGATCGTGAGCGAATTCAAGGGCCGCAACGTGCTGCTGGTGGACGACTCGATCGTGCGCGGCACGACCAGCCGCGAGATCGTGCAGATGGCGCGCGACGCCGGTGCGCGCAAGGTCTATCTGGCCAGCGCCGCGCCACCGGTGCGCTACCCGAATGTCTATGGCATCGACATGCCTACTGCCAGCGAGTTGGTGGCGCACGACCGCAGCGTGGAAGAAATCCGCGCCATCATCGGCTGCGACGCGCTGATCTATCAGGACGTCGAAGGCATGAAGAAGGCCGTGCTCAAGGCGGCAGCGCCCGGCCCTGACGGCAAGCTCACCACGCTGGCCGGTTTTGACGCCTCCTGCTTTGACGGCGAATATGTCACCGGCGACATCACCGCCGCCGACATCCTGGGCCTGAGCGAAGGCCGCAGCGCGGGCGCCGAAGGCGAGGAAGACAGCTCGCGCCTGGCACTGCCGAATGCGGAGGTCGCGTGAGCATGACGAGCAAGAAGCCAACACCCGCGCTGCATCCCGATACCCTGGCCGTGCGCACGGCGGTGGCGCGCAGCCAGTACGGTGAAAACTCGGAGGCCCTGTACCTCACCAGCGGCTACGTTCAGCCTTCGGCCGAGGTGTCGGCCCGGCGTTTTGCCGGCGAAGAGGAGGGCTACACCTACACGCGCTCGGGCAATCCCACGGTCAGCAGCTTCGAGCTGCGTCTGGCCGCCATGGAAGGCAGCGAGGCGGCGCTGGCCACGTCCACCGGCATGTCAGCGGTGATGCTGATGTTGTTCAGCTTGCTCAAGTCGGGCGACCATGTGGTGTATTCGCAGTCCATGTTCGGCTCCACCATCAAGCTCATCGGCACCGAGTTCGCGCGCTTTGGCGTGGAGTCCACCGTGGTGGCGCAAACCGACCTGGCGGCATGGCAGGCGGCGATCCGCCCCAACACCAAGATCCTGTTTGCCGAAACCCCCACCAATCCCCTGACCGAGGTCTGCGACATTGCCGCCCTGGCGGACATGGCGCACAACGCCGGCGCCCTGCTGGCGGTGGACAACTGTTTTGCCACCCCGATCCTGCAGCGACCCATCGGCATGGGCGCCGACATCGTGATGCACTCGGGCACCAAGTACCTCGATGGACAAGGCCGCGTCATGGCCGGTGCGCTGTGTGCCAGCGAGCAAATGGTGACCGAGAAATTTCTGCCGGTGCTGAGAAACGGCGGCATGGTGCTCTCGCCCTTCAACGCCTGGGTGGTGCTCAAGGGCATGGAGACCTTGGGCATACGCATGCGCGCGCAAAGTGCCAGCGCGCTGGAACTCGCCCTGTGGCTGGAGCAGCAGCCCCAGGTGGCGCGCGTGTATTACCCCGGACTGGTCTCGCACCCGCAGCACGATCTGTCCATGCGGCAAATGTCCGGCCTGGGCGGCGCCGTGCTGTCCTTCGATGTGCAAGCGGGGACGCCGCAAGACGCACGACAGCGCGCGTTTCACGTGCTCGACAGCCTGCAAACGCTGTCGCTGTGCACCAACCTGGGCGACACCAAAACCTTGTTGACGCACCCGGCCAGCACCTCCCACGGCAAACTCTCCGAAGACCAGCGTCAGGCCGCAGGCATTGGCCAGGGCTTGATCCGTATGGCCGTTGGCCTGGAATATCCCGACGACATGAAGGCCGATGTACTGCACGGCCTGGAAACACTGAAATGACCGCACCGACTCGCACCCGAACCCGCTTCGCCCCGTCACCCACGGGCTTCATTCACCTGGGCAATATCCGCTCGGCCCTGTATCCCTGGGCCTTTGCCCGCTCCACTGGCGGCGACTTCATCCTGCGCATCGAGGACACGGATCTGGAGCGCTCCACGCAAGCGGCGGTGGACGTCATCATCGAGAGCATGCGCTGGCTCGGACTGGACTACGACGAAGGTCCGTTCTACCAGATGCAACGCATGGAGCGCTACCGCACGGTGCTGGCCGAATTGCAGGCCGCAGGCCACGTCTATCCCTGCTACATGAGCGTGGCCGAACTCGACGCGCTGCGCGAGCGCCAGATGGCGGAAAAAGAGAAGCCGCGCTACGACGGCACCTGGCGCCCGGCGCCCGGCAAGACCTTGCCAGCCGTGCCCGAAGGCGTGCTGCCGGTGCTGCGCTTTCTGAATCCGCAAGGCGGCTCCGTGGTCTGGGAGGACAAGGTCAAGGGTCGCATCGAGATCAGCAACGACGAACTCGACGACCTGGTGATCGCGCGCCCCGACGGCACGCCCACCTACAATTTTTGCGTCGTGGTGGACGACATCGACATGGCGATCACCCACGTGATACGCGGCGACGACCACGTGAACAACACGCCGCGCCAGATCAACATTTTTCACGCCCTGGGCAAGCCCGTGCCGGTGTACGCCCATCTGCCCACCGTGCTCAACGAGCAGGGCGAAAAGATGAGCAAGCGCAACGGCGCCAAGCCGGTGACGCAGTACGCCGCCGAAGGCTATCTGGCCGACGCCATGGTCAACTATCTGGCGCGTCTGGGCTGGAGCCACGGCGACGATGAGATCTTCAGCCGCGAGCAGTTCTTGCAGTGGTTCAATCTGGACCACCTGGGCAAGAGCGCGGCCCAGTTCGACGAGGCCAAGCTGCGCTGGGTCAATGCCCAACACCTCAAGGCCATGAGCGACGACGCGCTGGCGGCGCTCGTGGCGGCGCAGTTGCAGTCGCGCAGCCTGCTCGTGGATGAGCGCCTGAGCGCCATCTGCGGCCTGTTCAAGGACCGCTGCGACACGACGGTGGCGCTGGCCGATTGGGCCGCGCGCTTCTATGCCGAGGTCACGCCCAATGCCGCCGAGTTGCAGCAGCACGTGACCGAGACGGTGCGCCCGGCGCTGAGCCTGCTGACGCAGAAGCTGGCTGTATGCGCCTGGGACAAGGCGTCGATCGGGCTCGTGCTCAAGGAAGTGCTCGCTGCATTGGCGCTGAAGATGCCGCAATTGGCCATGCCGGTGCGGGTGCTGGTGATGGGCACGGCGCAAACACCGTCGCTGGATGCGGTGCTGGCCTTGTGCACCAGAGAAAATGTTCTCGCACGTTTGGCCGTAGGCGAAAATTAACGCTATAATTCAAGGCTCGAAAGTCAACGGCAAAAGCGCAAGCCTAGTCGGAAAACAGGGGGGTATAGCTCAGCTGGGAGAGCGCTTGCATGGCATGCAAGAGGTCAGCAGTTCGATCCTGCTTACCTCCACCAATATTTTCGAGACGGAAGTTCCAAAGGTTTTGACCCCATCGTCTAGAGGCCTAGGACACTACCCTTTCACGGTAGGTACCGGGGTTCGAATCCCCGTGGGGTCGCCAAGTTTGAAAGCGCTTGGGCATCGCAAGATGCCGAATAGTTTTTCTACCAGGAGTGGTAGTTCAGTTGGTTAGAATACCGGCCTGTCACGCCGGGGGTCGCGGGTTCGAGTCCCGTCCGCTCCGCCAGTAATACGGATAGCCGTTGCAAATTAAAAGTTTGCAAGGGCTTTTTCGTTTCTGGAGTTCACGCTCTGCGTCGTGCTGACGGTCGAGGCGACTGCGTTGGCCCCGTCCGTTGTCAGCCTTCGGTGCGCACAAGCGGCCTATGATGCAAGCATGCCAACCACCCACTTGCTGTATCTGCACGGCTTTCGCTCATCGCCCCAGTCGGTCAAGGCAAGAATGACAGCCGCCGCCGTGAACGAACGATTTCCACAGGTGCGCTGGTTGTGCCCCATGCTGCCAGCGTCGCCAGCACAGGCGATAGAAGAACTGGTGCAGGCCGTGGCCGATTGGCCGCAGGACTCGATGGCGGTGATGGGCTCATCCCTTGGCGGCTTCTACGCCACCTGGCTGGCCGAGCGCTTTGACTGCAAGGCGGTGCTGCTCAATCCGGCGGTGCATCCCGCGCGTGACTTGGCGGCGCACATTGGCCAGCACGAGCTTTGGCATGACCCAGACCAGCGCTTCTATTTTGAGCCGGCGTTTGTCGACGAACTGCTGGCCCAAGAGGTTCCCCGCATTACTCGGCCGCAGCGCTACTTTGCGCTGATTGCCAAGGGCGACGAGCTTTTGGATTGGCAGGAAATGGCCGGCCACTACCCCGGTGCCACGATCAAGCTGCTAGACGGTGGTGACCATGCGCTGAGCGACTATGCCCAGCACCTGGATGAAGTGCTGAGCTTCTTGGACTTGGCTTGAGCAGCCCGGTCCCGCTGCGCCCAGGCCAGCGCCTATAAGGCCTTCGCCCCTCGAACCGAGCACTTGCTGCATTTCCAGCGCCGAATCCGTTCCCCTGCGTTGTCCTCGGTCGTCACTTGACCGGCACAGTCGGGGAGGTGGTCCATGGTGCTGACGGTTTGCCAAGCGTCTGCGGTTTCGTCCGGTATGGTCTTGGTGTGTGTCGCGAGGTACTGCGGCTTTACCGGGTGATAAACTTTTGGGTGCAATGAAGTCATGGTCGCCTGGTAAATTGAGACCCCCGATTTTATGCCGTCTCGCAGATGGTCGAACCGAGCCCCGAACATTCACCGACAAGCAGGTCGCAAATCAAGCCATCTGGGTCCAAGCAAGCGCATGCATGCTGGAACACGCAGGGCATTTTCCGTCTGATTCAGTCCATCCCCAGCCCGAAGGCCCAGCCCTGCAAACGCTGGCTGGCCAAGGTTGGGAAAGAACGCCTTGACGAGATCGAAAACCCCAAGCTGGCCATGGGCCGCAGGCAGGAGCTTTACGAGAAGAAGGGCTACCCCAAGGAGTGGATTGACAAGCGCCTGCGCGGCATTGCGGTACGGCAGGACCTAACCGACGAGTGGAAACAGCGCGGGGTCAGCAACAGCCAGGAGTTCGCCATCCTGACCAACGAAATCATGCACGGCTCCATTACGCCGGTCAGTGACACTTGCAGTAGTCATGCGATCTTCAAGCAGGAGTTGTTCGTACTTCGAGAGAGATTTCATGTGTGCAGCGTACACCGGGAGAGTGTCGCACTTCAGATTTGAGGCCGCCCACGATGCAAGCTGCGCCAAATAAGCGAGGCGGAATTACTGTCGCCCCACTCCCTTTGGAACACGGCCACAGCTTGCGAAAGATCAACCTAACGAACAGCCAAAGGGCGAGGATTCAGATAGCAGGATGTCGAGAAGCGAGCCGGTGCGAGTCCTGCAGCGAAGGGGCATAAGCGTGATAGCACAAGCCAAATTTCAAATCAGTTCTCAAGCAGCCAAGTTTGTTGCTGCTCGGCTGTGCTGGTGGGTTCGACTCTGGCCAATTTTGGCGGCTGGCGCGTTTGCACAGCCGACAGCGCCATTGCAAAGCGAGGCGCAGGCGCCAACCGTGACCAAGCTGAGTTGGAAAATTCAAACCGACAAGCGGGCGATGGTGACCGACAGCGAGGTGAACGCGCTGTTCGAGCAGGTCAGGCCGGACCTGCTCGGTCAGCGCATTGCGAACGAACAGCTCAATCAAACCGAAGCCTTGCTGACACTCAAGTTGCGCACGCAAGGCTACTTGATTGGCCAAGTCGTGGCGAGTGTGCAAGACCGGCTTTCATTCGAAAAAACCGGCGAGCTCAATTTCCGGGTATTTCTAGGCAATCTGGCGCAGCTTGAGATCAAAAACGCCTCTGCCACCGATGACGCTTGGGTGGCTGCCGTAGTGACCAAGAATCTATGTCCTGATGGGGTGGGCGATGCCTGTGTCTTGACCAAGACCAAACTCGAGCGCACGACACAGTTGCTGCAAGATATCGTTGGCTTGTACATCGGCGCCTTGGAATTCAATGCCGATGACATGCCGATTGGGCAGACCAAATTACGCGTGACCACGGTGGCCAAAGACGCGCAAATCAAAGGCTCAGTCGGCCTGGATAACCAGGGCGCGAGCTCCACCGGTCAATACCGCTTGGGTGCGACGCTGAGCGCGAGCAATCTCTTTGGTGTGGGCGATGTGCTGGCCTTGAATGCCTTTACATCCAGTCAAGGCGCGCTGTCAGGCGGATTGGATGCCAGTGGGCCGCTGAGCCCGAATGGCTTGCGGTGGCAGTCTTCGCTCTCGCGTAGCCAATTTACTTTGCCCAGTATTCATTCCACCGGCTTTGGCAATTCCGCCAGTGTGGGGCTGGCCTATCCTTTCGTGCGCAGCTTAGATGTCAATTGGGCTGCGAGCCTCAACGCCGTAGGGGTCATGAGCAAGTCAGAAACTGCGCAGGTCGTCACCAGCCAAAAAACGCTGACGTCTGCTCAGTTGGCGATCGATGGCAACTCCGGCGACCGCTCGATTGCCCTGGGCCAGAACACCTGGTTTGTGCACTCGGCCCTGACCCTGGGCCATGTCAAGGACAGCGCGAATACGCGCGCCTCCAATCAGCCCTTGGGGGCCTATGCAAAATGGGCTTATCAAGCGTATGGCAAGCTCATTCTCAGCCAAGAGCGCAACCTGTACGCGACGCTCAACGTGCGTGGTCAAGTCGCCAATACCAATCTGGACCCCTACGAAAAGCTCGCGATCGGTGGCTATGCGGGCGTGCGCTCCTACCGGCCCGAGCAGGGTTCGCTGAACCAAGGCACGATCGCCACGGCCGAGTTGCGTCAAAGCATCAATACCAAATGGGGCCAATTCACGCCGATCGCCTTGCTCGATTACGGCAACGGCTGGATCAATCACAGCACCTATGCCAATTGGCAACTCAACAGTGGCTACGCCGATTCGGGCTTGTCCAATCACATGGTGTTGGCCGACGCCGGGCTGGGCCTTGATTGGAATGGATTTCATGGTTTGACCCTGAGCGCGATTTGGGCCAGACGCTGGCCCCACAGCCCCGCAGCAATCAATACCAGCGGCAACAAAAGCTCCCAGTTCTGGTTTGTAGTGCAGACCCATTTTTGAAGCAGCACCGTGATGAGCCCTGATCTTTGCACCCAAGCGACACCACAAGGCCGGCGGGCCGCGTCGTGCGCCGGTGGACGATCGCAACGGCCCAGAGGCAGATCATGAACAAGAAATGTTACCGCCTGATCTTTAGCAAAACGCGTGGCATGTTGGTGGCTGCGGCGGAGACGGCGAAAGGTCACGGCAAAGGATCCACGCGCGGCACCACAGCGCCCGCGCAAACCGCTGCCGCGCAGCAGCCCACCTATGGTCTATTCCCGATTAAAGCGCTCGCCCTTGGCGCGTGCTTGATCCTGGGCACCGCGCTGCAAGTGATCAATGCCCAAGTTTTGCCCACGGGCGGGGATGTCGTGGCTGGGGCGGCAACGATTGCGCAGCCCAATGCCACGAAACTGGTGATTACCCAGTCCACGGCCAAGGCGGTCATCAACTGGCAAACCTTCAACGTCGGCAGCGGCAACACCGTTCAGTTTGTGCAGCCGTCGGCCAGCTCGCAGGTGCTCAACCGGGTGATTGGTTTGGCCGGTTCGAGTCAAATCCTGGGCACCTTGACGGCCAATGGACAGGTCTTCATTGTGAATCCGCAAGGCATCGTCTTTGGCAACGGCGCGATGGTCAATGTGGGCAGCCTGTTGGCGGCCACGCGCGACATCTCGCCCAGCGCCTTCATGGCCGGCGGCCCCTTGAGTCTGAGCGGCGGCTCCAACGGATCAGGCCTGATCAGCAACGCCGGGGCCCTCAGCGCCAGCGCCGGCTTTATCGTCTTGGCTGGCGACCAGGTGCGCAACACCGGCGTGCTCAATGCGCCCGGTGGGCAGATCGCCTTGGCCGCAGGGGACCTTGCCACCTTGAGTCTGAGCAACGGGCAACTGGTGCAATTGAGCCTGGGCGCAGGCGCTGCCAACGCCTCCATCGCCAACAGCGGCGTCATTCGAGCCCAAGGCGGCAAGATCGTCTTGACCGCCGAAGCCACCCAGCAATTGCTCAATGCGGTCATCAATCTATCGGGCGTGGTCAGCGCCAAAGGCGGCAGCGTTGCCATCCAGGGCGGAGCCAGCGGCGGCGTCAACCTGACGGCGGCCACGGTGGACGTTGCCAGCCCGGCTTGGGTGGGCGGCAACATCACCATCAGCGCACAAGACATCGCGCTGCAGGAGAACAGCCAACTACTGGCCAGCGGCGTCGGCGGGGGCGGCACGGTGATACTGGCCGGGGGGCCATCGCGCGGCGACAGCCGCATCACCGTATTGAACTCAGCGCTGAATGTTTCAGGCAGCGCCGCCGGGGCAACGGGCGGCACCGTCGTCCTCTCGGCAAACCGGGTGGGCTTGTTTGGCGACAGCCGCATCGACGCCAGCGGGGCAGCCGCAGGCGGCCAGGTCATCATCGGGGGCGATCGCCTGGGCAAAGTCAGCAATCTGGCGGCCGTGGTGGTGGCCAATCAAACCTATATCGGCGCCAATGCCACGGTGGACATCGGCAGCAGCGCAGGCGATGGCGGCTACCTGGAAACCTCCGGCCAAAGCCTCACCATGCTGGGCCAAGTCCAAGGCTCCAGCGCCGGTAAAAACGCCCAGTGGCTCATCGACCCCACCGATATCACCATCAGCAGTGCGGCCAGCGCCAACACCACCAACGCCTCCAACGTGTGGGCCGGGGCGGGGAGCAACACCAGCGGCGTGGTGAACAACGGCTCGATACAAACCGCGCTCAACACCGGCACCAATGTCACGGTAACCACCGCCAGCGCCGGCGCCGCTGGCGGCAACTTAACCCTGGCTGCCGACATTGTGGTCGCCAACCCCAACAACGCCTCACTCACGCTCATTGCCAATCGCGACCTCAGCCTCAGCGGGAACGTCTGCGCCACCGGCACCGGCTCCTTGGGGCTCTACGCCACCGCCGCCAATGGCACGCTCAGTATCAACAACACCAATATCAGCTTGAACGGCGGCACGGCCAATCTGTCAGGCAGCAACCTGAGCACCTATGACTTCGGCGTAACAATTTCAAATATGAATATCAATGGTAATGATTACATAACAATTACCGGAACAAGCAATCAGGCGTATGGACTATTTCAATCGGGCTTCCTGAATCAAAATGGCGGAATTTTGAACCTGACAGGGATAAGTAATACGTCCTATGGAGTCTATCAAGTCGGAAATCTTACCCAAAATAACGGTACATTGAGCGTGGCCGGGATGAGTAATACGTCAAACGGAGTTTACTTAGTCGGAAACGTCAACCAATACAACGGCACAATGAACCTGATGGGGACGACTAAAACGTGGTCCGGCATCACCTTGCAGAGCGGTAGCATCACGCAATATGGCGGATTGATGAACCTGACAGGAGAAAGTAATGAATCCGGCGCAGGATTGCAGATCCAAGGTAATATCGCACAAAATGGCGGTTCAATGAACCTGACAGGGACCAGTAATCGCGCAATGGGGTTTACCTGGAGCAATGGAAATATCACTCAAAACAGCGGCGCATTGACTCTGACCGGGACGAGTAACACTATGTATGGAGTCTTCTGGCAAAGTGGAACACTCACGAAATATAGCGGCACATTAAACCTTACAGGGACGAGTAATACGTCATATGCGGTGGCGATAACCGGCGGAAATATAAAACAATTTGGAGGCGCAATCAACCTGGCGGGCGCAGGCAATAAGTCGTACGGAGTGTACGATGGTGGCGATATTACACAAATTGGTGGAGCATTAAATATCACGGGGGTAAGTAATGGTTCTTACGGGGTTTACCTAGATCGCAACCTCAATCAAGATAACGGAACAATAAACATAATCGGGATGAGTGACAGTGTTTCTGCTAACGGGTTGACAATTACAGGAAACATTACACAAAATAACGGCACAATTAATATGGCCGGAATGGGTAATATGTCGTATGGAATATATCAAGGTGGTAATCTCACCCAAATTAACGGTACGATGAACCTGAAAGGCATCAGTAATACCACTTATGGGTTTTACCAAGACCGTGGGAACCTAACCCAAAATAGCGGCGAATTGAACCTAACAAGTACGAGTAATACCAGCACAGCATTTTATCTGTTCAGGGGAAACCTCACCCAAAACGGAGGCGCAATGAATCTGACGGGGACGAGTTATGGGGCTAACAGTGGAGTGCTACTTGGTAGCAACCTCACTCAAAACAGCGGCATGATGAACCTGACGGCGACCAGTAATACCGGGATCGGATTTAGCCAGACAAGTGGCAATTTCACACAAAATAGCGGAACGATGAACCTGACGGCGACAAGTAATACGTCAAACGGATATGTCCAATCGGGCGGTGATTTTATCCAAAATGGCGGGACAATGACTCTGACAGGCTCGAGTAATACGTCGAACGGAGTTTTTCAGGCGGCTGGCAACATTACACAAAATAACGGCACATTGAGCATGACAGGCGTGAGTGAAACGGGGCAGGGCATCTTTCAAAACGGTAACCTTACCCAAAATAACGGTACATTGAGCATGACCGGGATGAGTAATATGTCATACGGCGTCTTTCAAGATAATTCTCTAACCCAAAATAACGGTATATTGAGCGT
>CAIMSP010000093.1 GCA_903844215.1 uncultured beta proteobacterium | reverse complement strand
CGCTGTGGGCCGCTGGCCTGCCGTTAGGCGTCGAGATTAAGGTGCAGACCAGATACGGGAAATAAAAAAGCGACGGCCCACGGGGAGGAACCGTGAGCCGCCAAACCAACCACCAACTCAAAGGTAATATAACATGGATTTTATTGACTTTGTGACCAGCCTCGCACCTGAGGGCGAGACTGTGTTGTTTGTGCAACAGAAAACGAAGGCGTGGATTCCGCAACTGCCGAGCGCGCCCCGTCGGGCCGGTGGCGCGTGGTATGTCAGCAGCGGCAGCTTCATCCTCGACCGCATGACCGGTGGCCTGTCGGCCAGCGCCGCCAACTGCACGCACGCGACGTTCTTGGCCGTGGACGATGTCGGCACCAAGTCCAAAACACCACCGCTGCCCCCGACGTGGATTATTGAAACCTCTCCCGGCAATTACCAATGGGCGTGGGTGTTGAGCGAGCAGGTGCCGCTAGGCATCGCCGGTGCTGCCGAGCGCGCCTTTGCCGAGGCCGGATACACCGACGGCGGGGCCATCAGTCCGGTGCGAAACTGGCGCATACCTGGCTCGGTCAACTTGAAGCCCGAGCGTAACCGCTTCGCCGCCGTCCTGACCGAGTTTCACCCCGAGCGCGAATTCACCGTCGAGGAAGTGTGCGCCGCCCTTGGCGTGACGCCCGCCGCCGCCGACACCGCCACCGTGCGCCGCGTCGATCTGGATGACGACGGCAGCGACGACGTGCTGGCGTGGCTGTCCGAGTCCGGCCACCTGACCGCGCAAGGCAATAGTGCGGGCTGGTGGGGTGTCGTCTGCCCCAACGCCGCCGCCCACACCACCGGCGAGATCGAGGGCCGCTACATGCCCGTCAACCGGGCCTATACGTGCCTGCACGAGCACTGCCTTGAGTGGGATAGCGTCGCCTTCTTGACGTGGGTAGCCGAGCAGGGAGGCCCGCAGCACGCGCCGGGGCTACGCTCCGAACTGCTGGCCCCCGTGATGCAGGCTGCATTGGCTAAACTGAAGCCGGGCGACCTGTTCAGCGCATCGACCGAGGCGGGCGCGATGATCGCCGCCGTTACGCGTAAGGAGTTAGGCCGCGTCGAGAAGGCCGCGTGGTACGCCAGGTTTGCGTACGTCCAGGACGATGAATCGTACTTCGACATGGCCGACCGCCGCGAGGTGGGCCGGACGACCTTCAACGCCCTTTTCCGGCATATCCCGTGCTACTCCATTCACGCCGGATCGAATGGTGGCGCGCGCCGCGTCGAGGCGAGCATTTGCTACGATGAGAACCGGCAAGCGATGGGCGCGCCGGCTTTGGTCGGCATCACGTATTCGGCCGGCGACGACGTGTTAGTGACGCGGGACGGTGACGTCTACGGCAACCGCTGGCGCGACGCGCGGCAACCCGCCGGGGCTGGTGACGTGTCGATGTGGCTGGAACACTGCGCCGCGCTTATCCCGGTCGAGTCCGAGCGCGACCACGTGTTTGACGTAATGGCCTGCAAGTACCAGCGCCCAAACACTAAAATTAACCACGCCGTCTTGCATGGCGGCGATGAGGGGTGCGGCAAGGATACGCTGTGGGCGCCGCTGCTGTGGGCCGTCTGCGGGCCGAGTCTACGCAACCGCGGCATCCTGGACAACGATACGCTAGGCTCGCAGTGGGGCTATCAGCTGGAGGCCGAAATTATCATCTTGAACGAACTGAAAGAGCCGGACGCCCGCGAGCGCCGCGCTTTGGCTAACAAACTGAAGCCGATCATAGCCGCGCCGCCCGAGATGATCCCGATTAACCGCAAGGGGCTGCACCCGTATCAAATGGTTAACCGCTGTTTCGTTTTGGCGTTCTCGAACGATCCCGTGCCGATCTCGCTCGCGTCGCAGGATCGCCGCTGGTTTTGCGTGTGGTCGAGCGCGCCGCGCATGTCGCCCGCCGCCGCCGGTAAGCTGTGGCGCTGGTACCAGTCCGGTGGCTTCGCCGCCGTCGCCGCCTGGCTCGCCCGCCGTGATGTG
>CAIMSP010000092.1 GCA_903844215.1 uncultured beta proteobacterium | reverse complement strand
GCTCCAGCGCCAGCGTGGTGGCCAACTCCAGGGCGCGCTTGCGGCCATAGGGCAGATTCACGGTGAGCTCGTCGGCGAAGTCCTGCAGATCGACTTCGGCCAGCAAAGCCAGCGCCCGTTGGTGCAGGTGAAACAGCGAGCTTTCGGACTTCCAGAAGTGAAACGAGGTGCCCAGGTTGCGCTGCAGTGCCGCGCGCACGTTCTCCAGCACCGTCATGTGCGGGAACACCGCCGAGATCTGGAATGAGCGCACGATGCCGCGCCGGGCCGTCTGCGCCGGCCCCTCGGTCGTGATGTCGATGTCGTTGAAGCGGATGCTGCCGTGCGAGGGATGCAAAAACTTGGTGAGCAGGTTGAAGAACGTGGTCTTGCCCGCGCCGTTGGGGCCAATCAGGGCGTGGATATGGCCGCGCCTGACTTTCAGGTCAACCTGATTGACGGCCACGAAGCCCTTGAACTCCTTGGTCAGGCCACGCGTTTCAAGAATGAACTCCGCTGACAAATAGATCTCCGGCTGCGTGGTTGAAAGCAGCGGACCCAGCGACCCGCACAAGTGCCGCATGTTAGCGATTTGCGCCGAACCCTGCCAGCGGGTTATGACCTAGGTAGTTTTACCGGTGATGCCACGGCCCGCACCGCACCGGGGCGATGCAGGCCGGGCCCACCCGGACCTCAGGCTGCCGTGGGCGTGCGCAAGCGGATGTGCAGTTCGCGCAATTGCTTTTCATCCACCGGCGACGGCGCTTGCGTGAGCAGGCACTGGGCGCGCTGTGTCTTGGGAAAAGCGATCACGTCGCGGATCGACTCGGCGCCGGTCATGAGCGTGATGATGCGGTCCAGGCCGAAGGCCAGGCCGCCGTGCGGTGGCGCGCCGTACTGCAGCGCGTCCAGCAGGAAGCCGAATTTCATCTGCGCCTCTTCGGGACTGATCTTGAGTGCGTCAAACACCTTTTGCTGCACGTCGGCCTTGTGGATGCGGACCGAGCCGCCGCCCATTTCCCAGCCGTTGAGCACCATGTCGTAGCCCTTGGAGATGCACTTCTCGGGCGCGGTGACCATCCAGTCTTCGTGCCCGTCCTTGGGCGCGGTGAACGGATGGTGCGTGGCGGTGAAGCGCTGCGCTTCGTCGTCGTACTCGAACATCGGGAAGTCCACCACCCACAGCGGACGCCAGCCCTTTTCGAACAGGCCGTTCTTCTTGCCGAACTCGCTCAGGCCGATCTTCAGGCGCAGCGCGCCGATGGCGTCGTTCACGATCTTGGCCTTGTCGGCGCCGAAGAAAATCAGATCCCCGTCCTGCGCGCCGGTGCGCTCGAGCACGGCCGTCAACGCGGCGTCGTGGATGTTCTTCACGATCGGGCTTTGCAGGCCCTCGCGTCCTTTCGCACGCTCATTGACCTTGATGTAGGCCAGGCCTTTGGCGCCGTAGATCTTGACGAACTCGGCGTAGGCGTCGATCTCGCCGCGCGACAGGCCTCCGGTTTCGCGCGCGCCACCGGGAACGCGCAGCGCCACCACGCGCCCGCCCTTCATCGTCGCCGCGCCCGAGAACACCTTGAAGTCCACATCGGTCATGACGTCGGTGACTTCGGTGAATTCGAGCTTGACGCGCAGATCGGGCTTGTCCGAGCCGTAGTTGTACATCGCGTCCTGGTAGCTCATGACCGGGAATTCACCCAAGTCCACCTGGATGGTGTTCTGGAATACGGTCTTGATCATGCCCTGGAAAATCTCGCGGATTTCCTCTTCGCTCAGGAACGAGGTCTCGATATCGATCTGCGTGAACTCGGGCTGACGATCCGCGCGCAGGTCCTCGTCGCGAAAGCATTTGGTGATCTGGTAGTAGCGATCGAACCCGGCCACCATCAGCAACTGCTTGAACAACTGCGGGCTTTGCGGCAGCGCGAAGAAGTGGCCGTCGTGCACCCGGCTAGGCACCAAATAGTCGCGCGCGCCTTCGGGCGTGGACTTGGTGAGCATGGGCGTCTCGATGTCGACAAAGCCGTTGGCGTCGAGGAACTTGCGCACCTCCATCGACACCTTGTAGCGCAGCATCAGGTTGTTCTGCATGTAGGGGCGGCGCAGGTCCAGCACGCGGTGCGTCAAGCGCGTGGTCTCGGACAGGTTCTCGTCGTCGATCTGGAACGGCGGCGTCACCGAGGGGTTGAGCACGATCAGTTCGTGGCACAGCACTTCGATCTTGCCGCTCTTGAGGTTGTCGTTCACCGTGCCCTCGGGGCGCGCGCGCACCAGTCCCTTGACCTGGACGCAGAACTCGTTGCGCACGCCTTCGGCGGTCTTGAACATGTCGGCGCGGTCTGGGTCGCACACGACCTGCACATAGCCTTCGCGGTCGCGCAAGTCAATGAAGATCACCCCGCCGTGGTCGCGACGGCGATTCACCCAGCCGCACAGGCTGACGGTTTGGCCCAGCAGGGCATCGGTCACAAGACCGCAATAGTGGGAACGCATGGCCATGGTTTTTCTTTCGGAGAGGTGGCGGTTTGCAGCGCACAAAAAAAGTGGAATTCAGTCGGGGGCGGGATGCGACGACGCCGTGGGAACGGCGGTGCCCATGGAAATCACGTAGGTCAGTGCCTCGTCCACGCTCATGTCGAGTTCAATCACGTCGGCGCGCGCCAGCATCAGGAAGAAGCCGCTGGTCGGATTGGGCGTGGTGGGAACGTACACGCTGACAAAATCGCCCGCCAGATGGGCGGCGACTTCGCCGGCCGGGGCGCCCGTCAGAAACGCAATGGTCCAGCAGCCGCTACGCGGGTACTGGATCAGCAAGGCCTTGCGAAAGGCATTGCCATTGCTGGAAAACAGCGTGTCGGAGACCTTCTTCACGCTGGCGTAAACGGTCTTGAAGATCGGAATGTGGGCGAACAATTTGTCCCACTGGCGCAGCCACCAGCGCCCCGCCACGTTGGACACCAGGCCACCGGTCACCAGCAACACCGCCAGCACCAGGATCACGCCCAGCCCGTGCATCGCGCGCAGGCGTTCCAGCAGCGGCATGACACGCTCGGGCATGACCGCGCCCAAGCCCGACAGCAGACCGCCAAACACGCCGTCCAGCAAGCCCACCAGCCAGGCCATGACCCACACGGTGATGGCCAGCGGCAGCCAGACCAAGAGGCCGGTGATGAGGTATTTTTTAATAGGCACGGAAGTTCCAGTGTTGAAGCAGTCAGCGCTCAATGGCAGGCGCAGGAAGACCCGCAACCACCGCCAGCAGCGGGTGTCGGCGCAGGGCTCGCCGCAGCGGCGGCGGGCGCCGCGTCGCTCTTGGCGGCGCCGCCGGCAGGCGCCTCGGCGGGCTTGGCGCCTTCAGGTGTGGCTGCAGTCGCAGGCGTGGCTGCGGGGGCGGAGCCGCCCTTGAAGTCGGTGGCGTACCAGCCCGTGCCCTTGAGCTGAAAGCCCGCAGCAGTGAGCTGTTTCTTGAAGGCCTCGGCGCCGCAGAAGGGACACTGTGTCAACAGCGGGTCGGACATTTTTTGCAAAACGTCCTTGGCCAAACCACAGGACTCGCATTTATAGGCGTAGATAGGCATAAGTTCGCTCGAAGCTGCAAAGCCTTCGATTATAGAGAGCGCGGCTCTACCGGGCGCTCAGTGCGCGTCCAGACCGGCCACCGACTGCAACATGGCCTCGCGCGCCTGGCTCACGACCTGTTCTTTCCAGGCGTCGGTGTCGGTGAAGAAGGCCTCCAGCATCTGCCGCTTGATGGCGGCCGCTTTGCGCAGCGATGTCCTGGGATGGTTGTGCAGCCACTGCTCGGCGCGCAGTGCGGCGAGCACCTCCTTGAGCGGCCGAGTTCCGAATTCGATGGTGATCGCGTTGAAGCGGGCCTGTGCGCAATCGTGACGCAGCGCTTCGAGCATGCTGCCATTGACCGTGGCGGACACGCTCGAGCGCTGAAAAAACGAAGTCACTTCCTCGCCCCACATGGCCTGCGCATCGGCCAGGCCAGCGGGGTCATTGCGCGCGCTCAGAATGCGCTCGCCCTTGCCGCTGGGGCCCAGGCCCGTGTGCAGGTCAATCCACGCGATATGCCGGGCTTGGGTCGCGTACCTGCGCACCGCAGCGCGCAGCGTCCGGTGGCTCCACGTCGGCTCGGCGCCGCCGAAAAACAGTCCCTTGGGAAACTCGTATTGGCCCGCAGACACCGCCGCCTGCGCCGCGCGCTTGCCCTGGCGCAACAGCAGCCATGCGGCCTTGAGTTGGTTGCCCAAAGTGGGCGGCCATGGCTCGGGCAGCAGCACGGGATGAAATGCCCGGTAGGCCAGATTCACCGGCAGCGCCTTTGAATAGTCGCAAAAGTTGCGGTTCAGGTCCACGTTCTCCTGCGTGACCCGGCGAATATGGGAAAAACCATAGGGGTTGACGGCGTGGATGTACAACAGCGCCACGCCACGCTCTTGCGCCTTGGCGCGCAAGGCCTGGTCTTGCAGCGCGGCCACTTGGATGCCACTGCCACAAAAGCCCTCCACACCGTGCACCCCGCTGCTCACGACGAGCAATCGGTCGGCGTCAGGCGCTCCATCGAGCACCACGTCCATGGACAGGGTCTCCTTGTCACGCCCGGGCATGCGCTGCTTGTGCGATTCCACCTGCAGACCCCTGGCCCGCGCGGTGTCAAAGAAGCGCTTGCGCGCGCTGGCGTAGCTGTGCGAGAAGCCGGCCCTGGCGTCGATCATGGCTGGTCCTTGAGCCCCACTCCAAGGCAGCGCTCGACCAGTCGCACCCAATAGGTCGCGCCCAGCGGGATCAGGTCGTCATTGAAATCGTAGCTGGCGTTGTGCAGCATGCAGGGGCCGCCACCATGGCCGATGGCACGGTGGTCGCCCTCGCCATTGGCAATGAAGCAATAGGCGCCGGGCTTGAGCTGCAGCATGTAGGAGAAATCTTCTGCGCCCATGGTGGGCTCCTGCACATCCACCTGGTCGGCGCCCACGACACCCGCCATGACTTGGCGCGCCAACTCGGCTTCGGGCGCCGAATTCACGGTGGGCGGGTAGTTGCGCACAAATTCGAAATCGCATTCCAGATCGAAGGCCAACGCCGTGTGGCGCGCCACCTGCTCCATGCGCTGCTCGATCAGGTCCAGCACCTCCAGCGTGAAGGTGCGCACCGTGCCCTGCAATTCGCAGCTGTCGGGGATGACGTTGGTGGCCTCGCCGGCATGGATCATCGTGACCGAGATCACGCCTGCGTCAACCGGCTTCTTGTTGCGGCTGATGATGGTCTGGAAGGCCTGCACCATCTGGCACGCTGCGGGCACGGGATCGACCGCCTTGTGCGGCAGCGCGGCGTGTCCGCCCTTGCCGCGCAGTGTGATCTTGAACTCGTTGCTCGAGGCCATCACCGGACCGGCACTCACGGCAAAACGCCCCACCTGCGCCCCCGGCCAGTTGTGCATGCCATACACGGCGTCCATGGGAAAGCGCTCGAACAGCCCGTCCTTGATCATTTCGCGCGCGCCGCCACCGCCCTCTTCGGCCGGCTGGAAGATCAGATACACCGTGCCGTCAAAGTCGCGCTGCGTTGCCAGATGCTGGGCTGCAGCCAGCAGCATGGCCACGTGGCCGTCGTGGCCGCAGGCATGCATCTTCCCCGGGTGTTGGCTGGCGTGGGAAAAGGTGTTGACTTCCTGCATCGGCAGCGCGTCCATGTCGGCGCGCAAGCCGATGGAGCGGCTCGATGTGCCCTGGCGCACGATGCCCACGACACCGGTTTGACCCAGACCCCGATGCACGGGAATACCCCAGTCGGTGAGCTGTTGCGCCACCAGATCGGCGGTGCGCAGTTCCTCGAAGCAAAGCTCAGGGTGGGCGTGGATGTCACGGCGCGTGGCGGCGATGGACGCCGCCCGTTGGACGATGGAATCGATGAGTTGCACGTTCTTCTCCTAGATGGGCAGTTTATGACACAAAAGCGGGCCTGGCCCATGCCATGGAAACCATCGCCACCCCAGCCTGCGCGGCCGAGCAGCACGGTCCAGGCCGATCTTCATCCTGCCATCGGGTGGCGTCGAATCCTGCTGAGCAGATTATCGTGAACAATCGGGCTTTCACGCCGGCGGGTTCCCTGTAACCTGCGGCTTCACCGGGAAATTGACATGAGCTCCAGCGCCGCACGCGATGCCACCCCACCCAGCCAGCAGATCAGGGGCGCCTGTCCGCACGACTGCCCCGACACCTGCGCCTTGCTGACCACGGTGCAAGGCGGCGTGGCGATACGGGTTCAGGGCAATCCCGAGCACCCGCAGACCCACGGTGTGCTGTGCACCAAGGTCTCGCGCTACCCCGAACGCACCTACCACCCGCAGCGCATCCTGCAGCCGCTCAAGCGCGTGGGCCACAAGGGCGCGGGGCAGTTCGAGCGCGTGAGCTGGGACAGCGCGCTGCGCGACATCGCCAGCCGCCTCAAGCCGATCGCCGCACGCGACCCCCAGGCCATCCTGCCCTACAGCTACGCCGGCACCATGGGTCTGGTGCAAGGCGAGAGCATGGCCGCGCGCTTCTTTCATCAGCTCGGCGCGTCCCTGTTGGACCGCACCATCTGCGCTGCCGCAGGGGGCGAGGGCCTGGTGCGCACGCTGGGCGGCAAGCTGGGCATGAAGGTCGAATTCTTTGCCCAGTCCAAACTGATCCTGATCTGGGGCAGCAATTCCATCGGCTCGAACCTGCACTTCTGGCGCTACGCGCTGGAGGCCAAGCGCCTGGGCGCCAAGCTGATCTGCATCGACCCGCGCAAGACCGAGACCGCCGACAAGTGCCATGAGCACATCGCCCTGTTGCCCGGCACCGACGCGGCGCTGGCGCTGGCCATGATGCGCGAGCTGATCGTGCACGACTGGCTGGACCACGACTACATCGATCAGCACACACTCGGCTGGCCCGAGTTGCGCGAGCGCGCTCTTGCCTGGACGCTGGAGCGCGCAGCGCAGGTCTGCGGCGTGCCGCAGGCGCAGATCGAGTCACTGGCGCGGGACTATGGCCGCTGCTTTATCGAGCAACAGCCGGCCGCGATCCGCTTGAACTACGGCATGCAGCGCGTGCGCGGCGGCGGCAACGCGACCCGGGCCATCGCCTGCCTGCCCGCGCTCATCGGCGCCTGGCGCCAACCCGCAGGCGGCCTGCTGTTCAGCAGCTCCGGCCACTTTCCGGTGGACAAATCGGCGCTGCAACGGCCCGACCTGCTCGGCGCGCGCACACCGCGCACGCTCAACATGGTGAGCATCGGCGACGACCTGCAGCGTGCGACTTCGAGCGACTTCGGAGCAAGGATCGAAGCCCTGATCGTGTACAACAGCAACCCGGTGGCCGTGGCGCCGGACTCGGGCCAGGTGGTGCAGGGCTTTGCGCGCGAAGACTTGTTCACCGTGGTGCTGGAACACTTTCAGACCGACACCGCCGACTACGCCGACTACATCCTGCCGGCCACCACGCAACTGGAACACGACGACATCCATCTGAGCTATGGCCACACCGACGTGCTGCTCAATCGCGCCGCCATTGCCCCCTTGGGCGAGGCCAAGACGAACACCCAGATCTTTCGCGAACTGGCGGCCCACATGGGTTTTGATGATCCCTGTTTTGCCGACGACGACGAGGCCCTTTGCCGCCTGGCCTATCCGAGCCTTGACTACGCGCAACTGCTGGCGCGCGGCTTCGCCAGCTTGCCGCTGCCGGACGCGCCTTTTGCCAGCGGCGGCTTCCCCACGCCCTCGGGCAAGTGCGAGTTCTACAGCGCGACGCTGGCGGCACAGGGACTCGACGGCCTGCCCGACCACCTGCCCAACTACGAAGCCGCGGGCTCGTCGGCGCCGTATCCGCTGGCGATGATCTCGCCGCCGGCGCGCAACTTCCTGAATTCGACCTTCGTCAACGTCACCAGCCTGCGCGACATCGAGGGCGAACCGCTGCTGGAAATTGCTGCGGCCGACGCCGCCGCGCGCGGCATTCAAAACGGCGCCGTGGTGCGCGTCTTCAACGACCGCGGCAGCTACCGCTGCACGGCCCGGCTGTCCGAGCGCGCCCGCAGCGGCGTGGTCAACGGTCTGGGCGTGTGGTGGCGAAAATTGGGACTCGATGGCACCAACGTGAACCAGCTCACGAGCCAAAGGCTCACGGACCTGGGACGCGGGCCAACCTTCTACGATTGCCTGGTGCAAGTGGAACTGGCGCGCTGATCTTCAGGTATTCCAGACGATCTCCTTGCCCGCCTTGGCGCAGCGGCGCAGCATCTCGAGCAAGGGCAGCGCCCGCTGGCGCAGCGCAATCGTGTCGGCCGCAGGCAGGTCCCGGCCTTCGGCCAACGCCGCCGCCCGCGCCGCCAAGCGCGCGGCCTCCTCCTGCGCGATGGCGCGCTCCAGCGCCTCAATCGCTGCGGGCATGTGCTCGGGCAAGACGATGCCCGGCGCCGCGTCGCTGCCGTCCTTGCCGATGATCTGCAGCACACGCCGTGCGTTGGCTTCAAGCATGATCACGTCGCCGGTGATTTTGGATTTGAATTTGTAGAGCATGGTGGCGCCTATTCTGCGCCGGATAATGCAGGCAGATCACAGGAACGAACATGACAAGTACCGGAATCGATGGCGCCAGCGCCTGGAGCGCGGCCTGGCCCGCCCTGCTGCTGGCCCTGGCGTTGGGCGCTGGCCTGGGCTGGTGGTGGAGCCGGCGCGCGCTCGCAGCGCAATTGCTGGGCGCCACCGAACGCGCGCGCGCGCAGGCCAACGTGGAACTGGCGACGGCGCTGGAACGCGGGCGCGGGCTGGAGCAAGACCGCCAACGACTGAGCCTGGAACTGCAGCAGGCCAAGGATTCGCTGCGCCAGTCGGAGCAAAGCCATGCGCGACTGCAGTCCGAGGCCACCGAACTGAGCACGCGGCTCGACGCAGAACGCAGCCAGTCGCAGGAAAAATTGGCCCTGCTGCTGGACGCCAAGGAGGCGTTGTCGAACCAGTTCAAGAGCCTGGCCAGCGACATCCTGGAGGAAAAGAGCAAACGCTTTGCCGAACAAAACCAGGCCAGCCTGGGCCTGCTGCTCGACCCCTTGAAGAACCGCTTGCAGGAATTTCAGGGCAAGGTGGAGCAGTTCTACGACACCGAAGGCAAGGAGCGCAGCGCCCTGGGTCAGCAGGTGAACCACCTGATGCAACTCAACAAGACCCTGAGCGACGACGCGAAAAACCTGACGCTGGCGCTCAAGGGTTCGGCCAAGTCCCAGGGCAACTGGGGCGAGCTGATTCTGGAACGGGTGCTGGAGGCCTCGGGGCTGCGCCGCGGCACCGAGTACGACGTGCAGGAAAGCCATTCGCGCGAAGACGGCTCCAGGGCGCAGCCCGACGTGGTGATCCACCTGCCGCAGGACCGCCATCTGGTGGTGGACGCCAAGGTGTCTCTCGTGGCCTACGAGGAATACGCCAGCGCCGACGACGAGCTGGTGCGCGCTGCTGCGCTCAAGCGCCACACGGAGTCGGTGCGCGCCCACATCCGCGGTCTGTCGGAGAAGAACTACCAGGCGCTGTATGGCCTGAAATCGCTGGACTTCGTGCTGATGTTTGTGCCGATCGAGCCGGCCTTCATGCTCAGCGTGGCGCAGGACAACCAGTTGTTCATGGATGCATGGAACAAGAACGTGCTGCTGGTGAGCCCGTCCACGCTGCTGTTCGTGGTGCGCACGGTGGCGCATCTGTGGCATCAGGAAGCGCAAAGCCGCAACGCCCAGGAGATCGCCAAGCGCGGCGCCGAACTGTACGACCGGCTCTGCGCCTTTGTGTCCGATCTGGAGAAAGTCGGCGAGCGTCTGCGCATGGCGCAGGACGCCTACAGCGACGCGCTCTCCAAGCTCAGCACGAACAAGGGCAATGTGATTCGCCAGGCGCAGATGCTCAAGGAACTCGGTGTGAAACCCACCAAGTCCCTGTCCGCGGGCCTGGTGGAACTGGCGGGGGATTCCGACGACGTAGCCAGCCTGCCGCCGTGAATCCGTTTGAGGATGTCGGGTTACGCTGCGCTAACCCGACCTACGCCCTCTCAAACCTGAAGTAGGTCGGGTTAGACCAAAGGGCGTAACCCGACAGGTCACCAGCGCCCTGAATCAATGACGGAAGTGCCTGACGCCGCTGAACACCATGGCCACGCCGCGCTCGTCGGCGGCGGCGATCACTTCCTGGTCGCGCATGCTGCCACCGGGCTGAATGACGCAGTTGGCGCCGGCATCGACCACCACGTCCAGGCCGTCACGGAAGGGGAAGAAGGCGTCGCTGGCCACGACCGTGCCCTGCAAAGACAGCCCGGCGTGCTGCGCCTTGATGCTGGCAATGCGCGCTGAATCAAGGCGGCTCATCTGGCCTGCGCCCACGCCCATGGTCATGCCGTTGGCGCAGAACACGATGGCGTTGGACTTGACGTACTTCGCCACTTTCCAGGCGAACAGCAGGTCCTGCAACTGCTGCGCCGTGGGCTGAACCCGGGTCACGACCTTCAGGTCGGAGAGCGCCAGTTCATGGCTGTCGGCGGTCTGCATCAGCAGGCCTGAACTCACGCGCTTGATGTCGATGGCGTTGCCGCCGCGGCTGCCGTCGGCCGGAAGTTCGATTTGCAGGATGCGCACATTCACCTTGGACTTGAACACCGCCAGCGCCTCGGGCGTGAACGCCGGGGCCATCAGCACTTCGACGAATTGCTTGGCGATCAGCTGCGCCGTGGCCTCGTCGAGCGTGCAGTTCAGCGCGATGATGCCGCCGAAGGCCGAGGTCGGATCGGTCTGCAAGGCCTTGCTGTAGGCCTGCAGCGCACTCGCGCCCACGGCCACGCCGCAGGGGTTGGCATGCTTGACGATGACGCAGGCTGCGGCCTTGGCGTCAAAGCTCTTCACGCATTCCCAGGCCGCGTCGGCGTCGGCGATGTTGTTGTAGCTCAGCTCCTTGCCCTGCAATTGTTTGGCGGTGACGAGCGAGCCGGCGGCCGGCTGCAGGTCGCGGTAGAAGGCCGCCTGTTGGTGTGGGTTCTCGCCGTAGCGCAGGTCCTGCAACTTGGTGAACTGGAGATTCGTCTGACCCGGGAACAGCGCGCGGCTGGCGTCGGACTGGACGCTGGAGAGGTAATCGGAGATGGCGCCGTCGTAGTTGCTGATGCGGTTGAACGCGGCCACCGCAAGCGCGAACTTGGTGGCGTCGCTGATCTTGCCGTCGGCCTTGAGCTCGACTAGCACTTGCTGGTATTGCGAGGCGTCGGTGAGCACGCCCACGTCCTTCCAGTTCTTGGCCGCGCTGCGCACCATGGCCGGTCCGCCGATGTCGATGTTCTCGATCGCATCTTCCAGCGTGCAGCCGGCCCGGGCGACCGTGGCTTCAAAAGGATAGAGGTTCACCACCAGCAGGTCGATGGTGTCGATGCTGTGGGCCTTGAGCGCGGCCATGTGCTCGGGCAAGTCGCGCCGCGCCAGCAGCCCGCCATGCACCGTGGGATGCAGGGTCTTGACGCGACCGTCGAGCATCTCGGGGAATCCCGTGAGCTGGGCCACTTCGGTCACGGGCAGGCCGTTGTCGGCCAGCAGCTTGGCCGTGCCGCCGGTGGAAATGAGCTTGATGCCGAGGGCATGCAGGGCGCGGGCAAATTCGAGGATGCCGGTTTTGTCGGAAACGGAGAGGAGTGCGTTCATGGAGGGTTTCATTTCAAAAGTTTGTGTTCGACGAGTTTCTTGCGCAAGGTGTTGCGGTTCAGGCCCAGCCATTCCGCAGCGCGTGACTGGTTGTCATCGGCCTGCTTCATCACGACTTCCAACAGCGGGCGCTCCATGACACGGATCATCATGGTGTACAGGCCGGCCGGCTCGGTGCCGCGCAGATCCTTGAAATAGCTCTCCAGGCTGGCGCGAACACATTCTTCGATGTGGTTCTTGCTCATGTCACAGTCTCCAATGGGTTGTTATTGTTCTGGTGCAAAGCTTCAGGCGCCGGCATGCGATCCATGCGCTGCGCGAGTTCGTCAAAATAATCTGACACGGCGCGCCATTGCGCGGCGCAGTCGTCCAGCAGGTTGAGCCCTTGGCGAAATTCAGCCGCCTCGGGCAGCGTGCGCAGGTACCAGCCGATGTGTTTGCGCGCCGTGCGCACGCCCAGGAAGTCGCCGTAAAAAGCGTGGTGGTCCAGCAGGTGGTCCAGCAGCAGGCGCTTGACTTCAACCACCAGGGGCGGCGCCAGCAGCTCACCGGTGGCCAGGAAGTGCGCCACTTCGCGAAAGATCCAGGGCCGACCTTGCGCCGCACGTCCCAGCATCACGGCGTCGGCGCCGGTCAAAGCCAGCACCTCGCGCGCCTGTTGCGGCGTCGTGATGTCGCCATTCGCCACCACGGGAATGGCCACGGCGGCCTTGACGGCGGCGACGCTGTCGTACTCGGCGACGCCGCCGTAGCCCTGCTCGCGCGTGCGGCCGTGGACCGTGAGCAGCTGCACACCGGCCTCTTCAAAGCGACGCGCCAGGATCACGGCGTTCTTGTTCGACTGGCTCCAGCCGCTGCGCATCTTCACGCTCACCGGCACCTTGTGCGGCGCGCAGGCCGCGACCACCGCTTGCACGATCGCCAGCGCCAGCGGCTCGTCCTGCATCAACGCCGAGCCTGCCCACTTGTTGCAGACTTTCTTCGCCGGACAGCCCATGTTGATATCGATGATCTGCGCACCGCCGTCGATGTTGTGGCGCGCCGCGTCAGCCATCATGGCCGCCTCGGTGCCGGCGATCTGCACCGCGATCGGGCCCGCCTCGCCCTCGTGATTGGCGCGCCGCGTGGTCTTGGCCGTGTTCCACAAGTCCGGGCGCGACGTCAGCATCTCGCTCACCGCATAGCCCGCGCCCAGGCGCTTGCACAGTTGGCGAAACGGCCGGTCCGTCACACCCGCCATGGGCGCGACGAACAAGTTGTTCGCCAAGGAGAAATGGCCGATGTGCATGCGAAAAAGTTTGGCGTTGGGAAAGGTTTGGCAGCCCCAGCCAGCGCAGGCGCGCTGCTGCGCGGCTCGGTTGCAAGGGGAGGCCTATTTTAGCTGCCCAAAATTTCAGCAATTGAAATCCGCCGAATTCTTTTTCGCGCGGCCTCGTGCCTATACTGGGGCCTGTCATGGAACTCTGGATCAACCAATTTCTCAGCTTGCTGGCGCTGCCGCAATACGGACTGAGCACGCTGTTTGTGGTGTGCTTCATTTCCGCCACGCTGCTGCCACTGGGCTCCGAGCCGGCGCTGTTTGGCCTGTTGAAACTGAACCCGGATTTGTTCTGGCCGGCCATCCTGGTGGCGACAGCGGGCAACACGCTGGGCGGCGTCGTGACCTGGGCCATGGGCTTCGAATCGCACCGGGTGGTGGACAAATACCGGCATTCCAACACCCACCTCAAGGCACTGGATTGGCTCGAACGCCTGGGGCCCAAAGCCTGCCTGTTGAGCTGGCTGCCCATCGTCGGCGACCCGCTGTGCGGGGTGGCCGGTTGGCTCAAGTTGGCGTTCTGGCCCTGCGTGCTCTACATGATGGTCGGTAAATTTCTGCGCTACGTGACCATGACCGTGTCGCTGCTCTGGCTGTTCCCAGCCGCGGCCTGAAGCTTGGCGCGGCCCTTGGCTGAAACTCAGGCTAGGCCGGCCAGTTCCAACTGCATCACGATCATATTCACCAGCGTGGCCAGCGACGGGCGCCCGGTCTCGATGACAAAGTGCGCCGTCTCCAGATACAAGGGGTCGCGCACGGCGTGCAGTTCGCGCAGCCGCTGCATCGGGTCTTCCACCTGCAGCAGCGGCCGGATCTGATCGTGGCGCAGGCGCCGGTAGATCTCTTCCGGCGTGGAGCGCAAATAGATCACATGGCTGCGCTGGTGCAAATGCTCGCGGTTCGCGGCGCGCAGCACGACGCCGCCGCCGGTGGCAAGAATGCCCTGGTGGGTGCGCGTGAGCTCGTCGATCACCTGCTCTTCCAGGTCACGAAAGCGGCTCTCGCCGTCGCTCGCAAAGAAGTCGCGAATGCTGGCGCCCAGGCGCTGCTCCAACACCTGGTCGCTGTCAACAAAAGGGAGTTGCAAGCGCCGTGAGAGCTGGCGCCCGACCGTGCTCTTGCCCGAGCCGGGCAAGCCGATCAGCGCAAATCGCAGCGGCGCTGCCGCTGGCACGTCAGGCGTGCTCACCACGAGGCCAAATCAATGTGGATCAATGCACCGGCCGGACCCGTAGGGCGGCGTCAGGAAAGCGCCGTTGGGCACGTCGGCCTGCAACACGCTGGTGACGAAACTGCGCGACTTGGTGCCTTCCGAACCCACGACCGAGGTCGTCGCCTTGATGGTGTAGGCGAGCCAGCCGCCCATGTTTTGGCCATAGGACGCCTGGATCAGGAGTCGCCCGTTGGCATCGGTGACATTGCCATTCACGTACGACAAAACGATTTCTGATTTACTCGGATCCAGCACAACGTTGCCGTTGATATCCTCACCGGCATCGAGTGTGCCGTTGCGGTTGATGTCTTCGTTCTGACACCAGACGTTGTTCCAAGCGTCCGGTGGAATATCGTCGGTGTAGACCGGATTATTCGTCACGGGCGAGCGGTCTGTTAAGCAGCTTGGCAGAATATTGCCGCTCGCGTCTTTGGTCGTGCAACCCAGCCAGTAGTAGCCACTCAGACCGCCAGGTGGATTCGGAGCCAGCACCGTGGCGTAGCCAAAATTGAGATCAGGCGTTAGCACCGGGTAGTGGTTGTTCCAGACCCCCTTGCCGTAGTGCGTGATGTCCACGCTGACCGTGACCCGGGCGCCCGGCACGGCCACGCCGGAAGAGTCCGCCACCTGAATACCGAATGGCTCTTGATAGAACAGGCCCGAACCGTCCTTGGTCATGGTGTTCTGGTTGACGATGGCAATCGCCAGGGGCTGACCTTGGACCGTCATCGTCGCCGTCACACAGGGAGGCGCGGATGCGCCCGTTGCCGCCAAGGCGGCGTCGGTCGCCGCATAGCAGGCACGCAACAACACGCCGTTGGTGGGACTGCTGCGCGTCCCCGCCACATAGTCCGCCGTCGCCGAGCCGTCAACCTTGCTGTAAACCGTCGCGACGCCGGTGGAGATGAATTCCCCAGAACCCAAGGCAGGAGGAACAATGTCAAAGCGCACGCGCATATTCTGTATGCCGACGTTGCCAGGCGCGACGAACTTGGCGCTGAGCGAGGCACGGTTCGTCGTGACACCGGTCGCATTGGTCCCGATGGAAGTGGGATTCGCCGTGAGCGAGGCAGCGACCTGGCCGATGGTAATGGCGTTGCCTTGGTAGTCAACGAGGACGGCGGCAGGAATGGTATTTCCGCCCGTGTCCACCACCTGTATCGTTGTCGTCGCCGTCAGTCCTGATGCCGATGCGGAGACGGTGTAGCTCGCGGCGGAGGCCGGAGCCGGGCCGCTCACCAGCAGGTTGCCATTGCTGTCGGTATTGGTGGTTCCGCTGAATCCCGCCGTGCCCGAAAGGGTCACGGGAACATTCGCGATCCCTTTGCCCAGCACGTCCTGCACCTGCAGGTTGAGCGTCACCGCTTGTCCCGGTGCCGGCGTCGCAGGAACCGGTGTGATGGTGATCTGCCCGCCGGACACAGGAATGATGATCTTCTGCGTGATGGCGTTGACGGTGATGGACAGCGTGATGTTGCGATTCGTCTTGTCGGCTGCGATGGTCACGTTGCCGACGAAGTTGCCGCTGGTATCCGTGGCCGTGCCAACGGGCGTGAACACGCCCGTGTCCACCGATCCGGTGACCTTGGCAGCGGCCACCGGGTTGTGGTTGGCATCGACCGCTTGCACGGTGACCACGACCTTGTCGCTGCCGGAGTTGGTCAGTGCCGACTTATCCAGCGAAATGGTGAAGCTGGCCACGGTCGACGGAGGGGTAATGCCGCCGCCCGTGCCACCCGTGCCGCCGGTGGGCGTGCCCGCGCTTCCACCACCGCCGCCACAGGCAACCAGGGCCAGGGACAAAGCGGCGCATGCCATGATCTTCAAGTACTGCATATCAATTCCCACGGTTCAATTTTTTGCGTCAGGCTCAACGCACGGTGGATCGTTCTGAAATCATCTTGGGGGTGATGAACACCAGCATCTCGTTCTTGTTGCTGGTCTTGGATTTGGTCTTGAACAGATTGCCAAGATAGGGAATGTCGCCCAGCACCGGCACCTGGGTCAGCGCGTCGCTTTCACTCAAGGTGAAGATCCCGCCGATCACCACGGTGCCGCCGTTTTCCACCAGCACCTGGGTCTTGATGTGCTTGGTGTTGATGGCGTAGCCCGCCGAGGTCAGCACGCCCAGGCTGTCGTTGGTCACGTCCACGTCGAGCACGATGCTGCCCTCGGGCGTGATTTGCGGCGTCACCTCGAGCTTCAGATTGGCCTTCTGGAAAGCGATCGACGTGGCGCCACTGGAGGTGGCCACCTGGTAGGGCAACTCGGTCCCCTGTTCGATCAGCGCCTTGGTCTGATCGGCCGTGACCACGCGCGGGCTCGACACGATCTTGCCCTTGCCATCGGCTTCCAGCGCCGACAATTCAAGATTCAGGAAACGGTTGGCGGTGGCGCTGAAGATGGAGACGGCCAGACTCGCGGGGCTGAAGCCGTTCTGCCCGATGGCGGGCAGGTTCACGAACTGGCTGCTGGTGTCCACCTTGCCGCCCGCGCCGGTGGTGGCCACGGCGTTGCCGTAGCTGGTGCCGATGGCAATGCTGTTGGCTCCATTGCCGATTTGATAGCCTCCGGTGCCGCCGTTTTGTGCCCGCAGGTCGGCCGCACCGAGGCGAATGCCGAGCGACTGGCCAAAGGTGTCCGATGCCTCGACCATGCGCGCTTCGATCAGCACCTGCCTGACGGCGATATCGAGCTTGGCAATCAGCTGTCTTATCTCTTCAAGTTTGCTCGGAATATCGGTCACGAACAGCTGGTTGGTGCGCGCCGCCGCCGTGGCGCTGCCACGCGAACTCAGCATGCTGCGCCCGGCGGAGGAAGAGCCACCGGCGGAGCTGCCCGTACCCACGCTGGTGATCTGGGCCGCCACGTCGGCTGCCTTGGCGTAATTCAGCTGAAACGTCTGGGTCTTCAGGGGTTCCAGATTCTCGATCGCTGCAGCCGCTTCCAGATCCTTCTTGGTCTTGGCGTCGAGTTCGTCTTTGGGCGCGATCAGCAACACATTGCCGGTCTTTTTCATGCCCAGACTCTTGGCGTCCATGATGATCTGGAAGGCCTGATCCCAGGGCACATCCTTGAGCCGCAAGGTGACCGATCCGGCCACCGAATCCGAGGTGATGATGTTGAAATTGGTGAAGTCGGCAATCACCTGCAGCAGCGAGCGGACCTCGATGTTCTGGAAGTTCAGCGACAGTTTCTCGCCGCTGAAGTTCGGCCCCTGGGTCAACTTCTTCGCATCCACTTTCTGTGGCCGAACTTCCACCACGAACTGCGTGTCACTTTGGTAGGCGCTGTGCTCCCACGCGCCCTTGGGCTCGATCACCATGCGCACCCGGTCACCCGCCTGAAATGTCGTGACGGTTTGCACCGGGGTGCCGAAGTCCGTCACATCCAGGCGCCGGCGCAAGCCCTCGGGCAGACTGGACTTCATGAACTCCACAACCAGGGTTTGTCCCTGCTGACGAATGTCCACACCGACCTGATTGTTCGCCAGTGCCACGACGATTCGGCCGGTGTTGTCAGCGCCACGCCTGAAGTCCAGATCCTTGAGCGGCAACACGTCGCGGTTGCGGTTCTCGGCGAAGACCGGCGCCTCCGGCGCGGCCATGACGACGGGGTCCAGAAAGACCAACAGCGTCTTGCCCTGTTGCTGCGTCTTGTAGGTCGTCGCCACCTTCAAATTAAGCACGATGCGCGAACGCTCTCCGGCCTGAGCCACGTTCACCGACTTGAGGTTGCCCTGGTTGATCTCGACCACGGATCGACCGATGCCGTTGCTGTATCCGGGCAAGTCCAGCGCAATGCGCGCGGGTGACTGGATGGAGAATCCGGCGGGCACGCCGGTCAGCGGCTGCGAGAGTTCGATTCGAATCACCTCGGCGCCACCTTGCAGCGTGCCGCTGACCGATTCGATGACGTTTTGCGCCTGCGCTGCGAACGAGAAGGCCAGGGCCAGCATCATCAAGACCAGGCGGCGCAACATTTTCAACGGGGAAAAGTTTGTCATATTCATTTCTTTGAGCTTTCTAGAAGCTGCAATTTGACGGGTCGCTCGACCCACTCGCCAGAGGCGTCCTGGACAATTTCCCGCAACGCCAGTTCGGTTTCGTCGATCTTCGTGATGCGTCCGTAGTTTTGACCCAAATGGTCGCCTTCGCGCACCTGATACAGGAGTTTGTCAACCTGCAACAAGGCCACCGGCTTGCCCTCTTTGGTCAGGCTTCCCACCATGGACATGGCGTCCAGCGGGAAGGATTCGAGCGCTTCCTTGCGCCGCGCCAGCTCGGGTGCGAGCAGCGCCGCGTTGTCGGCCACGCGGTTCAAATCGCGCTTCACCGATTGCACCAGTCGCTGCAGGCTAAAGGGGTCGACCGCGCTGCCCTCGGTGTACACCTGAGGGACAAATTTCTTCGGTTCCGAAATGGGTTCGACCCCGGCCTTGGTCTGGTTTCGCTGCTCGCCCATCCATTGGCGCAGTTCATCCTGGTCAGACGCTCCGCAGCCGCCCAGGACCAGGGTCGCGCACAGCAGACCGGCGCAACCGCCCAGCGTGCACCGGCGGCTCATTTCGCGTCCCCTGCTGCCGCAGCCGCAGCACCGGGTTTTGCCGGCACTTTGCGTTGCGCGGCAATTTCGTTGACGTCAAGATACCTGAAGGTCTTGGCCGTGGCCTCCATCGAGAGCAGTCCGCCCTCTTTCACCGGCGACACCGACAAGTTGTTCAACGTCACGATGCGCGACAGATTGGCGATGTCCGAGGCAAAGGCCCCAAGGTCGTGATAGCGACCCGTGACCTTCAGGGAGATCGGCAGCTCGGCGTAATAGTCCTTGACCACCACCTGTCCCGGTCGAAACAACTCGAACTGAAGGCTTCGCCCCAGGCCGGATTGATTGATGTCGGACAGCAGTGCATCCATTTCGGCCTTGCTGGGCAACTGCTTCTCCAATTGCGTGACAAACTGCTGCACCTGCTCGCGCTGCTTCTTCAAAGCTTCCAGATTCACGGCCTGGGCCAGCTTCTTGGTGTACTCCTCGCGCAAGCCCTGTTCCTTGGCACGAGCGCCCTCGAGCTCCGCGTCATAGCTGTTCAGCCACGCGAACCAAAGAACCACGACCACCAGCGCGGCGACAAGGACAAACAGCGCATAGCGCGGCAAAGCAGGCCAGCTGGACGGGTCCTTGGGGTTGAGGTTGCGAAACTGACTTTGCACGCGCTCCCGCGCGGCGGCAAATTCAATCCTGGTTGGCATGATGGTGTCCATGGCGGTGCGGCTACAGTTTCGCGGGGGCCGACGCGGCGACGGGCTTGGGCACCGCGCCCTTGGCAGCGCTGGCACCGGCTGGCGACAACAAGGCTTTCTCGGCTTCGGTGGTTCGCATCAGCCGAACCCGAAGATTGAACTTGGCCACCCGGCGTATGTCACGCGGAGCGATGGTCACATTGTCGGCCACAATCTCGACCAGATCAGGACGCGACAACCAGGGCGTGTTGTTGGCCAGGTTGCGCAGCAATTCGGAGATGCGCTCATTCGACTGCGCGACCCCCTGCAGCGTCACGTTCTGGCCCTCCTGGCGCATGGACTTGAGAAAAACCCCCTCCGGCAACTGCTTGACCAGCTCGTTGAGCATGTGAACCGGCAGGTTGCGATCCGATTGAAGGTCTTCCACCGCCTGTTGGCGGGCCCGTAGCGCCGCGATCTCGGCACGCAATCCGGCGATGTCCTTGATCTGGATGTCGAGCTTCTTGTTTTCGGTTTGCAGCACGTTGATCTTGTCCTGCTCGTCCGACAGTCTCCCCTGGTACCACAGGAAGACCGTTCCCGCGAGCAGGCCCCCGAGCAGCGCAGCCAGCCCCATGAACAGATTGAAGGCCTCGCGTCGGCGATGGCGCGCCGCTTCCCGGTGCGGCAGCAGATTGATCAGAATCACAGCGAAAACCTCCGCATCGCCAGACCGCACGCCGTCAGGTAGGACGAGGCTTCGTTGATCAGCCGCTTGGTCCTGACGCTGCTGCCAATCTGCATGCCTTCAAAGGGGTTGACCACGTTGCACGGGCACCCGGCCTGCTGTGCGACGGTGTCCACCAGTCCTGGCAATGCAGCGGCGCCGCCGGCCAGAAGGATATGCCCGACCTTGCTGTGCGGCGTCGTATTGAAGAAGAATTGCAGCGCACGGCTGGCTTCTTGCGCCATGTTTTCGACAAAGGGACGCAGCACACTGACCTCGTAATCGTCGGGCAGGTCGCCGCTGCGCTTTTTCACCTCGGCCTCTTCGGAAGAAAAACCATATTGGCGCACGATCAACTGGGTCAATTGGGCGCCGCCGAAGGCCTGATCGCGTTCGTACAGGACTTCGTCGTTGCGCAGCACTTGCAGGCTGGTCGTGAACGCGCCAATTTCGAACAGCGCCACCAGCGTGTCCAAGCCTTTGTTGGGCAGCATTTCCATCAGGCGGCCAACGGCCAGCCGCGATGCGTACGAGTCCACATCCACAACCACGGCCTTCAGACCAGCGGCTTCGGCCAGCCCCTGACGGTCCTGAACCTTCTCCTTGCGCGAGGCGGCGATCAGCACCTCGACATCGCCTTCGGACTTGGGGCTGGGGCCCACCACACAGAAGTCCAGGCTGACTTCCTCAAGGGAAAACGGAATATATTGATTGGCCTCGGACTCGACCTGCGTTTCCAATTCGGACTCGGTCAGGCCGCCCGGCAGAATGATCCGCTTGGTGATCACGGCCGACGGCGGCAGCGCCAAGGCCACATTCTTGGTGCGGGTGCCGCTTTTCTTGACGAGTCGGCGAATCGCTTCGGCCACTTCGTCAAATTTTTCGATGTTGCCATCCGTCACCCAGCCGCGCTCCAGCAACTCGATCGCACAGCGCTCGAGCACCCAGACACCGGCCTTGTTTTGCCCCAATTCCACCATCTTTGCGCTGGACGAACTGACGTCCAGGCCAATCACGGAGGCCGGCTGGCGATTGAAAAACGACCCCAAAGAGATCAAGAAAGTCCCCTAAAATTCGCCGCAGGACGGGCATTCATACTTAAGAATCTACTTTAATAGTAGCAGTAAGCTCTTTGTTCAGTAAAGGTTTTTAACATTTGGCAGCAATTTTGACGTTGCCAACAGCCTACTTCGCGGGTTTCTAATGATTGCGCCCGCAACCCCGTCGCCCAATGCGGCCGCTTGGCCGCCTGGCCGCCGACGCGGCGCCGAGGTCATCGCGGGCCATTTCTATAATGCCACCGATACCAGAGACCATATCATATGCATCCTGAGCCCCAACCCACCGCCCCCAGCCCCCATGACTTGAAGAAGAAGGGCCAGTCCTTGGGCTGGCCGGTGCGCGTGCTTTTGTGGGTCACCGGCGTGGTGGCTGCGGGCCTGGCTTCGCTGCTGATCCTGATCGGACTGGCGCTGGCGGTGGCCTACCCCAACTTGCCCGATATTTCAGAGTTGTCGGACTACCGGCCCAAACTGCCGCTGCGGGTTTTCACGACCGAAGGCGAACTGCTCGCCGAATTCGGCGAGGAGCGCCGCCAGCTCACGCGCATCCAGGACATTCCCCAGGTGATGAAGGACGCGGTGCTGGCGATTGAAGACTCGCGCTTCTATTCCCACGGCGGCGTGGACTACAAGGGCATGCTGCGCGCTGCTCTGGCCAATCTGGGGCGCATCAAAAGCCAGGGCGCCTCCACCATCACGATGCAGGTGGCGCGCAACGTCTACCTCTCCAAGGAAAAGACCTTTGCCCGGAAAATTTACGAAATTCTGCTCACCTTCAAGCTCGAACACCTGCTGAGCAAGGACCAGATTCTGGAAATCTACATGAACCAGATCTTTCTGGGGAACCGGGCTTACGGCTTCGCCGCCGCTTCAGAAGCGTATTTCGGCAAGCCCCTCAAGGACGTCAGCATTGCCGAAGCGGCGATGCTGGCGGGACTGCCGCAGGCCCCCTCGGCCTTCAACCCCATCAGCAATCCCAAACGCGCTCGGGCGCGGCAGTTGCACATCATCGATCGCATGGAAGACAACGGCTTCATCACATCCAAGCAGGCCGTGGCCGCCAAGGCCGAGGTGCTCAAGCTCAAGAGTGCCGCCGACGACGGCCGTGTCCACGCCGAGTATGTGACCGAGACCGTGCGCCAACTGATGTTCGCGCAATATGGCGAGGAGACCTATACCCGCGGACTCAACGTCTACACCACGCTGAACGCGGCTGCGCAGGAGGCCGCCTACCGGGCCCTGCGCCGCGGCATCATGGACTTTGAGCGCAAGCAGATCTACCGCGGACCCGAGCAGTTCGTGAGCCTGCCGCTGGATCCTGGCGAAGTGGACGACGCCGTGGATGACGCCCTGGGCGATCATCCCGACAATGGGGACGTGCTGGGCGCCGTGGTGCTGGAGGCCACGCCCAAGAAGATCGTGGCGGTGCGCCAAAGCGGCGAAACCCTGGAAATTGTCGGCGATGGACTGCGGCCGGCGCAGTCCGGGCTGTCGGACAAGGCGGCGCCCAACATCCGAATCCGCCGCGGTGCCGTCATTCGCGTGATGCAGACAGCCAAAGGCGGCTGGGAAATCACCCAGTTGCCCGAAGTCGAAGGGGCTTTTGTCGCGCTGGACCCGCGCGATGGCTCGATCAAGGCCATGGTCGGCGGCTTTGATTTCGACAAGAACAAGTTCAACCACGTGACCCAAGCCTGGCGCCAGCCCGGATCAAGCTTCAAGCCCTTCATCTATTCTGCGGCACTGGAGAAAGGCTTCACGCCAGCCACGGTGATCAACGACGCCGAGCTGTTTTTTGATGCCGGCGTGACCGGCGGCCCGCCCTGGGAGCCGAAAAATTACGACGGAAAGTACGACGGCCCGATCACGCTGCGCAACGGCCTGGCCAAGTCGAAGAACATGATTTCCATCCGCGTGCTCAACGCCATCGGCGCGCCCTACGCGCAGGAGTGGATCACGCGCTTTGGCTTCGAAGCAGAAAAGCATCCCGCCTACCTCACGATGGCGCTGGGCGCAGGTTCGGTGACGCCGATGCAGATGGCCAGCGCCTACGCTGTTTTCGCCAACGGCGGCTACCGCGTCAACCCCTGGCTGATCGCGCGCATCACCGAGCAGCGGGGAAAACTGCTGATTGAAACCAAGCCCGCCGCGCTGGACGAGACGGTGCGGGCGATCGAGCCGCGCAATGCCTTCATGATGAGCAGCCTGCTGAGCAGCGTCACCAGCATCGGTACGGCGGCGCGCGCCCAGGCCACGCTCAAACGCCCGGACCTGTACGGCAAGACCGGCACCACCAACGACTCCATGGACGCCTGGTTTGTGGGCTTTCAGCCAACGATCGTGGGCGCCACCTGGATCGGTTACGACACGCCGCGCAAGCTCGGATCCGGAGAAACCGGTGGCGGACTGAGCCTGCCGGTGTGGATCAGCTTCATGGAAACGGCGCTCAAGACCGTTCCCGTGGCCGAACTGGTCGCGCCCGAAGGCGTGGTCTATTCAGGCGGCGAGTGGTTCTACGACGAATACGTGCGCAGCGCCGGGGTTGTCAGCCTCGGCCTCAACGACAAGGGAACGCCTGGAACGAGTGCACGCTCGGAGTTGCCGCCCGCACCTGACGAAAAGAAGAAGATCCTCGACCTGTTCAAGAACTGATGGGGCGCGTGAATGACAGCAGGGTGGCGCCCTGCTCGCTGGCGCAGCGCTGCAGCGTGCCAAAAAACTCGCCCTGCCCTTTGGTGTCTTGCCAGCATTCGCCGTCAAAGCGAAAGTGGTAGCCGCCGCTGCGCGCCGCGAGCCAGATTTCATGCAAGGGCTTTTGCAGGTTCACGATCATCTGGCTGGCATTCGGAAAAGTCAGTGTGACCATCCCGCCGGTGCGCTGATTGTCGATATCGGCCTCGGTCTCGTCGTTGCATCGGTCGCAGGCCGCTTCCACGGTTTTGAGCACCAGCTCGGCCCGATCGAGAAACTGCGCATTTGTCATTACAATTTGTGGATGTTCCATATGCCTCAAATTTTAGCCAGGATGCTTGCCCTTGGCGCGCTGGGGGCGGCATTGGCCGCTTGCGGGCAAAAGGGCCCGCTGTTTCTGCCCAGTCGCAATGCACCCGAAACGCCCGCACCCGCCGCCTCGCCCCGGCCGGCATCGTCCACGCCCTCGGGTGCCAGCACGGCACCCATCAACGCCCCCACTCCATGACCCCAAGCGCACTCCCCGGCCAGCCGCACCTGGCCTATCGCGACCATGAACTCTGCCTGGAACAGGTCCGACTGGCCGATCTGGCGCTGACCCATGGCACGCCCCTGTTCGTCTATTCCAAGGCCGCGATGCTCGCCGCTCTGGCCGCTTACCAGCGCGGCTTTCAGGGCCGCAAGGCGCTGATCTGCTATGCCATGAAGGCCAACTCGAACTTGGCCGTGCTGCAGCTGTTTGCCCAGGCCGGCTGCGGCTTTGACATCGTCTCCGGCGGTGAACTGCAGCGCGTGCTGGCGGCGGGCGGCGACGTGAAGAAGGTGATTTTTTCCGGCGTGGGCAAGACCCGAGCCGAAATGCGCCAGGCCTTGGCTGCGGGCATCGCCTGCTTCAACGTCGAGAGCGAGGCCGAACTCGAGGTGCTCAACCAGGTCGCACTCGACCTGGGCGTGCGCGCGCCGGTGAGCATTCGCGTCAACCCCAACGTCGATCCGCAAACCCATCCCTACATTTCCACCGGCCTCAAAGGCAGCAAGTTCGGCGTCGCGCACGAGCGCACCGTCGCCACCTACCAGCGCGCCGCAGCACTCCAGGGTTTGCACGTGGTCGGGATCGACTGCCACATCGGCTCGCAAATCACCCAGGAACTGCCCTACCTGGACGCGGTTGACCGCATGCTGGATCTGGTGCAGGACATCGAGGCGGCGGGCATCCCGCTGCAGCACCTCGATTTTGGCGGCGGACTGGGCATCGACTACAACGGCGACACCCCGCCGGCGGCCGATGCGCTTTGGCGGCTGCTGTTGGCCAAGCTCGATGCGCGTGGCTTTGGCCAACGCCAGCTCATGATCGAGCCGGGGCGCTCGCTCGTGGGCAACGCCGGGGTCTGCCTGACGCAGGTGCTGTACCTCAAGCCGGGTGAGACGAAGAACTTCTGCATCGTCGACGCGGCCATGAACGACCTGCCGCGCCCCGCCATGTACCAGGCCTTCCACCAGATCGTCCCGTTGGCGCAGAAGCCAGCGCCTGAGCCGGCGACCTCATGGGAAGTGGTCGGACCCGTGTGCGAGAGCGGCGACTGGATCGGCCACGATCGCGCCCTGGCGCTGCAGCCAGGGGACCTCCTGGCCGTGCTGTCCGCCGGCGCTTACTGCATGAGCATGGCGAGCAACTACAACACGCGGGGCCGAGCCGCCGAGGTGCTGGTGGACCAGGGGCGCTGCTGCGTCATTCGCGAGCGGGAAAGCGCGCAGGACTGCTTTGCGCTGGAACACCTGCCCGATCCGGCCTGAGCCGATTCCACCTGTTAGCATCCATTGCGGGTCAGACCGCCGTCTGACTCAAGGCCATGAACTTGCCGGGGAAAACCAATGTCGATTGAACTTTACCGCGACGCACATCACGTTTGCCTGATGTTTACCGATCTGGTGGACGAGGACGCGCAGGCTGTCCAGTCGAACCAGTTTCTGATCGTGGACCATGGCACCGGGGCCATCATCGACCCGGGCGGCAACCTGGCGTTCAACGAGTTGCTGTTGACGATGTCGAAGTTCTTTGCGCCGCAAAAGCTGTCCTACCTGTGCGCTTCGCACGCCGACCCGGACATCATTGCCGCGCTGGACCGATGGCTCACGTCCACACCCGCCAAGCTGGTGATCTCGCGCATCTGGGAGCGCTTTGCGCCGCACTTCACCAAGGTCGGCAAGACCACTGGCCGGGTCATCGGCGTGCCCGACGCGGGCGCACGCCTGAGCCTGGGCGAGAGCGAGTTGTGGCTGGTGCCGGCGCATTTCATGCACGCCGAGGGCAACTTCCATTTTTACGACCCGGTCAGTCGCATCCTGTTCACCGGCGACCTGGGCGTGTCCATGATGTCGGGCCAGCAGGCGCAAACGCCAATCACGGAGCTGGCGCCGCATATCCCGCTGATGGAAGGCTTTCACCGCCGCTACATGGCGTCCAACAAGATTCTTCGTCTCTGGGTCAAGATGGCACGCCGCATGGACATCTCGATGCTGGTGCCGCAGCACGGCGCCCCCATCGTCGGGCGCCCGGCGATCAATGACTTCTTCGACTGGATTGAGGCCTTGTCCTGCGGCATCGACCTGTTCGACGAGCGCAACTACCAGCTGCCCGACCAGCGCATCGGCGCCAACGCCTGATCACCGGGCGGCCAGGCCGCGTTTCCTGCGAAGAGGCCCATAACCCGCGTTCCAGACGCGCCAACCCAGCAGTGTGGCGATGAGGGCCGCGTAGACAAACACTTCGGTGAAGTTGTTCTTGCCCGCGCGCATCCAGAAGAAGTGCAGCAGCGCCAGTGCGGCAATGCCGTACACCAGCTTGTGCAACAGCCTCCAGCGGCGCGCGCCCAGCCATTGAATCGCGCGATTGAACGAAGTCAGCGCCAGCAAGCTCAAGCCCAGCAGCGCGCCAAAGCCCACCAGGATGAAGGGGCGCTTGACGATGTCGCGGGCGATATCGCCGAAATCAAAGCCCATGTCGAAGCCGCTGTACGACAGCGCATGCAGCAGCGCGTAGAAGAAGACAAACAGGCCCAGCATGCGGCGAAAACGCGCCAGTACCGGTGTGCGTGTGAGCACGCGCAAGGGCGTCAGCGCCAGCACCAGACACAGGCTGCGCAGCGTCCAGTCGCCGCTGGCGCGGATCAGCGCCTCGGCCGGATTGGCGCCCAGTTGATGCAGCGCGGTACGGCTCAGCAGCCAGAGCAGCGGCAGCAGGCACAGCAGCCACAGCAACGGCTTGGCCAAGCGGTGCGCCAGCAGGGCGCGAACCGGCGGCATCAGAAAAGCTTCTTCAAGTCCATGCCGGCGTAGAGTTGGCCGACCTGCGCCTCGTAGCCGTTGAACATCAGGGTCTTGCGCTTCTTCGCGAACAGCCCGTCTTCGCCGATACGACGCTCGCTCGCCTGACTCCAGCGCGGGTGATCGACCTCGGGGTTCACGTTCGAGTAGAACCCATATTCGCTCGCCGCAGCGTGATTCCAGGCGGTCAAAGGCTGGCGCTCGGTGAAACGGATCTTGACCAGGGTCTTGGCGCTCTTGAATCCATATTT
This sequence comes from uncultured beta proteobacterium, assembly GCA_903844215.1. GTDB lineage: Bacteria > Pseudomonadota > Gammaproteobacteria > Burkholderiales > Burkholderiaceae_C > CAIKVZ01. Next base: position 6,491 of record CAIMSP010000092.1, on the reverse strand, counting down.
CCATGGCACCACCAGACGCAGCGGCGCACCATTCTGATTCGGCAGCACCTCGCCATACATGCCAAAACTCAGCAGCGTCAGCGGGTGCATGGCCTCATCCATGCGCAGCCCTTCGACGTAGGGCCAGTCCAGCACACGCGAGCCGACAAAGGGCATGGTCTTGGGGTCGGCCTGGGTCACGAACTCGATGTACTTCGCATTGCCCAGCGGTTCAACGCGCTTGATCAAGGCGCTCAGCGAGTAGCCGATCCAGGGAATCACCATGGACCAGCCCTCGACGCAGCGCAGCCGGTAGCTGCGCTCTTCCATGGGCGCGAGTCGCAGCAGGTCTTCCAAGGCATAGCGCGCCGGCTTTTTCACCAGCCCCTCGACCTCGACCGTCCAGGGCGAGGTCTTCAGCGTGTGCGCGTTGTGCGCCGGGTCCGCCTTGTCGGTGCCGAATTCGTAAAAGTTGTTGTAGCTGCTGGCATCGGCATAGGCCGTGGACTTTTCCATGGTGATCGCCCCGGGCAGCAAGGAGCGCGCCGCAGCCAGGGGCGCGAGCTTGCCCGCTCGCACGGTCTGAGCCAGCGCCTCGCGGCCGGCCCAGGAGGCCAGCGTCGCCCCGGCCACGCCGGTCGCCAGCGTCTTCAAGAGTGCGCGCCGGTTTGCGTAAAACTCAGGGGGCGTGATGTCGGCGGAATGGAGGTGATGGAAACCGTCGCGTCGGGTCTGAATGAGCATGGCAGAAGTCCTTGAAAGTTCACCGTGAGTCGGCGCAGTCTGGCGCAACTTACAAAAAAAACGGGGCATCCGAAAATGCCCCGCCTTGATGCATGGGTTTTGTCACTGGCCCCTGGCCAGACGCGCTGGCGAATCAGCGCAGGCCGGCGATGTAATCGGCCAGGCCCTTGATCTCGCGATCGTTCAATTTGGCAGCCACCTGGCTCATCTGCAAGCTGTTGTTGCGCACGCCGTCGCGAAACGCCGTGAGCTGGGCCGCCGTGTAGTCGGCCATCTGGCCCTTGAGGCGCGGGTACTGGGCCGGAATGCCGGCACCATTGGGGCTATGGCAACCGGCGCAGGCCGGAATCTGCCGATCGACGACGCCACCGCGGAAGATGCGCTCGCCCAAGGCGGCAAGATCCTTGTCCTTGACCACGCCCGGCTTGGCGCTTTTCGAAGCCATCCAATAGGCCACGTTCTTCACGTCGGCATCGGTCGCCAGGGTCGACGCCATGCCCATCATGATGGGGTTGGCGCGCACGCCGGATTTGAACTCCTTCAATTGCTTGATCAGATACTCCGGATGCTGCTGCGCCAGCGTTGGATTTACCGGAATCATGGAGTTCGCATCCGGCCCGTGGCAAGCCAGGCAGACGCCATTGAACGTGGCCTCGCCCTTGGCCAGATCAGCGCTTGGGGCTTTCTGGGGCGCCGCCTTGGCGGCGGCGGCTGGCTTTTCCTGGGCGCGGACCGGGGAAACCGAGGTGAGCGCCACGCAAGCGACCACGAACAATGAGACGAGAGACTTCATATTTTTGACATCTGTTGGTTGGCACAAAACCGCATGATTCTACAATGGGGCCCCGAACGAACGCTCCCACCGCATGTCCCACACCCCTTTGCGCGCTGCTCCTGGCCCCGCCACCCCGAAATCTGCCAGCACCAGTGAAGCCGTGATTGCCATGGGCTGGATGCACACCGCCAAATTTCTCACGACCGCGCCGCAGCTGCATTTTCTGCCCGAACTCCAGGTTCCGGAGATCGCTTTCGTGGGCCGCTCCAACGCGGGAAAATCGACCTGCATCAACACCCTCACCCAGCAAAAGCGCCTGGCCTTTGCCTCCAAGACGCCGGGACGCACCCAGAGCATCAACCTGTTTTCCCTGGGCAAGCAAGGCGTCACCGATGCGGTGCTGGCCGACCTGCCGGGCTACGGCTATGCGGCCGTTCCCAAGAGCGACAAGCTGCGCTGGCAACAGGTCATGGCCAACTACTTGGTGACGCGCGAAAACCTGGTCGGCATCGTGTTGATGTGCGACCCGCGCCACGGCCTGACCGAGCTCGACGAAATTCTGCTGGATGTGGTGCGGCCCAGGGTGGAAGAGGGATTGAAATTCCTGGTGGTGCTGACCAAGGCCGACAAGCTCAACAAGACCGAAGCCGCCAAAGCCCTGTCCATCATGGAACTGCAAGCGGGTGGCGGCAGCGTGAAGCTGTTTTCCGCGCTGAAGAAGCAGGGCGTGGACGAGGTTGCGCAATTGCTCTGGAAGTGGGCGCACCCGCCGGCCAAGAAGACGCCAGCGCCAGAACTTGAACCGGTCGTGGCGCCGGACTGATTTGGCAGCGCGGGCGTGGAGACTTTTCTTCAAGACCTGCCGCACGGCATCACGTTGAGCTGTCGCGCCACCGGCGCGCGGGGGCGGCCGGTGCTGATGTTCCTGCACGGATTTCCTGAGGGCGCATTCATCTGGGACGAGGTCATGCGCCACTTCGCCTTGCCGCAGCACGGCGCTTACCGCTGCATCGCGCCCAATCTGCGCGGCTTCGAGCGCTCCAGCGCACCCGAAGACGCCAAAGCCTACCGCGCCAAGTACCTGCTGCAAGACATCGCCGCGTTGATCCAGACCGAAGGCGGATCATTGGCTTGTCTGGTCGCGCACGACTGGGGCGGTGCCGTGGCCTGGAATCTGGCGAACCAGCTGCCGCAATTGGCGCGCAAGTTGGCGATCATCAACTCGCCCCACCCCGGCACCTTCCTGCGCGAGTTGCAGACCAGCGCCAAACAGCGCGCCGCCAGCGCCTACATGAACTTCCTGATCCGCCCCGACGCCGAAGACTTGCTGGCGCAGGACGACTACCGGCGCCTGTGGGAATTCTTCACCGCCATGGGCGCCGCCGACGGCCCCCACGCCTGGCTCAGCGACGCGCTCAAACAGCAATACCGCGAACTCTGGAGCCATGGGCTGCGCGGCGGCTGCAACTACTACCGGGCCTCGCCCTTGAGACCGGCGCGGGCCGATGACCCCGCCGCGGCGGGCGTCGAGTTGCCGCAGGCGATGCTCAGCGTGGCGTTGCAGACCCTGGTGATCTGGGGACTGAACGACATTGCCCTACCGAGCGAACTCGTCCACGGGTTGCAGGCCTATGTCCCTCGCCTCAGGCTCCAGACCGTGGCCGACGCCAGCCACTGGATCGTGCACGAGCAGCCTGATTTGGTGATGCGCCTGCTGGGGGAGTTTCTCTCAGCCGACTGAGTGCCAGGACCGAGTCCCGCAAAACACCCCTGATTGGTTGAGGACAGAGCAAAACTCGCTGCGCGTCGTTCTTGGTCTGTCCCGCAAAGTCTCAGTAAACCCCCGGCTCCCCGGCAGGTCGGCTCTTGAATCGTTTGTGCAGCCAGAAATACTGATCCGGCATGGTGTCGATATACGACTGCAGACGCTGATTCATCAGCGCCGTGTCGGCGACGATGTCGTCGCTCGGAAAATCCGACCAGGCCGGCAGCACCTCGACCTCGTAGCCATCCGGCGTCATGCGCGTGATCGCCGGCACCACCTTGGCACGACCCAAGCGGGCAAAGCGCGACAGCGAGGCAATGGTGGCTGCGGGCTGCCCATAAAAGGGAACAAAGATCGAGTCTTCCAGGCCGTAATTCATGTCCGGCAGCAGGTACAGCGGATCGCCGGCGCGCAGCCCGGCCACGATGGTTTTCACGCCCGCCGAGCGGTCAAAGAGCTTGACCTGGCCAAAGCGCAGTCGGCCTTTCAAAACCCATTCGTTCAAAATCTTGTTCGGCTGATTCGTGTAGATGGACGTGAAGCGCCGGGGAAAGCCATGCGCGATGGCCGCCGCGCCGGCGTCCAAGCCGACAAAATGCGGCGCAAAGATCACCGTCGGCTGATGGCCCTGCAGTTGCTGCAAGTCGCCGGTCAAACGCACGCGCTGTTCCAGCGTGGCAGCACTCCCTTGCCAGACCCAGGCCCGGTCCAGCCAGGCCTGGACAAAGCGGATGAAGATCTGGCGCGTGAGCGCTCGGCGCTGCCGCAGCGACAGCTCGGGAAAGCACAGCTCAAGGTTCTTCATCGCCACGCGGCGGCGCGGCACGACCAGAAAATACAGCAGCCCGCCCAGCCACCAGCCCAAGGCGCGCAGCGCGGGCAGCGGCCACAGCGCCAGCCAGCGCATCAGAACAATCCCGAATCGAACCAGCATCAAGTCTCTCCGCGCGGTTGTTTGTAGCGCGCGTAGGCCCACAAGTATTGTTGCGGGCACTCACGGATGAGACCCTCCATCGCCTGGTTGATTTGCAGCACGGCGGCGTCCAGTTCCCCGGACAGCGCTGCGTTCATTTCCCGAAAGTGCAGGGTGTAGCCGCGACCCCAGGACAGGCGCTCGCCCCAGGCCAGCAGCACCGTGGCGCCGGTTTGCTGCGCCAGCCGCGCGCCCAAGGTCATGGTGTAGGCGTCGCGCCCGAAAAACGGCGCCCATTGCCCCATGCCTTGAGGCGGAACCTGATCGGGCAGCAGCCCCACTGCGTGACCCTGGCGCAGCGCCTTGATCATCAAGCGCACGCCGCTCAAGTTGGTCGGCACGAAATTCAAACCCACTCGCTCACGCGCGCCCTGCATCAGCTTGGCCAGCAGCGGCTTGCGCGCCGGGCGGTACAACACCGTCAGCGGACCCATTTGCGCTCCAAAGCGCTGCGCGATGGCCTGGCCTGTGACCTCAAAGCAGCCCAGATGCGGCGTGAGAAAAACGATGCCGCGCCCGGTCTGCAAGGCGCGCTCCAGGCAATCTGCCCCCTGCCAGCGCAGGGCCACGGGCGCGCCCAACCACAGCCGCGGCAACTCGGCGCTCATGCACCCCGCCTGCCCGACCGCAGCGCGCACCTGGGCAAAGGAATAGCCCGCCAAGGCGGCATTCGCCAACAAGCGCTGGCGGTAGCTGGCGGACACGGCAAAAACGATCCAGCCCAGGGCCCAGCCCAGGCCGTGCAACAGCCACAAAGGGAAACGGGAAAGAAGCTTGAACAGCAGTGTCATGGGCAGCCCAAGTTTAGTGCACGCTGCGCGCCTGCCGGGCTGAAGTAAAATACCCCCGTCGCTGAGTTAACTAGAGCAACTTGCAGGGCGACACGTGCTGAGCCACAGCACATTAAACAATTCTGCTAAAGCGTTCGCCCAGGAACCGGTCATCGGTCGGCAACGCGCCCACCGTCAACTACCAGGAGCTCCCAATGGCGAACGATTTTCTATTCACATCCGAATCCGTCTCCGAAGGCCACCCCGACAAGGTCGCCGATCAGATTTCCGATGCCATCCTCGACGCGATTTTCGAACAGGACCCGCGCTCACGCGTGGCCGCCGAAACCCTGTGCAACACCGGTCTGGTGGTGCTCGCCGGCGAGATCACGACCCAGGCGAATGTGGACTACATCCAGGTCGCGCGCAACACCTTGAAGCGCATCGGCTACGACAACACCGAATACGGCATCGACTACAAGGGCTGCGCCGTGCTCGTGGCCTACGACAAGCAGAGCAACGACATCGCCCAGGGCGTGGACCACGCCTGCGACGACCACCTCAACACCGGCGCGGGCGACCAGGGCCTGATGTTCGGCTACGCCTGCGACGAGACCCCCGAGCTGATGCCCGCGCCGATCTACTACGCGCACCGCCTGGTGGAGCGTCAGGCCCAACTGCGCAAGGACGGCCGCCTTCCCTTCCTGCGCCCGGACGCCAAGAGCCAGGTCACGATGCGCTACGTGGACGGCAAGCCACACAGCATCGACACCGTGGTGCTGTCGAGCCAGCACGCGCCCGAGATGAGCCTGGGTCACAAGATGACCGAAGCCTTCTACGAAGCCGTGCGCGAAGAGATCATCAAGCCGGTGCTGCCCAAGGAGTGGCTCACCGAAGACACCAAGTATTTGATCAACCCCACCGGTCGTTTCGTCATCGGCGGACCCCAGGGCGACTGCGGCCTGACCGGGCGCAAGATCATCGTTGACACCTACGGCGGCGCCTGCCCGCACGGCGGTGGCGCCTTCAGCGGCAAGGACCCGAGCAAGGTGGACCGCTCTGCCGCCTACGCCGCGCGCTACGTGGCCAAGAACATCGTCGCGGCCGGCCTGGCGCGTCAATGCCAGGTTCAGGTCGCCTACGCCATCGGCGTGGCCAAGCCCATGAACATCACGGTTTACACCGAAGGCACGGGCCTGATCTCCGACGAAAAGCTCTCCGCCATGGTGGCCGAGCACTTCGACCTGCGCCCCAAGGGCATCATCCAGATGCTCGACCTGCTGCGCCCGATCTACGAAAAAACCGCCTCCTACGGCCACTTCGGCCGCGAAGAACCCGAGTTCACCTGGGAAAGAACGGACAAGGCGGCTGCGCTGCGAGCAGCGGCTGGCCTGTAGGGCCAGCAACCGCGAAGCGGTTCAGCCGCCTTGCGGCGCAGGCTAACTTGGCGCAGCCAAGTTAAGGTCCAAAGGACCGGTGCCGTAG
>CAIMSP010000091.1 GCA_903844215.1 uncultured beta proteobacterium | reverse complement strand
CGGACTTCGCTGAATTTGCCAGAGTCGTTGCGCTCCGGTGCATTTGATACGCATCCCCGATACGCCCATGCCAGCCCTCAAAGAGTCACCCGTACATGGCGACACCGACGGCGCGCGTCTGCCCGTGCTGCGCCTGCTGGAACAACGGCCAGACATGTCCCAGCGCGAGCTCTCCGAGGCACTAGGCATCAGCCTGGGCAAGACACACTACGTTCTGCATGCCTTGCTCGACAAGGGCCTCGTGAAGGCGCGCAACTTTCGCCGTAGCGGCAACAAGCTGGCCTATGCCTATGTGCTCACGCCTAACGGCATGCGCGAGAAGCTCGTTCTGACCCGAGCCTTCCTGTCTCGCAAGGAAGGCGAGTTCGAGCAGCTCAGGCATACCATCGCAGCGCTGAAGAGCGAGCTTGCGAACCAAGAATCATGACCCCTTCTAGAGAGACCATGAGATCACCACCAAAACCTCTGGCCGGATACTCGCCATGGCAATGACCGTCGCTGTCATTGGCCTGGGCTATGTCGGCCTACCACTCGTTGTGGAGTTCGGCAAGCACACGCGCACGATCGGCTTCGACATCGTTGCCGACAAGGTCGCCAAGTGCAGGGCCGGCACCGACCCGTCGCGGGAGATTCCCGACACCGACATGGCGCTTGCCGTTCACGCCGAATACACCAGCGACCCGCAAGCGCTTCGGACCGCCGATTTCATCCTTATCGCCGTGCCAACGCCCGTCGACCAGGCCCACATTCCCGATTTCGGTCCACTCATCGGAGCGAGCCGCAGCATCGGTCCCTACCTGAAGAGCGGTGCAACCGTGGTGTATGAATCCACCGTATACCCCGGAGCGACCGAAGAGGTCTGCATTCCCGTGCTTGAGCAGACTTCTGGCCTGCAATGGAAGCGCGACTTCTTTGTCGGCTACAGCCCCGAGCGCATCAACCCCGGCGACCGTGAGCACAGGCTGACCAACGTGGTCAAGGTCGTGTCCGGCGACACGCCCGAGACCCTGGAACGCGTGGCTCGACTCTATGAAATGGTGGTCAAGCCCGGCGTGCACCGATGCAGCAGCATCAAGGCCGCCGAGGCGTGCAAGGTGATCGAAAACACCCAGCGCGACTTGAACATCGCGCTGATGAACGAGTTGGCCATCATCTTCGACAAGATCGGCATCGACACGACCGAAGTGTTGCAGGCAGCGGGCACGAAGTGGAATTTCCTGAAGTTCAAGCCCGGCCTGGTCGGAGGGCATTGCATAGGCGTCGACCCTTACTACCTGACGCACAAGGCCGAAATGCTGGGCTACCACCCGCAGGTGATTCTGGCCGGGCGGCGCATCAACGACGGCATGGGCAAGTACATCGCCGAGCAGACCGTCAAGCAAATGATCGCCGCGGGCAGCTACGTCAAGGGCGCCAAGGTCAATGTGCTTGGCCTGACGTTCAAGGAAGACTGCGCCGACCTGCGCAACAGCAAGGTCATAGACATCATCAACGAGCTGCGCAGCTACGGCGCTGAGGTGTTCGTACACGACCCCGCGGCAAATGCGGGCGAGGCCATGCACGAATACGGTGTCAGCCTCGTGGCGTGGGACGACTTGCCACGCGCTGAGGCGATGGTGGCCGCGGTTGCACACAAACCCTTTCAGGCATTGTCGGTTGATGAGGTCGGCAGCAAGCTTGTCGCAGGGGGCTGCTTCATTGACGTCAAGGCCAGTTTCGACCAAGTCGCTTTGGCGGCTGCCGGTTTGCGCGTCTGGCGCCTGTAGACGCGGAATTCGCATCGCTACCCGTTCGATAGACCAGAATTTCGACGCCGGTGCCCAGCGCTTTCATCAACGATCGCAAGATGCGACTGCCATCATCGAGTGCGGCCGCATTGCCTCGAACCACTTCGCGGCAGTCGATGCGCATTCGAACAGGAGCGAATTGGTTGCGGAGTACAACACCGACGTTGCCACACAGCTTCACGCCATCAGCATGAATCAAGACCGTCCCATTTATGTCACGCAGCCCTACCTACCGCCGCTGGAGGAGTTCATTCCGCTCCTGCGCGAGATCTGGGATGGGAAGATTCTCACCAATGGTGGCCCGTTCCACCAGCGGCTAGAGCAGGCTCTGTGCGAATACCTCGGAGTCAAGTACGTATCGCTTTTTTCAAATGGAACGCTTGGGCTCATT
>CAIMSP010000090.1 GCA_903844215.1 uncultured beta proteobacterium | reverse complement strand
GATGCCTTTGCTGCTCAAACTGGCCAGCTCATAGCTTTGCACCTGCCCGTCGTGGTTGATGTCCTGCCACACCTGCAGGTAGTCAAACGCAAAGTCGACGGCCGTGATCTTGCCGTCGCCATTGGCGTCGATTTCATCCAGGGCGTGCAGGCCGCGCGCCGCTGTGTCGATGTTGGTTTCGGCAAACATTTCTCCTGCGCCGCCGATCTGCCCGTCGCCGTTCTTGTCCAGCACCAGAATCCCATTTCGGGGGTTGAGCCAATCGCTGGACTCCACAAAGTCGTCGCCGTCAACGTCGATCAATACCCCGCCACCGCTGCTCCTTGAGGTGACGCTGATGCCCCGTCCGTCCAGGTCCAGCGCGATGGGCCTGAAGGTCTGCGTGCTGGCCTCGGTGTTGCCGCCCGCATTACCGGGTAGCGCATCACCCGGATTGGTGGCCAGCAGTTGGCCCAGCGCGGCGGCGCGTTGTTCGGCGCTGAAGCCCGCGTACGGGTCGTTCACGCCACCGATGTGTTTGGTGCCGACCTGCGTGTATTCCTGCACTGGGTCGCCATTGAAATCCGTCCCCTCCACCCAGTCGTACACCGCTTCGTCGTGGCCCCTGGCTGCCTGTGCGTCCGCTGTCTTGATCATCCACTGCGGCGCAATCGCACCGGCTTGGTAAGCGGCCTGCGCAAACTGCTCCCCCATACTTTGGTAGAAGTGCTCGTTGCTGGCAATCTCACTGGTGCTGCCGCCTGCGTGCCCCTCGCCCATGTAGTCGCCGTCGATGCTGAAGTTGCGCACCACCGCCTGCCCGGTCTTGGGGTCTTTGAAGCTCAGCTCAAAGTAGCCCCCGCCATCCTGGTAGCCCTTGTAGTACAGGGTGGGTAGCCGACTGGCCATGAGCCCCATGTTGGAGCCTGCAGCCAGTGTGCCTTGCACGGCGGCAACCATGCCGGCCAGCACCTTCTTTGCCGTCTCTTCGCCGTGCTCGCTGCCGGCCATGCCGATGACGTTGACATGCGTGCCGTCCAGGGCGCTTTGGGCCACGGCGCTGCCGTGGATGTCGGGCGGGCTGCTAAAGATGCTGCCAAAGAAGTCGTTCACCAGTTGGGTAATTTCTTCGAGTGGCCCAAAGAGGACGGCGGTCAGATCGTGCCCCAGGATTTTGTCGCCGATGACGTGCACCACCTTGTCGAGCTGGTAGGCCGCATAGATGATCTGGCCCACCCCGGGGATGAGTGAGACGGCGGCCATGATGGCATCCATGTAGTTGCCGCTTTTGAGCGAGGTGAAGATGTTGACTACGGCCACTACTTCGCCCAGGCCCTGCATCACACCATTGGCTTCGCCGATCTGCGACTCCAGCGCCTTGGCCTCCAGGCTGCCCGCCTCGACGCCTGCGAGTTGATCGACCAGCGATTTTTTGTAGGCATTGGCCATTTGTATGCCCAACGTGGCGCTGCCGCTGACGATGCCTGCGGTGTCGCCGCGCTTAAAGGCGTCGTGCAGGTTCAATACGGTGGTGAGCGTGCCATAGGCGCCATTGATGTCGTTCAAGGTGGCGTTGTCTTTGTAAAAGCTGGCCGCCACGCTGAAACTGCTGACCACGATGGGGCCGGTCTTACCGCTCTTCAAAGCGGCAATGAGGGCCTGCGTGCTGGTGAGCATTTGGGTGTAGTCGCCGATCTCGCCGGCCACCGCCTTGGCCCATGCGGTGTCATTGGCGTAGGGGGTGCTGCCGCTGCCTGTGCTGGGAACGGTGGGCTTGTAGCCGTTGCTGCCGGGGTCGGCGGCGGTGATGAGTTCGGTCAGTTGGCCGGTGCTCTTCCCTTCAACCAGATCAAGTCCATTGATTTCGGCATCGCGCAGCGCTGCATTGACGAGATCACCCTGCGCGGGGTCAATGACATTGCCGTTGATGCTGGTGCAACCTACGACATCCGCAACACCGTTTTTGTTGACGTCGAGAGCCAGCACGACGTTGTCACCATTCACGGTAGCAAACAACTCCAGTGGCGTGGTCACATTGGCTTTGACATAGCCGTGCACTTCAGCCCATGGTTGCCCAGGGGACGCCACCGCAAATCCACCATCGGTCAAAATGACTTTGTCGTTCATACTCAAACTGACGCTTTGACCAGCAACGTCAACCAATTGCCTTTGGCCAGTCATGGGGTCATACGTTTCCCACACGCCCGTCCCCACCGCCCGCGAAAACTCTCCCGTAGCATCGGTGGTGTAGACGTTCCCATCGAACTTGATTGAGGCCGCCTTGATGGGAATGAAGCCAATGGGCAAGGGGTCTGCTGTGGTTGCATCCGTTGCCGCCTCGTCACGGAGCTGATCCAATAGCTCTTGTGTGCGAAACGTGGCCATGGGATCCAAGTTCCCCAGTCGCTGGCGCATGGCTGCAGGGTCCAACGCAACTTCTCCAGTGCCAGAGTGCAGCAGTCCGTATTGCAGCGATACGGTGTACAAATCGCCATCAAGATAAATCTGCTGCCCAGTGCGATAGGCCGTGCCCTCAGCCAGAGGCCGGTATCCATCACCAATCACCTTGCCGGTCCGGCTGTCATAGAACACAACGTCGTAGCCGAGTCCGTCAGCTCTAGGTGTGACAATTTGAGTCGCAACGCTGCCAATACCCTGGCGGTATTGACCTTCGGCTGGCACGTTGACATCCAAACCGTTGGCGAACCGAATCTTCAGAGGCTCGCCTGGCTCGCCGGGAATCGCCAGCGGCTTGACGGAGTCCGGGGCAAACTCCGTGCTCAGGGTTGCGCCATTGGGCTTGGCCTGAATGGCACCCTGACCCTCACCCCCGGCCACATTGGCGCCGTCACTGCCTGGCGTCACACCCAGGCCCAAGTAGCGACTGATTTTGGTTTTGTTGCCATCAGTGCCGTCGGTTGCGCCGTCGCTCTCGATGAAAGCTTTTTCGTTGCCGCGCAAGTTGTGCGCGCCCGCCAATAAACCATCACGCGTAATCGTCAAACCACCCATGGTCTTGCCTTCCGCAAGATCGAGGTTGTTGCTCACCACCCAAGCGGCATTGGCCGCCGCGTAACGACGCAAGGCATCATCTTGTGCCGCAGGTGTATTCAGGAAGTCTTTGTTGCTGGACACGCCTTGCGAGATGGCGT
>CAIMSP010000089.1 GCA_903844215.1 uncultured beta proteobacterium | reverse complement strand
GTGGGGGGGCAGTATCGGCGGAGCATGTGACGGGCCACCAGCGAGCCCTCCCCCTGCACGCGGACTGATTGACAGCGCATCGCCACTTCCGGATCATCGGGCCATGGACAACAGCAGCGTAAAGGTCGAACTGCCGGACCCCTTGGGAAGCTTCGTCGATGCCCGGGTCCGCACGGGCCAGTTTGCCGACGCAAGCGCCTACCTGCAGGACCTGGTACGGCGCGACCATGAGGCCCAGGTTGCGCGGCTGCGTGAACTGATCCAGGAGGGCCTGGATTCGGGTGACCCGACTCCGCTGGCCGACGACGAGATCGCAGCCATCCGCCAACGCATCCGCGCCCGATGAAGCCTGCGCGGCTTCGCCCTCGGGCCAAGGCCGACCTGTCCGACCAGGCGTGGTACTACGCCGAGGAGGTCGATGTCGACACCGCGGATACCTTCGTCGATGAGGCGCTGGCCGCGCTCGTCACCGTCGAACACCAACCCGGCTTGGGTTCGCCCCGCTGGAGCACGTGGAGCACGCAACCGCCGCTGCGTGCCTGGCGCATCGGGCGCTTTGCCATGGTCTGGTTCTACGTCGAACGCGGCGATCACCTGGACGTGCTGCGCCTGCTGGGCGAGCGGCAAGACATCGCAACCATTCTGCGCGACGCGACGGCATGACGCGCTCAGGCCCCCACCCATGCCTCCAATCGACCACAGCCGATACCCGTGCCAAGCTCATCGACCGCGCCTTGCACGCGTTCCGGTGGGTCGATCGCGTGGCGCAAGGCGAGCACGCGGCGCACGGCGAGATTCAGTGCGTACAAAGCGCTGCGCGCACCGAGATCGTCGACGGCAGTCCGTTGAAGCGCCGGCCATATTTGCGTCCCCTCAACAGGCCGTGATCGCCAACGACAACGTCTTCGAAGTGCTGATGGACGCCGTGCGCAGCTGCTCGCCGGGGCAGATCACGAACGCGTTGTTCGAGCTGGGGGGCAGTATCGCAGGAGCCTGAGAGGGCGAGCCTCACCTGCCGCCCGCGATAGCTCTCATTGCACCTGGAACGAGCCCTTGCTGCTCGTGACCGAGAACTGCCCACCTCCGATGTAAAGCAACTCGATCGATTGGTATTGGGCGCCGGTGATTGAACCCGCTGTGCCCAAGGTCGTCATAGGATTCACGTTGTAGATTTGACCAAACGAATCGGTTACCGTGAGCTTGCTCCCGTCGGCTGAGGATGCCACGGAACTCCAACTCCGGCTCATCGAATTCTGTGCTCTCCAGGTCGCTCCTGAATTAGTTGAAATGTAGACCGGCTCCATGTAAGCAGCCGCCACGAGCCGGGTGCCGTCGGACGAGGAGGCAACTGATCTCCAGGATCCAGACGGTGACGCCTGCGCGGTCCATGTCGCCCCAGAATCGCTTGACGTGTAGATCGGGCCGCCCCCAGCCGCCACTAGTTTCGTGCCGTCTGCGGAGGAAGCGACCGACATCCAATAGGCCGCAGGCGCACCACTCTCAACCCAGGTCACCCCGGAGTCGGCCGATATATAGATATGGCCAAAGTAAGCGGCCGCCACGAGCTTTGTGCCATCCGAGGATGATGCAACCGCCTGCCACTGCTGGTTAATGCCTGAGGGCAAAGTCTGTGGCATCCAAGTCACCCCAGAGTCAATCGATGTCGAAATTTGACCGTCGCCCGCAACCGCTACGAGCTTAGAGCCGTCGGACGAGGAAGCGACCGAACTCCAAGCTGCAAAAGGTGAAGACTGCTGCAGCCAAGTCACACCGGCGTCACAAGAGGTGTAAATCGCGTTGTAGGGGGAGACCATCACCAATCTGGTCCCATCAGATGATGATGCAACCGCACCATCACTGGGAGATGGCCCAGCTTGTGCAACCCAGGTAACCCCAGCATCTACTGATGTATAGATCGGGCTCCATCGTGCGAGTGCGACAAGCTTGAGGCCGTCGGCGGAAGAAGCGATCGACTCCCAGTTCAGGCTAGGGCCTCTTGCCGTTATCACTTGGTCTACAAATGCCACTGCAACCCGCTGCCCCGGGTTCTGAGCGATCTTCCATCCGCCAGAGCCAGCGCCAGAAACGCCGACCACGTCGCCGACCGCCGGGCTGACGGGCAGCGTGACGGTCACTTGCGCGCTGTTGTCAGCGAGGTAATTGGTGTTCGACGCCGCCTGCACTGTGGTGCCTGTGACATCGACCCAGTTGAGACTCGCTCCCGGCGCGCCGTTGCAAACGTACGTGGTGGCCTTGACTTCTGCGCTGTCGAGCACGCCGTTGCCGTTCGTGTCCTGACCCGACGTAACCTTGCTGCCACCGTAAGTGCAGTTGGTGCCCACCGCTTCGGCAACGATCGCGACCAAGCTGTTGACGCCCGCAGCACCCGTTGCTCCGGTGGCTCCGGTTGCCCCGGTGGCGCCGTTGCAGAGGTAGCCTGTCGCCGTCACTTCGGCGCTGTCCAGCGTGCCGTTGCCATTGCTGTCCAGGCCGGAGCTGATCTTCTTGCCGCCTGCAGCGCAGTTGCTGCCTGCCGCCTCGGTGCTCATAGACACCAGCGTCGTCAGCCCGGTTGCACCGTTGCACACGTACTGCGTGCTGCTGATCTCGCTGGCGTCGAGCACGCCGTTCCCGTTCGCGTCAAGCCCGGCGTCGACGCGGCTGCCGCCGCTGGTGCAATCGGAACCAGCCGCGACGCTGCTCGTCTTGATGAGGGCGTTCAGGCCATTCGTGCCATTGGTACCGTTGGTGCCATCGCTTCCCCCGCAAGCCGCCAGGCCGAGCAGCAGGCCGCTCAGCGCAAGGGCGCCAAGAATGCGCGTCATGTAGTGGCTCATGAAATCGCTTCCTATGTGTTGCTGAATCGTGCCGCATGTTACAGACTGGTCCAAGACGCAGTAACTGGGGACTTCCCGCAACCG
>CAIMSP010000088.1 GCA_903844215.1 uncultured beta proteobacterium | reverse complement strand
TGGATTCGCGCTCAGGCCTAGGCGCAAAGCGCAGACATAGCGGTGGCTATGGCGAGCATTTGCAACAACGGCATGGGTGCGAAGGCGCGCTTTCATGTTTCGATATTTCTGGGTTGGAGTACTAGTGCGGCGGCTTCATGCAAGAGCCCGCTGACGAATCACGGATCACTCCAACGCTCCTGTTGGCTTGCGCGTTGGCCGGGGTTCAGGTTCGGGTGAAAGTTAGCTCAGGCCCGCACCACCGCTTTGGACGGCAGCGGCGCGTCGGCGCTTGAGCCACCAAAGCGACGCTCACGCCGCGCATACCAGGCCAGGGCTTCGTCCAGCGCGTAGGGCGTGAAACTGGGCCAATAATCGTCCAGGAAATACATTTCTGTATAGGCCAATTGCCAAAGCAAGAAGTTGCTGATGCGTGATTCACCCCGGTACGAATCAGCAGCTCGGGGTCGGGCGCGTAGGACAGGCCCAGATGCGCGCCCAGCGACCCCTCGTGGAGACTTCGCTTGCCGGTCGTTGCCAATTTTCTGTGCTGAAGGCAAACAGCGTAAGAAAGCGTACCCCCCGATCCTTGCAGGCCTCGACGATGCCACGCACTCGGCGCGCCCCCGCAGCGTGGCCCAGCACCGTCGGCAAACCATGTTGTTTGGCCCAACGCCGATGGCCATCCATGATGATGGCGACGTGCTTTGGAGGCGGAGGCGCGATGGCCCCCTGATCCCGAGGCTTGTGTTGCGTGGTGGCGTATGGCTGCATGAAAGTCCTCCTGTGAGTCTGGCGATTCGCGGTCCGTCGCAGAACGCTGCGCGATCGTGCGAGGAAGTTTGCCGGACTTCGACAGTAAGAACCTCCACCAATTGGTGGAGGTGGGCGATTAATTTTCGTCGCGCGTGCGACGCAAGGCTTGCGCTTTGATAGAAAGCGCCGACTAATAGCTTGAAAAATCAGGCCTGCGCTTTTCCATGAAGGCGCTGAAGGCTTCGCGGGCGGCGGGCTCGCGCATCATGCGACCAAAGCTCAGGGCTTCTTCATCCATGCGTTGGGCCACGGCCGCGCCCTGCGACTGCTTCATCAGGCGCTTCGTTTCCAGCAGCGAACTCATGGGTTTGCTGGCCAGTTTCAGCGCATGGCGTTGGGCCAGCGCATTCGCTTCAGCAGGTGGAACGATGCGGTTGATCATGCCGATTTCCAGCGCCGTCTCGGCCATGAAAGGTTCACCCAACAGCAGCGCTTCGGCCGCGCGCGGGTAGCCCATGAGTTGCGGCACGAGCAGGCTGGACGCCGCCTCGGGGCACACGCCCAGGTTCACGAACGGCAACGAGAAGGCGGCGTTGTCACCGGCGTAAACCAGGTCGCAGTGCAGCAGCAGCGTGGTGCCGATGCCCACGGCCGGGCCGCAGACCGAGGCCACGATCGGCTTGGCAAAGGTGCTGATGCCGCGCAGGAAACGAAACACCGGCGAGTCCAGCGTGGCCGGCGGCGCGTTCAGGAAATCCGCGATGTCGTTGCCGGCCGAGAAGATGGTCTCGTGGCCCTGGATCACCACGGCACGCACGGCCTTGTCGGCGCCCGCCTGCGCCAGCGCATCGGCCAAAGCCGCGTACATGGCGATGGTGATGGAGTTCTTCTTCGCCACGCGGTTCAGCGTGAGCGTCATGACACCGGCTTCGGTGTGGCTGAGGATGTCGGTCATAGGTCATTCCGGTTGTATTTCGCGCCCTCACCCTGGCCCTCTGCCCGGCGGGGCGAGGGCAAGCGAGGTCGCTTGCAGTCTCAAACGCGTTCGAATATACCCGCCGCGCCCTGACCCATGCCCACGCACATCGTCACCATGCCGTAGCGCTTGTTGTGGCGCCGCAGCGCGTGGATCACGGTGGCCGCGCGAATCGCGCCGGTGGCGCCCAGCGGATGGCCTAGCGCAATCGCGCCGCCCAGGGGGTTGACCTTGGCCGGGTCCAGCCCGAGCGTGCGCATCACAGCCAGCGACTGCGCGGCAAAGGCCTCGTTCAATTCGAACCAGTCGATATCGTCCTGCTTGAGCCCGGCGTAACGCAGCGCCGCCGGGATCGCCTCGATCGGACCAATGCCCATGATGTGCGGCGGCACGCCCTTGGAGGCGAAGCTCACGAAGCGCGCCAGCGGCGTCAGGCCAAACTGCTTCACCGCCTTCTCGCTGGCCAGGATCAGCGCGCCCGCGCCGTCCGAGGTCTGCGAGCTGTTGCCGGCAGTGACCGAGCCGCGCGCGGCAAAGGGCGTCTTGAGTTTGGCCAGGCCTTCGAGCGTGGTGTCGGGGCGCGCGCCTTCGTCCAGGCTCACGCTGCGCGTCGTCGTCAGCACCTCGCTGGTCTCCAGATTGGGCGTGCGGTCGCTCACCACGATGGGCGTGATCTCCTGGGTGAACTCGCCGGCCTTCATGGCCGCGATGGCCTTCATGTGCGACTGGTAGGCGAACAAGTCCTGATCGGCGCGGCTCACTTTCCACTGCGCCGCGACCTTCTCGGCCGTCAGGCCCATGCCGTAGGCGATGCCGATGTTGTCGTCGTTGCTGAAGATCGACGGCGACAGCGAGGGCGCATTGCCCGCCATGGGAACGCTGCTCATGCTCTCCGTCCCCGCGGCCACCATCACGTCGGCCTCACCCACGCGGATGCGGTCGGCCGCCATCTGGATCGCGCTCACGCCGGAGGCGCAAAAGCGGTTCACGGTGATGCCACCCACGCTCGTGGGAAGCCCCGCCAGCACGGCCGCGATGCGCGCCACGTTCATGCCCTGCGGGCCCTCGGGGATGGCGCAGCCGCAGATCAAGTCTTCGATCGCCGCCGGGTCCAGCGTGGGCACCTGCAACAGCGCCGAGCGCAGCGCCATGACCAGCAAATCGTCCGGCCGCATATTGCGGAAATAGCCGCGATGCGATCGCCCAATGGGTGTGCGCGTGGCGGCAACGATGTAGGCTTCTTGTACTTGTTTCATTTCGATCCTTTCAGAGATCACTCAAAAAATATTGCGGGGTTCGTGGCTGAGCAGTTTGTGTCTGAGCAGTTCGTGATTGAGCCGTTCGTGATTGGGCAAGCGTAGCGAGGAGGCGTCAGGCTAGGCGCGGGCGCCTGAAAACAACCGGAACGTACACCCGTACGTGAGGATTGTTTTTGGGCTGCAACGACGCATGGCGGCTCCGCAGTAGCTTGATCAATGACGAACTCAGTTACGAACCGGCTTGCCGGTGCTCATCATTCCCATGATGCGTTCCTGCGTCTTGGGATGCACCAGCAGTTCGCAGAAGGCCTTGCGCTCCAATGTCATCAGGTACTCCTCGGTCACAAGCGAGCCGGCGTCGATGTCGCCACCGCAGACCACGTTGGCGATGAGGCTGGCGATATGGAAGTCGTGCTGGCTGATGAAGCCGCCGTCGCGCATGTTCACCAGCGAGAACTTGATCGTGGCCGCGCCGTTGCGCCCGGCCACGGCAAAGGGCCGGCGCTGCGGCGGCCGGTAACCGGCGGCGCTCATGGCCCGGGCCTGGTTCAGTGCAATGAACAGCAGTTCGTCCTTGTGCGGCACGATGATGTCGCTGCTCAGCAAATAGCCGAGCTGGCGCGACTCGATCGCGCTCGTGCCCACCTTGGCCATGGCGGCGGCAGTGAAGCCTTCGGTCAGGAAGGGCAGCAAGTCCTTGCCGGTGGAGGTGGCGGCGTTCTCGGCCGCGCGGCGTGCGATGTAGGTCAAACCGCCCGCGCCGGGCACCAGGCCCACGCCGACTTCGACCAGGCCGATGTAGCTCTCCATCGCGGCCACGCGTTTGGCCGAGTACACGGCCAGCTCGCAGCCCCCGCCCAGCGCCAGGCCGCGCACGGCCGAGACCACGGGCACGTTGGCGTAGCGCACTTTGAGCATGACGCGCTGCATCTCGGCCTCGACCTCGTCGATCGCGGAGACGCCCGACACCATGAAGGCCGGCAACATCACCTGCAGATCGGCGCCGGCGGAGAACATCTCGTCGTTGGACCAGATCACCAGACCCTGGTAGTCGCGCTCGGCCAGATCGACCGCCTGCGACAGTCCTTCGACCACGTCCGGGCCGATGGTGTGCATCTTGGTCTTGATGCTGGCGATCAGCACCTCGTCGTCCAGCGTCCACAGGCGAATGGCGTCGTCCTCGTGCAGCGTCTTGCCGGCCGTCTTGAACGAGGGCGCCTTGGCGCCCTGCACGCTTTGCGGGAAGTGCTGGCGCCGGTACACGGGAAGGTCGCGCACCGGGATGAACTGGCCAGCAGATGCGCTCCAGGAACCCTGCGGCTGGTGCACGCCACCGGCGTCGGCCACCGGGCCCTTGAACACCCAAGCCGGCAGCGGCTCCTGGCACAGGGCCTGGCCTGCATCGATGTCTTCCTGGATCATCTGCGCCACCTGCAGCCAGCCTGCTTCCTGCCAGAGCTCGAACGGGCCTTGGCTGGCGCCGAAGCCCCAGCGCATGCAGTAATCGATGTCGCGCGCGCTCTCGGCCACAGTGTGCAGATGCACGGCGCAGTAGTGGAACTGATCGCGCAAGATCGCCCACAGAAAACGCGCTTGCGCCCCTTGCGCGCTGCGCAGCAATTGCAGGCGTTCAGCGGCGGGCTTTTTGAGCATGCGGCCCACCACGTCGTCGGCCTTGGCGCCGCTGGGCACGTAGTCCTCGGAGTCCAGGTCAAAGCGCTGGATGTCGCGTCCGACCTTCTTGAAGAAGCCGGCCTTGGTCTTCTGCCCGAAGTTTCCCAACTCCAGCAGCTTGGCCAGCACCTTGGGCGTGGCAAAGGCGCCGTAGAACGGATCGGTCTCGACGCTGAGGTTGTCCTGCAGCGTCTTGATGACATGGGCCATCGTGTCCAGACCCACCACGTCGGCGGTGCGGAAGGTGCCCGAGCTCGCGCGCCCCAGCTTCTTGCCCGTGAGGTCGTCCACCACGTCAAAGCTCAGGCCGAATTTTTCTGCCTCGTGCATGATCGCCAGCATGCCGGCGATGCCGACGCGGTTGGCGATGAAGTTGGGCGTGTCCAGCGCGCGCACCACACTCTTGCCCAGGCTGCTGGTGGCAAAGCTCTCGAGATCGTCCAGGATGTGCGCCAGCGTGGTGGGCGTGTTGATCAGCTCCACCAGCGCCATGTAGCGTGGCGGGTTGAAAAAGTGGATGCCGCAAAAGCGCGGCTTGATGGAGTCGGGCAGGGCCTGGCTCAGCTTCGTGATCGACAGGCCCGAGGTGTTGCTCGCGACGATGGCCGAGGCGGAAATGAAGGGTGCGATCTTGTGATAAAGATCGGTCTTCCAGTCCATGCGTTCGGCGATGGCCTCGATGATCAGGTCGCACTCGCCCAGCACGTCCATGTGCTCTTCGTAGTTGGCGAGCTGGATCAGCGCGGCGTCACTGGCCACGCCCAGCGGCGCGGGCTTGAGCTTTTTCAGGCCCTCCACCGCCTTCAGGCCGATGCCGTTCTTCGGCCCCTGAGATGGGGAGGACGGGGCCCCATCCCCCGTCTTGGCGGGCAGATCGAACAGCACCACCGGCACACCGACATTGACCAGGTGCGCCGCGATCTGCGCGCCCATCACACCGGCGCCGAGCACGGCGACTTTTTTCACTTGAAATTTTGACATCTGCATTGCCCCTTCGCCCGCTTGCGGGCTGTTCTCGATTTCATTGCTGAATGCATAAACCCCTCACCCCAACCCTCTCCCCTCGGGGGAGACGGAGGTCAAACCACTGAGTCCCGCGCCCTCGCCCTCCGAGAGGGCGGGGGTGAGGGTGAGGATCGCTTGCCTATTGCACGCGCAACCAGGTCTGGGTTCGTCCCAGCAGGGCAAAGCCGATGAAGGCGCGCACGTCGAGCTTCTTGCCGCCGTCGATCGGTGTCAGCTTGAGCTTGTACACCGTGCCGTTGTCGGGATCGACAATCGTTCCGCCTTCCCATACGTCCTTGCCATCGGCCTTGTGCATGCCGCGGATGATCTCCAGGCCGATCTTGGGTTTGTCTTTGCGGTCGTCGGTGCATTGGTCGCACTTCTCGCCCGGTTTGGAATCCTTGAGCAAACTGCGCTCGACCTTGCCGCTGAGTACGCCGCCCACATCGACGATGCGAATTTCGCCCTTGGGTTCGCCGTTCTTGTCGTCGATGCTGTGCCACAGGCCCACCGGCGTCATCTGTGCCTGCGCACTGGCGAAAGCCAACAGCGCCGACAGTGCCAGCAGGGCGCGGAGGGTGATTTGAATGGTCTTCATGAGGGTCTCCTTTTTAGAACAGTTGAAATGCATCAAGCCAATGCGGCGTCGGTGTCCATCAGGACCTTGGAGCCGCTGCGTGCCGAGCGCATCAGCGTGGCGGTTTCCGGGAACAGTTTGGCGAAATAAAAGCGCGCGGTCTGCAGCTTGGCAACGTAGAAAGGGTCGCTGTCGCCGGCGGCAATCTGGCGCAGCGCCACCTGGGCCATGCGCGCGAACAGGTAGCCAAACACCAGATGGCCGGCGACGCGCAGATAGTCCACGGCGGCAGCGCCCACTTCGTCGGGATTTTGGAAGCCCTTGAAACCCAGTTCGGTGGTGAACTTGGTCATCTGCTCGCCCAGGATGGCGATCGGGTTGATGAACTCGGCCATCTTCTCGTTCACGCCTTCTTCTTCCACCAAAGCGCCGATGAGCTTGCCGAATTTCTTCAGCGTCGCGCCGTTGTTGCCCAGCACCTTGCGGCCCAGCAGGTCCAGGCTCTGGATGGTGTTCGTGCCCTCGTAAATCATGTTGATGCGGGCGTCGCGCACGAACTGCTCCATGCCCCATTCCTTGATGTAGCCGTGGCCGCCAAACACCTGCTGGCACATGGTCGTGGCGGCGAAGCCGTTGTCGGTGAGGAAGGCCTTGGCGATGGGCGTGAGCAGCGACAACATCTCGCCCGAGTCCTTGCGTTGCTTCTCGTCCGGGTGAAAGTGCTCCTGGTCCAGCAGCAGGGCGCAAAAGATCAGCAGTGCGCGCCCACCTTCGGCGTAGGCCTTGGCCGTGAGCAGCATGCGGCGCACATCCGGGTGCACGATGATCGGGTCGGCCGCCTTGTCTTTCGCCTTGGTGCCGGTGAGCGAGCGCATCTGAATGCGGTCCTTGGCGTAGGCCAGCGCGTTCTGGTAAGCGACTTCGGTCAGACCCAGCGACTGGTTGCCCACGCCCAGGCGGGCCGCATTCATCATCACGAACATGCCGTTCATGCCCTTGTTGGGCTGGCCCACCAAGGTGCCGTAGGCGGCGTCGAGCACGATCTGCGCAGTGGCATTGCCGTTGATGCCCATCTTGTGTTCCAGGCCACCGCAGTACACGCCATTGCGCTCACCCAGCGAGCCGTCGGCGTTGACGCGGAACTTGGGCACGATGAACAGGCTCACGCCCTTGATGCCGGCAGGTGCGTCGGGCAGGCGCGCCAGCACCAGGTGCACGATGTTGGCGGCCATGTCATGTTCGCCCGCGCTGATGAAGATCTTGTTGCCGGTGATGCGGTAGCTGCCATCGGGCTGCGGCTCGGCCTTGGCGCGCATCAGGCCCAAATCGGTGCCGCAATGGGGTTCGGTCAGGCACATGGTGCCGGTCCACTCGCCGCTGGTCATCTTGTGCAGATAGGTGCTTTTTTGCTCATCCGTGCCGTGCGTGGCCAGCGCCGCGTAGGCGCCGTGCGTGAGTCCCGGGTACATGGTCCAGGCCTGGTTCGCGCTGTTGAGCATCTCGTAGAAACACTGGTTCACCACCAGCGGCAGGCCCTGGCCGCCGTACTCGGGCTCGCAGCTCAGCGCCGGCCAGCCGCCCTGCACGTACTGCGCATAGGCCTCCTTGAAGCCCTTGGGCGTGGTCACGGCGTGCGTCGCCTGGTCGAGCTTGCAGCCCTCGGTGTCACCGCTGATGTTGATCGGGAAGATCACCTCGGCGGCGAACTTGCCGCCCTCTTCCAGCACCGCGTTGATGGTGTCGGCGTCGATCTCGGCGAACCGGGGCATGGACTGGTAGGCGGCGCTGACCTGGAACACTTCGTGCAGCACAAATTGCTGGTCGCGCAGGGGCGGGGTATAGCTGGGCATGGTGAAAACTCCTTGAAACTCAACGGGGGGAAACAGAAACTTTGCGCCCGGCGGGGCGCTGCAGATCGGCTGCGGCTGCGGGGCTGCCGTAACGCCGGATGATGTTATCAAAACAAGTTCTTGCGAGCGCCGTGGCACCTGGGTTCTTCAGGAATCGGGCCTCGTAGTGCAGCGCCAGGATCAGGCCGTGAATCTCGAACGCCACCTGCTGCTCGTCCGCGTCGGCGCGCAGATGGGCTTCTTCCTTGGCCTGAATCACGGCCCGGTTCATCGCCGCCAGCCAGGTTTGCACGGAGTTGGCCAGCGCATCGCGCACCGGGCCCGGGCGGTCGTCAAACTCGACCGCGCCGCTGATGAAGATGCAGCCCGCCTGGCTGCCCTGCGCCACCAGCCGCATCCAGTTGCTGACCATCGCGTCCAGTCGCGGCAGGCCGCGCGGCTCACGCAGCGCAGGGTGGAACACCTCCTGCTCGAAACGCGCGAAGTATTCGCCGATCACCGAAATCTGCAGTTCTTCGCGCGAGCCGAAATGGGCAAACACCCCCGACTTGCTCATGTGCGTGAGTTCGGCCAGCGCGCCAATGCTCAGGCCTTCCAGGCCGAACTGCGCCGCCAGGACCAGCGCCGCCTCGATGATCACGGCCTTGGTCTGCTGGCCCTTTTGCAGCGCACCCGCGCCACGGCGCAGCCGCGCTGGGCGGGCGATGGTGGACGCGTTGGATGACTCGGAAACCGGCATGGAGTGAAACAAAAATAAAACGAACGATCGTTCTATTTTGCGTGACTTTTCCCGTCGCGAGCCAATAATTTTGTGTTCTAGACCAGAAATTCTAAGAAGTCCAAGGGTAAACCCCGGTCTTCACCGCGCGAGCTTGGCCTGGTAGTTGACACCGGGCAAGCCCTTGAAATGGGCATCGCAGGTGACCAGTTCGGCCTGTTCACGCAAGGCGCTGGCATAGATCAACGCATCCGCGCTGGCCAGTCCATGGATCTGCGCCAGCTCGGCCGCGTAGAGCGCGGTGGGTTCGTCCAACGCGATGATCCTGGCGGCACGGGTGGCGGCAATGGCCTTGTCGGCAAGGTCCTCAGCCAAGCCGTTGCGCAGCGCGCGCAGACACCAGCGCCGCAGCTCGTATTGCACCAGCGTGGGCACCACCAGCGTGGACGTTTGGCGCAGCAGCGGGTAGTAGCGTTGCCCCGTGGCCGTACCTGCCAGCGCCTCGATCCAGATGCAGGTGTCTGGCAGCTTCACGCCTGCACTTCCCGATCCCGGTAGTCGCTCGTATCAGCGCCCTTGGCGACGCCAAAAAGATCCGCTACGGCGGGCTGGGGCACGAGTTTGATGGACGACCCGGTGTTGAGAAACACCAGCTTTTGACCCGGCTTGAGGCGTAGCGCCTCGCGTATTTCCTTGGGCACGGAAATCTGGAACTTGGCAGAAAGCGTTGCACTTGGCATTTCTTACTCCTTTGCCATCGATCGAGCTATTGTAAGAGACGCAGCAAGTTCACGCCAGCTTAAAGCGAGCGCACGATCTCCATCGCCTGCTCGACCCGCTCCACGGCATGAATCGTCAGGCCGTCGATCGGTTTTTTCGGCGCATTCGCCTTGGGCACCACGGCCACGCTGAAGCCCAGCTTGGCGGCCTCTTTCAGGCGCTCCTGACCGCGCGGCGCGGGCCGCACTTCACCGGCCAGGCCGACTTCGCCAAACGCGATGAAGCCCTTGGGCAGGGGCTTGCCGCGCAGGCTCGAGGTGATGGCCAGCAGCACCGCGAGGTCGGCTGCGGGCTCGCTGATGCGCACGCCGCCCACCGCATTCACGAACACGTCCTGGTCCATGCAGGCCACGCCGGCGTGGCGGTGCAGCACCGCCAGCAGCATCGCCAGACGGTCGCGGTCCAGGCCCACCGACAGGCGTCTGGGAGAAGGCCCGCCGCTGTCCACCAGCGCCTGGATTTCCACCAGCAGCGGGCGCGTGCCCTCCAAGGTGACCATGACGCAACTGCCGGGCACGGGCTCGGCGTGCTGGCTCAGAAAGATCGCGCTCGGGTTGCTCACGCCCTTGAGGCCTTTCTCGGTCATGGCGAAGACGCCGATCTCGTTGACGGCGCCAAAGCGGTTCTTGATGGCGCGCACCAGGCGAAAGCTTGAATGCGTGTCGCCCTCGAAATAGAGCACGGTATCGACCATGTGTTCGAGCACGCGCGGACCGGCCAGCGTGCCTTCCTTGGTCACGTGTCCCACCAACACGATGCACACGCCGCTGGCCTTGGCCGCGCGCGTCAGGTGCGCGGCGCATTCGCGCACCTGCGCCACCGATCCCGGCGCCGAAGTGAGTTGGTCTGAATACACGGTCTGGATCGAGTCGATCACCGCCACCATGGGCTGAATCGCCTCCAGCGTGTTCAGGATCTTGTCGAGCTGGATTTCGGCCAGCACCAACACCCGGCTGTTGGGCAGCCCGAGCCGGCGTGAGCGCAGCGCCACCTGCGCGCCGCTCTCCTCGCCGGTCACGTACAGCGTGGAGTGGCCGCTGCGCTGCAAGGCGTCGAGCGCCTGCAGCAGCAGCGTGGACTTGCCGATGCCGGGGTCGCCGCCGATGAGCACGACGCCGCCTTCGACAATGCCGCCGCCCAGCACCCGGTCCAGTTCTTCATGGCCGGTGGGCGTGCGCTCGATGTCGGTGGCCGCTATGTCGCCCAGCACCGCCACCTCGGCCGTCTTGGCCAGAGAGGCAAAGCGGTTCTTTGCCGGCACGTTGCTCTGCGCGACGGATTCGACCAGGGTGTTCCAGGCCTCGCAGTGTGGGCACTTGCCAAGCCACTTGGGCGTGACGCCGCCGCATTCGTTGCAGGTATAGATCGTTTTTTCTTTGGCCATGGGGGGATTGTCCCCCACGAAGCCGGAATCTCACTGGGGGCGCGCTCGGCGCCGGTCTGAACCCGGGGTTTGCCATGCGGGTTGGCGTTCGGCCTCGATTCGCACGGGGCGGATGATCGTCCCTTATGCCACCGCGACCCGGTTGCGTCCGGCGGACTTTGCCTGGTAAAGGGCGCTGTCAACCTCGGACATGAGCTGTTCGACGCTGCTCTCTGGGCCGCCAAATTCAGCCACCCCGATGCTGACGGTGAACCGAAACGGAACATGTTCGTCGCTTTCTGCGGTGAGTCCCTCAATGAGCGTGCGGATACGTTCAGCCAGAGTCGTCGCCAGGCCCTCGGCGGTATGCGGCAAAAGGATGGCGAACTCTTCGCCGCCAAGTCGCGCGACGGTATCGGTTGCGCGCGATGCCCCGCTACACGCCTTGGCCAGCATGCAGATGACCTTGTCACCCGTTGGATGACCGTGCGTGTCATTCACCGTCTTGAAATTGTCAATGTCCAGCATGATCAACGAAAAAGGATGACCAAAGCGCCGGTGACGTTGCGCCTCCTGCTGCAACAAGGGCATGAAAGCACGGCGGTTGGACACACCCGTCATGGGGTCGGTGTCGGATGCGCGTTTCAGGGTTCGCTCGGACTCGTAACGCCGCCGGTAATTCAGGGTGGTGGCAACGTAGCCGAGGATGGTGAGGAGGGTGGCGGGCCAAATCAGCGTGCCATAGCGAAGATGCTCAAAACCCGAGACAAAGCCGAGCAACCCGAGCAGGTGGGGGAGGGCCGCACAGGTCAGCGAGTAGGGGATGGTGAAGCGAAGCGACAGCCCGAGAAAGCCGATCGACGGCACCAGGCAAAAGAACATGAAGCCGCCGATGCCATACGACATGCCGCCATCGAGTCGGCTAAAGATCTCGACCAGGAAGACTTCGGTCAACAGCACGCCGCCCACGGCAAGCGCCGACATCAGCCGATAGTTGCGGATGAATTTGAAGGCCAGACCGATGCCGAGAAAAACCGGAAAGAAGAGAAGCCTCAGGACCAAAGTGTTTTTGGCACCCACGGGGTCGAGGAAGTAGTCCCATTCCCACAAACCGACCGTGAAAGGCGCGCCCAGAAAGAACATCATGGCGCTGATCGCGCGGAAATCATCCATCCGCTTTTGCAGATATTCCCTACTGACGCCAAGCTCGAGAAGTTCGGAGGCGGCCGATTGTTTGCCCACGGTGAAAATCAATTCAGCCGTCTGCTGCATGGCTTCGGTCCGGCTGCCGTCTGCGGGCTTGTTGCTGGCCACTGCGTGCGTGCGCGCTTGATCCTGCCCATGGGGCCCCGATCGCGGCGCCGCCATCGGCTCGCGCACCACGCCAGGCTCAGCGGCCTGCCGCGAGGAATCGGGACGGACTTGGTCCGCCGTTGCAGCGGCGGGGGGCACGAAATGATCGATCACTTTGGCGGTCATGACGAAATATTCACAAGTTGAATGCCGATGGTGGCACAGTGCACAAGCCCCTTTGCGGCTCCAAATACCCGAAAACCGGTAGCATCTTCGGGAACAATTTTCGGACAGTGCTCAAGGGCAGCGCTGCGTTGAAGGCCGGTCGGGCCGGTCGTGTGAACTTTCAATGCACGCTGCAGTTGCGCGCATCATGGCTGTCAATTCTATAGCAACCTGCGCGCTCGCAGCTTGTTCCGTCAGCTTCGAATCGCTTGGCCACTTTGCAGGCCACGCGGGCTTTGACGGCGTCATGCGCCGCCCCCTCGGGATGGCCGCACCACTTCGAGTTCACGCACCGCCCACGCCATCCCATCGCGCCAGCCCCAACGGCTGAAGATCTGATGGTGTTTTGCGTACCGGCTCGGGCCGATTGGCAATGCGCTTGCGACCAGCTGCGCAGCGCTGGTTTCAGGCCGGTGGCCGCGCTCAACCCTATTGGCATGGGCAGGGCGCAAGCGTTGAAGACGTCGACGGCGACCGGGTCGTGTTGCAAAACGTCGCCTGGGGGCAGTGCGCAAACGACGGCGCGTGGCTTCAAGCCCGCTGACGCAGGTGTTGGGTTGGTGCATTGCGACAGTGCAGTGGGCAAGGGTGACCCGGGCCGCGTCGAAAGCGACGTCAAGATTAGCCACTCCGGCATCAGCCACTTGCGCAACGCCGCCGCGCCAAAATGTGCGTACAATTTGATCGTGCGAATTACTTTTGACCCGAATAAGAATGAGCGCAACATTCGCGAGCGCGATTTGCCGTTTCAACTGGCGGCGCAGTTTGAGTTCGGGAGCGCGTATGTCCAGATTGACTCGCGGCGAGACTATGGCGAAACGCGGTATGTGGCACTTGGCGAGCTCCGCAGTCGAATTCACATCCTGTGTTTCACGCAAACCGCTGAAGGCATTCGCGTCATCAGCCTACGCAAAGCAAATGATCGAGAGGTAGAGCTCTATGCAAAAATCCAAAACACTGACTGACATCGAAGGTGAAGTCCGTGAGTTGACTGCTGCAGACATGCGGTATTTTCGTCCTGCGAAAGATGTGTTGTCCGGCGGTTTGTTGGCCAAACTCAAAGTACGCGGAGCACAACGTGCCCCTACCAAGGAACGCGTCACGATTCGTTTGTCACCAGAGGTCGTTGAGCCCTTTCGTGCCACCGGCACTGGCTGGCAGACACGCGTCGATGCAGCGCTCAAGGACTGGCTGAAGTCGCATGCACCCGCCAAAGTTTAGCTGGCGAGCCTTTTCTGAAACCGACATGAGCCGCCTCGACCCCGTCTGCCTGATGGCCAAGTACAAGCTCTGACGTCTCTTCGTGTCGCCGCAGATGGCTGGTAAAGTTTGAACATCCCAGGCTCGTCACCCCATCGCCATGATCACCATCACTTGCTACATCGACACCCTGCATCGGGACGAGCTCATGCGCCTGTGGGAAAGCGTCTTTGCCTACGACGCCGCGCACAACCGCCCGGGCCTGGCGATCGACAAGAAGCTGGCGATCGCGGATGAGCTGTTGTTTGTCGCGCTGTTCGAGGGCCGAGTCGTGGGCAGCGTGATGGCCGGCTACGACGGGCACCGCGGCTGGTTGTACTCGGTGGCGGTGGCTGCCGGGCAGCAACAGAAGGGCCTTGGCTCGGCCTTGGTGCGCCACGCTGAAGGCGCGCTGGCGCAGCGCGGCTGCATGAAGATCAACCTGCAGATCCGGGGTGGCAACGAAGCTGTGACCGCGTTCTACGAGTCGCTGGGTTACGTGATCGAGCCGCGCGTGAGCATGGGCAAGCTGCTGGCGCAGAACTTCTGAGCTCCAAGCCGCGAGCCGCTCAGGCGGTGAAGCGCGCGCGCGCCGACCCGAGCACGCCGAAGTCCACCAGCACCTCGTCGCCCGGCTGAATCGGCACGGGCACGACACAGGTGCCGGTCGTGACGACCTGGCCGGCGTGCAGCGTTTCGCCGATGCGCGAGATCTCGTTCACCATCCAGACCAGCGCAATGCGCGGGTCGCCGAGCACGGCCGCACCCGTTCCCTGCGCCTTGACCTGGGCGTTCACCGACGCGCTGACGGCGTGGCTGGACAGGTCCAGCCCGCGCCAGTCGAAATGCGTGGCCGGACCCAGCACGTAGTAGCAGGCGCAGGCGCTGTCGGCGATCAACTGCGCCTCGCCCACGCTGGCGAAGTCGCGGTAGCGCGAGTCCGGGACTTCGATGGATGGATGCAGCGACGCCACCGCTGCGAGCACTTCGTCCTGGGTGTAGGGCGCGGCGCGCGGCGCCAAGTCTCGGCCCATTTTGAAGGCGAACTCGGCCTCGGCCACCCGCATGCCGTTGCCGGTGAGCGGCAGCACGGCGCCGCTGTCAAAGGAACGCCCGGCCAGCATGCGACCCGCCTGCGGACCCTCCACGCCGATGTGCTTTTGCCCGGCTGCGCTGGTGGCGGCGATCTTCCAGCCCATCACGGCCTGGCCCGACAGGCGCGCCACTTCGGCCTGGACCTGATAGCCCTGAGCGCGCGTCATCGGACGGCAGGCCAAGGGCAGTTGCTCAATGCGCGCGTTGTTCTGCCAGGTGCTCCACAGCCGTTGCGCTGCCGCCGTCATGGCTTGCGCCTTTGCGTTTAATAGCATCAATCATTCCTTCAAAGGTTGACCGGGGACAAAGGCGGGGCGTGTTGGCCTCATTGGGTTTTCCACGATGACAAATCTTCATTTCGGCGTCATAGTGCACTCAAGCGCACAGAGCGCGCCACTTTCCTACTTTACCTTCTGGAGAAACTACCCATGAAAACATCCAAACTGCTGCTGGGATTGTTGCTCGGTTGCGCGGCCTTGGCCGCGAACGCGCAAATCGTCATCAAATTCAGCCACGTGGTGGCGGCCGACACGCCCAAGGGCAAGGCGTCGGAGTTCTTCGCCAAGAGGGCTGCGGAGCTGACCAAGGGCAAGGCCAAGGTCGAGGTCTATGCCAACAGCGCGCTGTACAAGGACAAGGAAGAGATGGAGGCGCTGCAGATCGGTTCGGTGCAGATGCTGGCGCCCTCGCTGGCCAAGTTCGGACCCCTGGGCGTGAAGGAGTTCGAGGCCTTTGACTTCCCCTTCATGTTTGACGACACGGACGAATTGCACAAGATCACCCAGGGCCCGGTGGGC
Source organism: uncultured beta proteobacterium (assembly GCA_903844215.1). Taxonomy (GTDB): domain Bacteria; phylum Pseudomonadota; class Gammaproteobacteria; order Burkholderiales; family Burkholderiaceae_C; genus CAIKVZ01. The sequence continues at coordinate 16,005 of CAIMSP010000088.1, read as the reverse complement.
GCGGCCATGTTGGCCAAACTCGAGCCCAAGGGGATCAAGGGCCTGGCCTATTGGGACAACGGCTTCAAATCCTTCTCTGCCAACACGCCGCTGAAGGCTGTGGCCGACTACAAGGGCAAGAAGTTCCGCATTCAGTCGTCCAAGGTACTGGAAGAAGAGATCCGCTCGGTCGGCGGCATTCCCCAGGTGATGGCCTTCTCCGAGGTGTACCAGGCGCTGCAGACGGGCGTGGTGGACGGCACGGAAAACCCGATCTCCAACTTCTACACGCAAAAAATGCACGAGGTGCAAAAGCACCTCTCCATCACCAACCACGGTTATCTGGGCTACGCGGTGATCGTGAACAAGAAGTTCTGGGACGGCCTGCCCGCCGATGTGCGCGGCCAACTGGAGCAGGCGATGAAGGACGCCACCATCTTCGCCAACAAAATTGCGCAGGAAGAAAACGACAGCGCGCTCGAGGGCGTGAAGAAGAGCGGCAAGACGATCGTCTATGTGCCCACCAAGGATGAACGCTTTGCTCTGAAAAAGGCGATGGCGCCGGTGCACATCAAGATGACCGAGCGCGTGGGCAAAGAAACGCTGCAGGAGTTCTACAAGGCCACCGGCTTCGACCCCAGCAAGCTGTGAGTCAAAGCGCTAGCGCCAACTGTCACTACTGAATTAACGTGCAAGAACTGACGGTCATGGCTCGGGGCGCTTCGCTGCCGAGACATGACCGTTAGCGCCGGAGTGCCCTCATGAAATTTCTGGATCACCTCGAAGAGTGGATCGTCACCTTTTTGATGGGCGGCGCAACACTGATCATCTTCGTCGCCGTGGTGCACCGCTACGCGGCCGGCATGGCCATTCCGGGCGTGCAGGACTGGCTGCTCTCGCTGAACCTGACCTGGGCGCAGGAACTGACCATCATCATGTTTGTCTGGATGTGCAAGTTCGGAGCGGCCTACGGTGTGCGCACCGGAATCCACGTCGGCGTGGATGTGCTGATCAACCGCATGAACGAAAAGATGCGCGGCAAGTTCATCATCTTGGGCCTGTGCGCGGGGGCGCTGTTCACCGGCATCGTGGCGGCATTGGCGGCGGGCTTTGTCTGGGAGAACGGCGCGCACCACGCCTGGTTCAAACTGCTGGGCATGTCGCTCGACGGCATCCCGGAAGGGCCGACCACGCCCGATCTGGAGTGGCCCACCTGGATGGTGTACAGCGCCGTGCCGCTGGGCAGCAGCCTGATGTGTTTTCGCTTTCTGCAGGTGATGCTCGGTTTTGTGCAGACCGGGGAGTTGCCGCACCACGACCACGGTCACGTCGATGGCCTGGAGGAAGAGTTGCCGCCGGTGGACCTCAATCCCTACGCCATGAAGGACAACCTGCACCCGAACGAAGCCGGCGACAGCCAAGGGAGCGCGAAATGAACGCCACCATCATCTTTGTGCTGCTGCTGGCGCTGATGCTCACCGGCATGCCGATCTCGATCTCGCTGGGGCTGACGGTGCTGACCTTTTTGTTTGGCTTCACCACGGTGCCGCTCGAATCCGTGGCGCTCAAACTGTTCACCGGCATCGAGAAGTTCGAGATCATGGCGATCCCGTTCTTCATCCTGGCCGGCAACTTCCTGACGCACGGCGGGGTGGCGCGGCGCATGATCAACTTCGCCTCCAGCATGGTGGGCCACTGGTATGGCGGTCTGGGTCTGGCCGGGGTGCTGGCCTGCGCGCTGTTCGCGGCCGTGTCGGGATCGAGCCCGGCCACGGTGGTGGCGATCGGCTCGATCCTGCTGCCGGCCATGGTCAAGGCGGGTTTTCCCAAGAGCTTTGGCGCGGGCGTGATCACCACCTCGGGCGCCCTGGGCATCCTGATCCCGCCCTCGATCGTGATGGTGATGTACTCGGTGGCGACCAACACCTCGGTGGGCGCGCTGTTCATGGCCGGCGTCGTCCCCGGCATCGCCCTGGCCTGCGTGCTGGGCGGCGTCACCTGGTACCGCGCGCGCAAGTTCAACTATCCGCGCCTGCCCAAGGCGAGCTGGCCGCAGCGCTGGGTCGCCTTCAAGACCTCGGCCTGGGGCTTGCTGCTGATCGTGATTGTGATGGGCGGCATCTACACCGGCATGTTCACACCCACCGAAGCGGCGGCCATGAGCGCCGTCTATGCCTTCTTCGTGGCGGTGTTTGTTTACAAGGACATGAAGCTCAAGGACGTGCCACGCGTGCTGCTGAACTCGGCCAATATGTCGGCGATGCTGCTCTACATCATCACCAACGCCGTGCTGTTCTCCTTCATCATGGCCAACGAGAACATACCGCAGGCGCTGGCCGACTGGATGCTGGGCAATGGCCTGGGCATGGTGAGCTTCCTGCTGGCCGTGAACATCATGTTGCTGCTCGCGGGTAACTTCATGGAGCCCTCGTCCATCGTGCTGATCTTCGCGCCCATCCTGTTTCCGGTGGCCATGAAGCTGGGCATCGACCCGGTGCACTTCGGCATCATCATGGTGGTGAACATGGAGGTCGGCATGTGCCATCCGCCGGTGGGCCTGAACCTGTACGTCGCGTCCGGCATCACCAAGATGGGCATCACCGAGCTCACGATTGCGGTCTGGCCCTGGTTGCTGGCGATGCTGGGTTTCCTTGGCATCGTCACCTACTGGCCGGCCATGTCCACCTGGTTCCCGCGCATGCTGGGGATGATGTAGCTGCGCCGCGTGGCGGCGCCATGCGGCCGGGCGCAACCGGATTGGATGCCGGACAGGCGCACAACAGAGGCGCCATAGGTCAAGCTTCTCTGCAGCGCTTCAGTCGGGCGGTGGGACCGCCGTGATGCGCAACTCGGCGGGCGTGCCGCCCAGGCTTTGCGATGGTCGGCGCAGCGTCACGTCGAAGGGATGAATTTTCGGACCCAGCGCCGCCGCTTCGCGCTTGAGCATGTCCACCACGGTGGGCAGTCGCTCCGGGTTCAGGCGGTCGGCGATGGTGCCCACGCTCAAGGCGGCGACGGCGCGGCCCTCATGGTCCAACACCGGCACGGCCACGCCGGCCATGCCTTCGAGCAGTCCGGTGTTGCGCGCGCAGTAGCCAGTGTGGCGCACGCGCTCGATTTCGGTGCGCAAATAGACTTCGTCGTACACGCCATAGGCCCGCACGCGCGACAGGTTGAAGCGGATCACCTCTTCGCGCTCGGCCTCGGGCAGAAACGCCAGAATCGCCATGGCGCCTTGGCCCACACCCAGGGCAATGCGTCCGCCGATGTCGCCGGTGAAAGAGCGAATCGGAAACGGGCCGTCGCTGCGGTCCAGGCAGACCGCGTCAAAGCCGCTGCGCGCCAGCAGGAAGATGCTGTCGCCCAGGCTGGCGCACAGGCGCAACAGCACCGGTCGGCACAGGCTGCGCAGTTCGCCGGGGTTGCCCGCGCTGGCGGCCAGCGCAAAGAAGTCCACGCTCAGACGGTAGCGTTTGCTGCGCAAGTCCTGCTCGACCATGGACTCGTCCACCAGCGACTGCAGCAATCGGTGCGTCGTGGCCTGAGTCAAGCCAACCGCTTTCGCCAGTTGCGTGACGCGTCCACCCTCCCGTTGCGCCTCGGTCAGGGCGCGGATCAGCAGGAAGACGCGTGCAACGCCACCGCTGGCCTGGGAAGGGGTTTTCATACGTTCATTCAGTGAAATAATTTATCAATATTCTAGCAATAATATTCCGTCTATCGGAATAATTTGAATTGACATTCTGATTAGTGGAATACCCTGAGCAAGCTGGTTTGCTTCTTGCAATACAGTGAAGTCCTCCCGCCATCCCGGTGAACAGGGGGGGACCGATGGCCCGTGCTGGTGCAGCCGTCCGGTCAGACGAAAGGCTCTCGCGTTCATGTCATTCCTCAAGCTCAGCCAGTTAACCAAGTTCTACGGGCCGACCTGCGCCGTCTCGGACCTCAACCTGGTGGTGGAAAAAGGCGAATTTGTCTCGCTGCTCGGGCCGTCTGGCTGCGGCAAAACCACCACCTTGCAGATGGTCGCCGGCTTCGAGGCGGTGAGCAGCGGCCGCATCGAACTCGACGGCCGCGACATCACGCAGGTGCCGGCCAACACCCGAGGCTTGGGCATCGTGTTTCAGAGCTATGCGCTGTTTGGGCACATGAGCGTGGCCGACAACGTGAGCTTCGGCCTGGAGATGCGCAAGTGCCCCAAGGCCGAGCGCCTGGAGCGCGTCAAGGCGGCGCTGGCGCTGGTGCATCTGGAGGACTATGCGGCACGCTACCCGCGCGAACTCTCGGGTGGGCAACGGCAACGCGTGGCGCTGGCGCGCGCCCTGGTGATCGAGCCGCCGGTGCTGCTGCTGGACGAACCGTTGTCGAATCTGGACGCCAAGCTGCGCGAGGAAATGCAGTTCGAGCTGCGCAAGATCCAGCGCAAGGTCGGCACCACCACGGTGATGGTGACGCACGACCAGAGCGAGGCCATGTCCATCAGCGACCGCGTGGTGGTGATGGAGGGCGGTCGCGCCACCCAGATCGACCACCCGCACCGCGTCTATGAACACCCGCGCACGCGCTTCATCTCCAGCTTCGTGGGCAAGGCGAATCTGCTTGCGGGCCGGGTGCTGGACAGCGCTGCGCGCACCCGCGTCGCCTTGTCCTGCCTCGAGGTGCAGGTGGACGACGCCGGTTTTCGCGCCGGCGCCGCCGTGCTGTTGAGCCTGCGCCCGGAGAAGCTGCAACTCGTCGCACCGGGCCACGGCCGCCTGGACGGCAGCGTGCGCGAACGCTTCTTTCTGGGCAGCCAGTGGCTCTACGCCATGCAGACCGCGTTGGGCGAGCTGCTGGTGCTGAGCCCGAACGATGGCCGCCCGGCGCTCGATGAAGGCCAGGCCGCAGGCCTGGACTGGCCGGACCACTGCATGCGCTTGTTGCCCTGCGATGAGGCGGGCGCCACGCCATGAGGGCCGGCCAGTTCACTCCCTGGTGGCTCTCGGCGCCGGCGCTGACGCTGTTTGCCGCGTTGCTGCTGGTGCCCCTGCTGCTCACGGCCGTGCTGTCCTTCAACGCCTACGACCCGCTCACCGGCGTCAAGGCGGGAGAGTTCACGCTGGAACATTTTCAGCATGTGTTCACCGACGACTACTACTACGGCATCTTCTGGCGCACCTTCTGGATCTCGGCGCTGGTCACCTTGATCTGCGTGCTCGTGGGCGCGCCCGAGGCCTATGTGCTCAGCCGCATGGGGCCGCCCTGGCGCTCCATCTTGCTGCTGGTGGTGCTGGCGCCGCTGCTGGTGTCGGTGGTGGTGCGCGCCTTTGGCTGGAGCATGCTGCTCGGGCCGCAAGGCCTGGTGAACAAGCTGTTGGGCGTGTTCGGTGTCGCTCCGCTGAAGATGCTCTACACCGAGATCGCCGTGGTCGTGGCGCTGGTGCATGTGATGTTGCCCTTCATGGTGATCCCGGTCTGGACCTCGCTGCAAAAGCTCGACCCCGGCGTGGAAAACGCCGCGCTCTCGCTCCAGGCCACGCCCTTCATCACGCTGCGCCGCATCGTGCTGCCCCAGGTGCTGCCCGGCATCCTCTCGGGCAGCCTGATCGTCTTTGGCCTGTCGGCCAGCGCCTTTGCGATTCCGGGGCTGCTCGGTGGACGGCGCCTGAAGATGGTCGCCACCGTGGTTTACGACGAGTACCTGCACGAGCTCAACTGGCCGCTGGGCGCGGCGATCGCCCTGACCCTGCTGGTGGCCAATCTGCTGGTGATGCTGAGCTACAACCGGCTGCTCGAAGGCCGCTATCGCAAGGCCCTGGGCTGAAGCCATGAGAAAGAACGGACCCCTCGCCCTGGCCTTCAACGCCCTGGTCATTGCCTTCATGCTGGCGCCGCTGCTGGTGGTGTGCGTCGTGGCCTTCACGCCCGAGAACACGCTCACGCTGCCCACGACCGAGTTCTCGCTGCGCTGGTTTCGCGCGGTGTTTGAACACCCCGATTTCATGCAGTCGTTTTGGAACAGCCTGTGGCTGGCGCTGGCCTCGGCCACGCTGGCCACGCTGCTGGCCGTGCCCGCAGGGCTGGCCATCACGCGCTACCAGTTTGCCGGGCGCGGCTTCTTGAATGGCCTGTTTCTCTCGCCGCTGATCATTCCGCATCTGGTGCTGGGCGTGGCCTTGCTGCGCTTGTTTGCCCTGGTTGGCGGCGGCGGCAGTTTTGGCTGGCTGATTCTGGCCCACGCGCTGATCATCACGCCGTACACGCTGCGCCTGGTGGTGGCGGCGCTGGTCGGCTTTGACCGCAGCGCCGAGCAAGCCGCGCTGTCCTTGGGCGCGAGCCAGGCCACGGTGTTCACGCGCATCACCCTGCCCATGATCCTGCCCGGCGTCACCGGCGGCTGGCTGCTGGCCTTCATCAACAGCTTTGACGAAGTGACGATGTCGATCTTTGTCACCGCGCCCAGCACCGTGACGCTGCCGGTGCGCATGTACATGTACGCCACCGAATCCATCGATCCCTTGATGGCGGCGGTGTCGGCGCTGATGGTGGCCGTGACCGCCTGCGCCATGCTGCTGCTGGACCGCGTCTATGGTCTCGACCGAGTCCTCGTCGGGCGCAATTCATGAGCAACTTGAGCGCCCCGCTGTTGCACCGCGTCGCCGAACAGCAGCGCGCCGTCGTGCACTTCACGCTCGACGGCCAACCGGCCAGCGCGCTGGCGGGGGACACGGTGCTCACGGCCGTGCTCACCTTGAGCGCACAGTTGCGGCGCAACGAATTCAGCGCTGCGCCACGCGCCGGCTTTTGTCTGATGGGCGCCTGCCAGGATTGCTGGATGCAGACGGCTGCGGGCGAACGCCTGCGCGCCTGCTCCACCTTCATTGCGCCGGGCATGGCGCTGCGCAGCGGGGGGCTGGCCGCATGAGTTTGCAGCCCGTCATCGTGGGCGCCGGACCGGCCGGGGTGCGCGCGGCGCAGACCCTGGTGGCGCATGGCCTGCGCCCGGTGCTGCTGGACGAAGCGCCGCGCGCCGGCGGCCAGATCTACCGCCGTCCCCCGGAGAATTTTCAGCGTTCGGCGAAGTCGCTGTACGGCTTTGAAGCGGCCCGCGCCAGCCAACTGCACGCCGCGGCCGACGGCCTGCGGCACAGCGTGGACTATCAGCCCGACAGCCTGGTCTGGAGCGCCCAGGGCGGCGGGCTCGATGTGCTGCACGGCCCAAGCCAGAGCACGCGCCAACAGCCCTACCGCCAGCTCATCGTGGCCAGCGGCGCCACCGATCGCGTGCTGCCGCTTGCCGGCTGGACCCTGCCCGGCGCCTACAGCCTGGGCGGCGCCCAGGTGGCGCTCAAATTCCAGGGCTGCGCGATTGGTTCGCGCGTGGTCTTCATGGGCAGCGGCCCGCTGCTCTACCTCATCGCCTGGCAGTACGCGCGCGCTGGCGTCGAGGTGGCGGCGGTGCTGGACAGCAGCCGGTTTGCCGACCAAGTGGCCGCGCTGCCGGCCTTGTTGACCCAGCCGACGGTGCTGGCCAAGGGCCTGTATTTCGTCGCCTGGCTGCGCGCCCACGGCGTGGCGCTGCACCGTGGCGTGCGCCCGTTGCGCGTGCTCGGCGAGTCGCGTGTGCGCGCCGTGGTCTGGCACGACGGAACGCAGGAACAAAGCCTGAATTGCGACGCCGTCGCCATGGGCCATGGGCTGCGCTCGGAGACCCAGTTGCCCGACCTGCTGGGCTGCCGCTTCGCCTGGTCGGCGCAACAGCGCGCGCACCTGCCCGAGCGTGATGCGCGCGGGCGTTCCAGCGTCGCGGGCGTGTACCTGGCAGGCGACGGCGCCGGCATCATGGGCGCGGACGCCGCCGAGTGGGCGGGCGAGCTGGCCGCGCTGACCCTGCTGGGCGACGCGGGCGTGGCCGTGGACGCGTCGCGGGCCAGCGCGCTGGAGCAGCGGCTGCAGCGCCTGCAAGGCTTTCGCGCCGGACTCGAGCGCGCCTTTTCCTTCCCGGACCACTGGGCCGCGCAGGCGCCGGATGAGCTGGTGGTTTGTCGCTGCGAACACATCACGGCGGGCGATTTGCGCCGCACCGTGCAGGACAGTGGCGTGCGCGAAATGAATCGCCTCAAGGCCTTGTCGCGCGTCGGCATGGGCCGCTGCCAGGGCCGGATGTGCGGCGTTGCCGCGGCCGAGCTACTGGCGCAGGCCAGCGGTCAAGCCGTGGCGCAGGTGGGACGCTGGCGCGCACAGGCGCCGCTCAAGCCGATCCCCATGCACTTGCTGCAGGCGCAGGACCCGCCATGAGTGAGCAGCCGATGCAGACCGACGTGGCGATCGTGGGCGGCGGCATCGTCGGCAGTTCTGCGGCGCTGGCCTTGCGCCGCATGGGGCTGCAGGTGGTGCTGTTGGAGCGCGACCTGTGCGGCTCGCGCTCCAGCGGGGTCAACTTTGGCGGCGTGCGGCGCCAGGGGCGCGCCCTGTGCCAGTTGCCGCTGGCGCAGCGCGCGCATGCGATCTGGGCCGACCTGGCGCGCCGCATCGGCACCGATGGCGAATACCAGCGCAGCGGCCATTTCAAGATCGCGCGCAGCGCCGCAGAAATGGCGTCGCTGGAGCGCTACCAGGCGCTGACGCGCGATTTCGATCTCGGCCTGGAACTGCTGTCTGCGGCCGAGCTGCGGCAACGCTGTTCCTGGTTGGGCTCGAACGCCGTGGGCGGCTCGCTCTGCCCCGAAGACGGACAGGCGAACCCGCGGCTCGTGTCGCCGGCCTTTGCCCAGGCCGCCAGGCGCGCCGGCGCGCAGATCTTCGAGCACAGCGCGCTGGACGAAGTGCGCCACGATGGCGCGCAGTTCTGGCTGCGCTCGGGCTCGGCGCTGCAGGTTCGGGCGCCGGTGCTGCTGAACTGTGCCGGCGCCTGGGCCGGCGCCATCGCGGCGCAGTTTGGCGAGGCCGTGCCCATGCAGTCCGGGCATCCGGCCATGGCCGTGACCGAACCCCTGCCGCATTTCCTGGACTGGAGCTTGGGCGTGGAAGGCGGGGGCATCTACTGCCGCCAGGTCGCGCGTGGCAATCTGGTGCTGGGCGGCGGCGCCGGTGTGGCGCTGGACGCCGACCGCGCGCGCAGCGAACGCCGCGCCCTGGCCGAGCTGTCGCGCCAGGCCGTGGCGCTGCTGCCGGCGCTGCGCCACGCGCAGCTCATTCGCAGCTGGAGCGGCACCGAAGGCAATCTGCCGGACCGCCAGCCGGTGCTGGGTCCGAGCTCCACCACGCCGGGGCTGTTCCACGGTTTCGGCTTTTCCGGCGCCGGTTTCCAGATCGGCCCGGCGGCCGGCGAGGTGCTGGCCGAGCTGGCGCGTGACGGCCGCAGCAGCACGCCCATCGGCGCTTTTGCCGTGGACCGTTTCCGCAGCGCCGACAGCCCCGTTCCCCGCGCCCCTTGATGCAAGATCTTGAGTTCCCCGTTCCCACCCACCCTTGAAAGGAAGACACCATGACCCGCTCCCCCATCACCCTGCGCCACGCGCTCCTGGGCGCCGTTGCCGGCGCTGCCCTGCTCGCCGCAGGCACAGTCAGCGCCCAGACCAAGACCCTGTACATCGGCATGAACGGTGGCACCATGGAGAAGGCCTACACGCAGTACGCCTTCCCGGCCTTCGAGAAGGCGAACAACGTCAAGGTCGTGGTCGTGCCCGGCACGTCGTCGGACATCCTGGCCAAGGCCCAGGCGAACAAGGACAAGCCGCAGATGCACGTCATGTTCCTGGACGACGGCATCATGGTGCGCGCCATCGGCATGGGCCTGTGCGAGAAGCAGCGCCCCAGCGCCGCGCTCAATGACATCTACCCGGCGGCGCGCTTCAAGGGCGACATGGCCAGCGGCGTGAGCCTGGGCATGACGGGCCTGGCCTACAACAAGAAGATGTTCACGGAAAAAGGCTGGGCGGCGCCGACCTCGTGGATGGACCTGGCCGATCCCAAGTTCAAGGGCAAGGTGGTGTTCCAGTCGATGTCGTCCTCGTCCTTCGGTCTGCACGGTTTCCTGATGTTCAACCGCATCCAGGGCGGCAGCGACAAGAACGTCGAGCCCGGTTTCAAGGCCTGGCCCACCACCATCGGCCCGAACGTGCTCGAGTACATCCCGAGTTCGGCCAAGATTTCCGAGATGGTGCAGACCGGCGAAGCCGCGCTCTTCCCCTTGACTCCGACCTCGGTGGCCGCGCTCAAGGCCAAGGGCATTCCGGTGGAATACGCCCAGCCCAAGGAAGGCTCGGTGGTGCTGATGGTGGGTCAGTGCGTGATCGCGAAGAACAGCGAACCCGAGCTGTCGCAAAAGTTGGCCGAGTTCATTCTGAGCCCGCTGGCCCAGGCCAACGTGCTGCAGTTCGGCAGCCAGATCCCCACCAACCCCAAGGCCCCGGTCGTGGGTGAGGGCGTGGCCCAGGTCGCCGACATCAGCAAGTGGATGAAGAACGCCGTGACCCTGGACTGGGACGCCGTGAACGCGAACCGCCCGGCCTGGAACGCGCGCTGGAACAAGACCATCGAGCGCTAAATTCGCACCACTCTGCCCCGACAGCGCTGTCGGGGCAGAGCCGCGCTGATCAGCCCGCCGCCTGTGCCTTGAGCGCGGCGTCGCGCAGGCCTTGCAGCGTGCCCGAGGGCGTGATGGCCTGCGGGTCCAGCAGGCAATGCAGGATGGCGGGTTTGCCGCTGGCGCGGGCGCGGGCCAGGGCCGGCGCAAATTCCTCGGTGTGGACTACGCGCTCGCCGTGGCCGCCAAACGCCTGGGCGTAGGCGCAGAAGTCGGGGTTCTGCAACTGCGTGGCGCTGATGCGTCCGGGGTAGTGCCGTTCCTGGTGCATGCGGATGGTGCCGTACATGGCGTTGTCCAGCAGCAGCACCAGGATCGGCAGGCCGTACTGCACGGCGGTGGCGAACTCCTGGCCGTGCATCATGAAGTCGCCGTCGCCGGCAAACACCACCACCTCGCGCTGCGGCCACAGGCGTTTTGCGCCCACACCGGCGGGCAGACCGTAGCCCATGGAGCCGCTGGTCGGTGCCAACTGGCTGGCGTAGGCGCGAAACGGCCAGAAGCGGTGCACCCAGGTGGCGAAGTTGCCCGCACCGTTGCAAAAGATCGTGTCGAACGGCAGCACATCGCGTAGCTGCTGCATCACCTCGCCCATCTGCAGCGAACCTGGAATGCGGATCGGTGCCGGGTCGCTCCAGCGCTGGAAATCCTCATGCGCCTGCGCCGTTTCGGCCGCCCAGACCGGGGCCGACGGCGGGCCAAGCGTGGCGACGGCTTGGGCAAAGGCCTGGGGCGTGGCGTGAATCGACTGGGCCGCGCGGTACAGCTTGCCCAGTTCATCGGCGTCGGCGTGCACGTGCACCAGGGTCTGCTGAGGATTGGGGATATTCAGCAGCTCGTAGCCCTGCGAGGGCACCTCGGACAGACGCCCGCCGACCAGGATCAGCAGGTCCGAGGCGCGGATGCGCGCCAGCAACAGCGGGTTCACGCCCAGGCCGAGGTCGCCGGCGTAGCCTGGGTGCTCGGCGTTGAACAGCATCTGGCGCCGAAACGAGCAGGCCACGGGCAGTGCATAACTTTGTGCAAAACCGGCGAACTGCTGCACCGCCTGCTCGGACCAGCGGCTGCCGCCCAGGATGACGAAGGGGCGCTGCGCCGTTGCCAGGCGCCGCTCAAGCTCTGCCAGTTGCGCCGCGCCAGGGTGGGTTTCTGAGACGGCGTAGGGCAGGGCGTCGGCCACCACGGCCAACTGCGTGAGCATGTCTTCGGGCAGCGCGATCACCACCGGGCCGGGTCGCCCCGAGGTGGCGACGTGAAAGGCGCGCGACACCAGTTCGGGCAGGCGCGTCGGGTCGTCGATCTGCACCACCCATTTGGCCATGCTGGCGAACACGGCGCCGTAGTCCAGTTCCTGGAACGCTTCGCGCCCGAGCGCGCCGCGTGCCACCTGGCCGACGAACAGCAGCAGCGGCGTGGAGTCCTGGTGTGCGATGTGCACGCCGGCTGCCGCGTTGGTGGCGCCGGGTCCGCGCGTGACAAAGCACACGCCGGGGCGCCCGGTGAGCTTGCCCTGGGCCTCGGCCATCATGGCCGCGCCGCCTTCCTGGCGGCACACGCTGACGGCGATGGCGGCGTCGTGCAATGCGTCGAGCACCGCCAGAAAGCTTTCGCCGGGAACGCAGAACAGCTGTTCCACGCCGTGCAAGAGGAGTTGATCGACCAGGATCTGGCCGCCGCTGCGCGCGCTGGTGGCGGGCACGGCTCAGTCTCCGATGTCGAAGCTCACGCCCTGCGCCAAGGGCAGGGCAGTGGAGTAGTTGATGGTGTTGGTGGCGCGGCGCATATAGGCCTTCCAGGCGTCGGAGCCGGCTTCGCGGCCGCCACCGGTTTCCTTTTCGCCGCCAAAGGCGCCGCCGATTTCCGCGCCGCTGGGGCCGATGTTGACGTTCGCAATGCCGCAGTCCGAACCGGCGGCAGACATGAAGCGTTCGGCCTCGCGCACGTTGAGCGTGAAGATCGAAGACGACAGGCCGGCGCCGACCGCGTTGTGCCATTCGATGGCCTGGTCCAGCGTCTCGTAGCGCATGACGTAGAGAATGGGCGCGAAGGTTTCCCGCAGCGCCGGACCGGCATGGCTGGGCAGTTCCACCAGCGCCGGACGCACGTAGTACGCCTGCTCGCCGGCGCTGTCCGCGACGCGCTCGCCGCCATGCAGCGTGGCGCCCAGCGCCAGGCTTTCCTGCAGCGCCTTTTGCATGCCCTCAAAGGCGGCGCGGTCGATCAGCGGACCCACCAGCGTGCCCGGGGTGCGCGGGTCGCCGACCTGGACCTTCGCATACACCTTGGCCAGGCGCGGCACCAGGCTGTCATAGATGCTGGCGTGCACGAACAAGCGGCGCAGCGTGGTGCAGCGCTGGCCGGCTGTGCCCATGGCCGCGAAGGCGATACCGCGCAACGCCAGGTCCAGGTCGGCCGAAGGCGCCACGATGGCCGCGTTGTTGCCGCCCAGTTCCAGGATGGCGCGGGCAAAGCGCGCCGCCAGACGCGGCGCCACCTGGCGCCCCATGGCCGTGGAGCCGGTGGCCGACAGCACGGCAACGCGGTGGTCATCCACCAGCAGCTCGCCGAGGTCGCGCTGGCCGATCAACAGCCCCAGCAGACCCTCGGGCGCGTCGCCAAAACGGGCCAGCGCGCGCTGCGCAATGGCCAGCGTGGCCAGGGCCGTGAGCGGGGTTTTTTCCGACGGCTTCCAGACCACGGCGTCGCCGCAGACCAGGGCCAGCGCGGCGTTCCAGCTCCACACCGCGACCGGAAAATTGAAGGCCGAGATCACGCCGCAAACGCCCAGCGGATGCCAGGTCTCCATCATGCGGTGCTCGGCGCGCTCGGTCGCCATGGTGCAGCCGTAGAGCTGGCGCGACAGGCCCACGGCGAAGTCGCAGATGTCGATCATCTCCTGCACCTCGCCCGCGCCTTCGGAGCCGACCTTGCCGGCCTCCAGCGTCACCAGCAGGCCCAGATCGGCCTTGGCAGCGCGCAACTCCTCGCCCAGCAGTCGCACCAGCTCGCCGCGCCGCGGCGCGGGCACGTTGCGCCAGGCCAGGTAGGCGGCGTGGGCGCGGGCGATGGTCTGCGTGGCTTGGGCCGGCGTGGTTTGCGCCACGGCAGCGACGGGCAAACCGCTGAGCGGCGAACACACCGTGAGCTCGCCGCCCTGGTAGGCGGCGCGGGGCACACCCAGGCGCTGCAGCAACAGATCGACTTCGGTGGCAAGGGTGGAGGCGTTGGACATGGGCATGGAAGGGATAGAAGGGGAGCCTGAATATGGCTCAACAGGACGCTCTTGTCTAGCAAGGAAATGGAACGACTTGATGCTATATGAGACTGAACTTGGCTGCGTCTGACGCAGTCCACGCCGCAACAGGCAATTCAAGGGCCGCCAACTTGGAGTATCGTGCGCCAACATCATTCCCTTTGCATCACATGTTGCAAAAATCCTTTCTGCCCCCGATGGCCGATCTGCTGGCCTTCGAAACCGCGGCCCGGCACACCAGCATTTCCCGCGCTGCGGCCGAACTGCATCTGACGCAAAGTGCCGTGTCGCGCCAGGTGCGCCAGCTCGAAGCCCACCTGGGCATGGCGCTGTTCCACCGTGTGCGCCAGCGCGTCGTGCTGACCGATGCCGGCCGGGTTTACGCCGCCGAGTTGCGCGGCGCGCTGCAGCAGTTGTCGGGCGCGACGCAAAAGATCATGGCCTTCAGCGGCGCGGGTGGCCTGTTGAATCTGGCGGTCCTGCCGACCCTGGGCACGCGCTGGTTGATTCCCCGACTCGGTGACTTTGCGGCGCGCCATCCGCAGGTGACGCTGAACGTGGCGGCGCGCACCGAGCCCTTCGACTTTGCCCTGGAGCCCTTCGATGCAGCGATCCATTACGGCGCGCCTCATTGGGCGGGCGCGGTCTGTGCATACCTGATGCACGAGCAGGTGGTGCCGGTGTGCAGCCCGTCCTACCAGGCGCTGCATGGTCTGCGCACGCCCAAGGACCTGGGCGCCGTGCTGCTGCTGCAGCAGAGCACAAGGCCCACGCAATGGTCCGACTGGTTCCAGTTGGTGGGCGTGGACCCGGTGCATGCGCTGCGCGGTCCGCGCTTCGAGCAGTTCGCCATGATCGCCCAGGCGGCGGTGTCGGGCCTGGGCGCGGCCTTGTTGCCGCGCTTTCTGGTGCAGGCCGAACTGGCCAGCGGCGCCCTGGTCGTGCTGTCCGATCAGGCGCTCACGCCCAGCGACGCCTACTACTTGGTTTACCCCGAGTCGCGCGCCCAAGCGCCGCTGGTGCAGGCCTTTCGGGATTGGCTGCTGGCCCAGGCGGCTCAGGGCCCGGGCCAAGGATGATGTCCTGATGGCGGGGGATTGTCGTGAACCCAAGCACAATCGCTTCTTTGCTCCGAGTCTTGCCATGCCCCAACTTCTCAGCCTCCAAGTTGCGTCCGCGCGGCGCGTGCAAATCAACGGTCGCTCCATCCTCACGGCGATCCACAAGCAGCCCGTGGCGGGCGACGTTGCCGTGGTGCCCATGGGCCTGGTGGGCGACGAGCAGGCCGATCTGTCGGTGCATGGTGGCCTGGACAAGGCCGTCTATGCCTACCCCAGCGAGCACTACGCCTTCTGGCGCGACGCCCGTGCGCTGGCCGGTGTGAGCGGCATTGACGATGCCTTGCCCTGGGGCTCGGTCGGGGAAAACCTGACGCTGCAAGGCCTGCTGGAAACCGAGGTCTGGGTCGGCGATGTGCTGCGCTTTTCCGACTGTGTTCTTCGCGTGACGCAGCCGCGCGAACCCTGCTACAAATTCAACGCCGCCATGGGCTTCAACGGCGCCGCCAAAGCGATGGCGCAGCGCGCTTGTTGCGGCTTCTATCTGGCCATCGTGCAGCCTGGCCACCTCGCTGCGGGCGGGTCATTCGAGCTGCAAGCCGGGCCGCGCCGCCTTGGTATCCCCGAGGCGTTCAACGCCAAGATGCGCAAGCACCTGCGCTAGCAGCCTGCGCGCCAGCTGTCCGACGTCCAGCGCCGCGCCAACTGCGCCCGATTTGGCAGGGCGCCGTTGTTGCTTGTCCCCGATTCGCCACAAAGCTCCAAAGCACTACCGGTAAACCGGTACTGCCACTACCGGTTTCTGTAGATGGCGCCTACGCGGCGCCACCTAAAGTCTGTGCATGCCCGACAAGGCGCTGCAGTTGAGCGAGCTTGAGGAGCTACCGGTCTCTTTGGGTTTCTTTGAATAAGTGAGCACCACCATGAACTCATCCCTGCAGGCCTTCGCCGAGCCGACACGCACTGAAGTCCGCGCGACAAAAGATTCGAGCGAAGCGGCGGTGAAGGAATTTCTGGCCTTCAAGCTGGGGAGCGAGGAATACGGCATCGATTTGCTGCGGGTGCAGGAAATTCGCGGCTACGACCGGCCCACGCGCATGGCGCAGTTGCCCGCCTACATCAAGGGCGTGGTCAACCTGCGCGGCGTG
>CAIMSP010000087.1 GCA_903844215.1 uncultured beta proteobacterium | reverse complement strand
GGACCAATTTTTCTTGGGGGGGGGAGACTTCATTGTCATGGGATGGGGCGCTGACAAAGGCGCAGGTTGTGAAAAATGCAGACCAAAAAACGCTGCTGCCAGTACAAAGAGCTTGTACTGGCAGCTTGTCTTCTATCGTCTCAGGCGATCAGCGGATCGGGTAGGCGTACATCAGGCCGCCCTTGTTCCACAGGTTGTTCACGCCACGTGGCAGGCCCAGCGGAGACTTGGGGCCGACGTTGCGCTCAAAGCTTTCGCCGTAGTTGCCGGTGGCCTTGATCGCGCGCGCCAGCCATTCCTTGTCCAGACCCAGCAGTTTGCCGGTGTCTTCATTGCCGCCGCCGAGCAGGCGCTGCACCACGGGGTCGGTGCTGGCCTTCATGGCGTCCACGTTGGCTTGGGTCACGCCATACTCTTCTGCTTCCAGCAGGCCGTACATGACCCACTTGACGATGGCGAACCACTCGTCGTCACCGCGGCGCACCATCGGGCCCAGAGGTTCTTTGGAGATCAAATCGGTCAGGATGACGTGATCAGCAGGGTTCTTCGCCACCTTGTTGCGGGTGGATGCCAGGCCGGATGCGTCGGTCGTATAGGAAACGCAACGGCCGGTGAAGTAGGCGTTCTCAGCGGCTTCGAGCTTTTCAAACACCACCGGCTTGATATTCAGGTTGTTGGCCTTGGAATAATCGGTCAGGTTCTTTTCCGTGGTGGTGCCAGACTGCACGCACACCGTTTGACCCTTGAGCTGCTTGGCGCTCTTGATCTTGCTCTTGACCGTGACCATGAAGCCCTGGCCGTCGTAGTAGTTGGGCACGGTGATGCTCAAACCGAGCGATGCGTCGCGCGTGAGCGTGAAGGTGGTGTTGCGCGGCAGCACATCGACCTCGCCAGATTGCAAAGCCGTGAAGCGCTGTTGCGCGTTCAGGGGCACGTACTTCACCTTTTCCGGATCGCTCAACACGGCGGCGGCGACGGCGCGGCAGACATCCACGTCAAGACCCGACCACTTGCCGGCGGAATCGGCTGCGGCAAAGCCGGCCAGTCCGGTGTTCACGCCGCAGACAACCTGGCCACGGGCCTTCACGCCGTCCAGTGTCTTGCCCGCGTGCGCTGGCATGGCCAGCAGCGCGCCCAGGGTGGCAAGGGCTGCGGCGAGCAGTTTGGTTTGTTTGAATTTCATTGATTCGCTCCAGTTGAAAAAGTTGAAGATCGCTCCATACCGCAGTGACTGATCCAGCACCGCATTGAACGCAGCGCCAACTATAACGGCGCACGGGCGCTGAGGCATCGGGGTTTTCTCGGGCAGACTATGCGAAATCCTCATAAGCATCCAAGACGCTTGCATGAGGAGATCGCCGTCACGCCGGATCATGCAAGCAGTTTACGTGCCAGTTTTCCCTGTCAAAACAGGAATTTCAAGCCAGGACGGCGTTGCTGGCGCTGGGTGCAGGGTCTGAGCAGGTGGATCCGGCGCAGCCGTGAATCATCTCGGCGGGCAAGGCCTGCGGGGCGTGCACGACGCCGCTGGCCGTGTCATAGCCGACGCGGCGCAAATGCAGCGCGAGCGCGGCGTCCATGCTTTGCGCGTGCTGCGGGAACCACAGCGCCAGTTCGCGCGCCATTTGGCGTATCGGTTGCAGTTCGCCCTTCGCGCCCAAATCCACGCCTTCGCGCAGCACCTGCAGCACCACCCGGTGCTGCACGCTGTGGCAGTTGCTGGACGCAAATTGGGTGTCACGCATCCAGCGGTCCTCGGTGTCGAAGTGTTGCTGCGTGTGCGTCACCAAGGCGCGCCACTGCTCCAGCAGCGCGGCGTCGTCGGCCTCCTCCACACCGCCCAGCAGATCAACAAATTCGCGGTGCGTGCTGTCCATGAAGGGCAGGCCCATGGCC
This sequence comes from uncultured beta proteobacterium, assembly GCA_903844215.1. Lineage (GTDB taxonomy): Bacteria > Pseudomonadota > Gammaproteobacteria > Burkholderiales > Burkholderiaceae_C > CAIKVZ01. Next base: position 27,773 of record CAIMSP010000087.1, on the reverse strand, counting down.
AGCGCTTCTGACCATTGCAATGTCGGCATGGTGATGACTCCAATCGGTAATCCCCGAGCCTAGCCGTGATTCGCCCGAAGAAAGTTGATTCAGGTCAGCAACTGTCGGCTCAGCGCGCGAGCGGCGGCTTCGGCAACGCGAGGGCCCCCTCGGCATCTGCGAAAGCTGATGTGCGTCAAGGTTTTTTGCGCCACGGCGCGCACACTGTGGGCGATCACTGAAACACAAAAGGAGAGCGCAGCGTGTTCAAACATATTCTGGTTCCGGTGGACGGTTCGTCCACTTCCATGCAGGCCGTGGACAAAGCCATCGCCATGGCCAGGGCCTTTGGTGCTGGCGTGACCGTCCTGTGCGTGATCGATCCGTACCCGTTCACCGGTGTCGGTGAGGACTTCGGCTACGGCCAGGCCGAGTACTTGTCGGCCGCGCTGGCCGAGGCACACCGCTCCATCCATGACGCGGAAAGCGCGTTCAAGGCGGCGGGCATTGCCACCGAAGCCCGCATCGTGGAAAACCGGGTTCCGCACGAAGGCATCGTGGACACCGCCACCGATCTGGGCGCCGACATGATCGTGATGGGCTCCCATGGACGCCGCGGGCTGCAGCGCTTTTTGCTTGGCAGCGTGGCGCAGCGGGTGCTGTCGCATGCCGATGTGCCGGTGCTGGTGGTGCGGGGCTGACTTTCAAATTTCGCCGGCGCAGCGCGCCTGCGTTGTTCCAAGCGGCTGGTCAGAGAAACGGAAAGCGGTTCGATTTTTTGTGGGCTTTCCAATCGGTGCAAAGGAATTCACCGTTGCCCACCAACCGCTTCCAAAGACTCCAGTCCTCGTAGCGCACCTCGCCATCGATGCAGATCATGTTGGCCTTGGTGTTGCTTGTCAGCATGATCAGGTTTTGCACGAAGACGCTGTCGCGCACGGCGATGAATCCGTAGATCGCTGCCAGCAGCAGCAGCAACCGAAAGGTCATCGTGCCTAGTCCGGGCTTTTGCTGTTGGGGTTGCACGCGCAACGCTGTGCGCCTTGGCTCCTTGTCGGGTATGGAGCCCCGCTCGTTCCATGCGGCCTTGCTGGGTGCCGCCGTCGCGTCGGTCGTGGTGATGGTCAGGGCGCGCGGCTCGCGCGAACCGACGTGGCGGCCGTAGGGCTTGCTTTGTTTCATGAAACGCCGGTGCCGGCAGGGAGTTGGGAGACGATTGTATCGACGCGCCGTTTCGAAGGGCTCAGGGTTTTGGACGGCGATCGATCGGCGCCAATGCCGCCATGGGGGTCCGCAACCCGACGTGCAAAGCAAAAGAAAAAGACCCTGGGATCTGTTGATCACCAAGGTCTTGAGCGAGCCAAAAGTGGGCGGCCGATAGCGCCATCACTTTGAGCCGAGGCGCTCGGCTGCGTGTGGGTTGACGCATAACCCACGACCACCCCGCTATGTAAATCAAGGGCTTGCGCGTAGGGCTGCCACCATAACCGGGGACCGATTGACCCCATAAGCGGCGACTTCCTGCCAGGATTTACGCATAAGAGGCGACTTTCCGCAGGTTCGCCGGGGTTCCCTGCTGCACCAGGTTTGGCATGCCTGCTTTGCCTCTCGACTTTACGGCGTGCCGCATTTCCAGCGTTGGGCCCCAAAACTTGTCAAGACCGTATCCCCCTCACCACGAATCTTTCCGTCGAGCTCTGAAACTTGGGGCCGGCCAAGCTCAGCCAAGCGGCTATCCCTTAGAGTCGAAGGCTTGCAGGGAACATCCGTAACTTGTCTGATTGGAAACATTAATGAAAAGCATACTCATCGCGGCTACCGCTGCTCTTTTCCTTTGCGTTGGCTGTTCTTCAAAGCCCGCGGACGGTGACGTGGCCGGAGTGCTAAACGAGAACATTCCAAAAGCTCTCAAGGCAGTCGCGACAGTTGAGCAAACGAAGGCAGACATCACAGGCAGTGGCGACGACACCGTAGTCAAATTCAAGTCGATCTTGAAGCTGAGCCAACCACTGTTTGAGGCCGTCGACTTCGAAACAGTTGCGAAATCGACTGAGAGCGATGTGGCACTGTTCCACCAAATCGAGGAAGCTGCGCAAGGGCTGTCGTCGGCGGCCAAGGACGAACTCGCAGTGGCAATCAAGGCCGCCACGACCAAGCCGGTATTCATTGCCCAAACGGCTGCTGCTGGCGCTACGGCGGAATGGTATGGCTCCTTCAAAGACAAGAAGGTCGTCGACAAGTGGGTTGCCAGCGATTTCAAGACCGAGGCGGAGCCTGCCCTGAAGGGGCAACCCCGCGCTGCCTTTGATGCAACTGCGGTGGAGACATCGCAGGCCAAGGCTTGGTTCGCCACTCTCAAAACGCAGCAAGCGGACGTGCTTCAAAAGATTGAAACCACCAAGAAGCTTGCACAGAAGGACACCCAAATCGAATCCGCCACGGCATCCGCCAAGATGGAGCGGGACGCAAAGGAGCAGTTGCTGGCGGCTCGCGAGAAGCAGCTTCGGCAACTGCCGGTAACGCTGTCGCTGCGGAATGCAGCGATTGGAAACACGAAAACGGTAGTGATGCAGTCCGTGCGGCCAATGACCATTCGACTGGAAGTATCGCGGGGCCTGCAGAGGTTTGAGCACGACTACCAGTTGGTGGCCGGCAAGCCCCTCGCTGTGGGGCACCTGGAAGGCTGGGGCTTCATGCATGGCGATGTCGTCCGCTTCAGCAATCCATCGTTCGACCCTAAGGTGCTGACGGTTCCCTAAGTTGGGTCAGAGGGCCAAGCCGCCCTTGTTGAGGGGACCTGCCCCCAAAACGTGTACTCACATGGGGCAGGGAGCCGGTAAATTCGAGTCAAAAGGGCTGGAACCCGATGCTGGCGTGGCTTAGCGGCCGATTAGCCGGAGTTCTCTAAGTAATACCGGCCTAAACGCAAAAAAAAGCAGCCTCTCCGAAGAGAAGCTGCTGAAAATCATCAAAAGGTCAGTCCAGTCAGGACAAGACCCGTCACTCGAAACTCACACCAGTCCAAACTTGCAACTTATGGTGCGGCCGACTTGCGGCTTATGGGTGAAAACTTGCGGCTCATGGTGCAAACCACAGCATCAGCCGCACTGCCCCACGTAGCCGCAAGCGGTGCAGAAGTCGCAGCCGTCCTTGTGGATCACCGTCGGGTTGCCGCATTCGGGGCAGACCTTTCCGGCCATGGTCGTGACACTGGCCTTGCCCTTGGGTGCATCGAGCACGCCCATTTCGCGCAGCGGGAAGCCTTCTTCGTCCAGCACGCCGAGCATGGCGTAGCGGTGAATGATGAGGCGCGCCAGATAGGCCACGGTCGAGGGCCAGGTTTGCTGGCGGCGCTCGTTGTGCGGCAGACCCGGCACGAAGGCCATGAAGTGGCCCAGCGGCTCGGCGTAGTTCAGCAGCTTGCGCAGCTTCATGCCGATCCAGGCCGGGTCGATGACGCGCATGTCCAGCGACAGGATGCGTGCCAAGCCGTCGAGCGCGCGCGGATAGTTACCCGAGAAGCCGACGGCGCAGGGGCGCGTGACGATGCTTCCGTCCGGGCCAGGCAGGGTCACTTCCTTGAGGGTCAGGGTGAAGGCCTCGCCGGTGGCGGGGTTGTCCACGTCCACCGACCAGGCCAGCGTGCCGGACGGTCCGGTATGCGGCTCGCCGCGGCTGAACATGGCGTCGATCACCGGCGTCGGGACCGCCTTGGTCTGCTGTGCGGGCAGGGCCTTGAGCTGCTCGCAGCGCCAGCGAATCACCGCTGCCGTGGCCGCCACGACACCTGGGAACAGACGGCGTTCACCGTGCGGTGGGAACGGCATTTCGAACGAGTGTTCTTCGGCCACCGTGGCCAGCACGTCGAGCTTGAGTTGCAGCCAGGCCGGGTCGTTGGCGCGCAAATCCATGGACAGGGTCTTGGACAGGGCGCCCAGGCCGCGTGGCTGGTCCGTGCCGTTGACCCAGACCTCGAACGGCTGCGGACTGCCGCCTTCTTCGCGTGCGAGTTCGCCCACGAACAGCGCAAAGTCGCCAAAGGGGTGATGCACCATGAAGGTCCAGGCCGGGTTGCCCGAGGGCAGCTCGGGGCGGCTGGGCCAACGCAGCGACGACAGCACCGGCGCGGGCAATTGCTCCAGCGCCATGCGTCGATTCGCGCCGTCGATCTGCAGCGGCGCGGCGGCGGCGGTTGCCGTGGACGTGAGGCTCAGCACCGAGCCCAAAATGGCGTTGGGCCGGTAGGTGGCCAGGCCTTTGAGGCCATCCAGCCAGGCCTGCATGTACAGGTTCTGGAAGTCTTCGTAGGGGTAATCCACCGGCACGTTCACGGTCTTGGAAATGGCGGTGTCGATGAACGGGGCAACCACCGCCACCATGGCGGCGTGGGCCTGCGCACTCATCTCCAGCGCCGAGACAAAGGCCTCGGTCAGGGGCTCGTCCGGGCCCTTGAGGTGGCGGTAAAGGCGCCAGGCGTGGTCTTCCACAGCGTATTCCTTGAAGCTGCCATCGGGCATGCGCTTCTTGCGGTTGTAGCTCCAGCTGAAGGCGGGTTCGATGCCGTTGCTGGCGTTGTCGGCAAAGGCCAGGCTGATGGTGCCGGTCGGTGCAATGGACAGCAGGTGCGAGTTGCGCAGGCCGTGGGTGCGGATCTTGTCCTTTAGCCCTTGCGGCAGGCGCGAAGCGAAGTTGCTGCCGCTCAGGTACAGGTCGGCGTTGAACAGCGGGAACGCACCGCGCTCCTTGGCCAGTTCCAGCGAGGCCTCATAAGCGGCGTCGCGCATGACCTCGGAAATGCGTTGCGCCGCAGCGCGCGCCGGCGCCGTGTCGTAGCGCAGATTCAACATCACCAAGGCGTCGCCCAGGCCGGTGAAGCCCAGACCCACGCGGCGCTTGCTGCGCGCTTCTTCCTGCTGCTGGGGCAGTGGCCACACGGTCACATCCAGCACATTGTCCAGCATGCGCGTGGCCACCTTGGCCACCTTGATGAAGCCGGCCTCGTCAAAGCGCGCGTTCTCGGCAAAAGGGTTCTGCACAAAGCGCGTCAGGTTGATGGAGCCCAGGCAGCAGCAGCCATAGGGCGGCAAAGGCTGTTCGGCGCAGGGGTTGGTGCTGGCGATGGTTTCGCAGTAGGAGAGGTTGTTGTCCTTGTTGATGTGGTCCAGAAACAGCACACCGGGTTCGGCGTGGCTGTAGGTGGAGCGCATCACCTGGTCCCACAGGTCGCGAGCGCGCAGCTTGCGATAGACCCAGATGCCGCTGTCGCCGCTGCGCTGATACGCGCCCGCATTCATCTGTGCCGTTCCCGGCTCGGCGCGGTGCGTCAACTCGACTTCGGTGTCGGCCTGCACGGCCTGCATGAAGGCGTCGGTCACGCCCACTGAGATATTGAAATTCTTCAGGTCGCCTGAGTCCTTGGCGTGGATGAATTCCTCGATGTCCGGATGGTCGCAGCGCAGCACGCCCATCTGTGCGCCGCGGCGCGCGCCGGCCGATTCCACGGTTTCGCAGGAGCGGTCAAAGACGCGCATATAGCTCACCGGACCCGAGGCGCTGCTTTGCGTGCTGCCGACCCAGGCGCCGCGCGGGCGGATGCGCGAAAAATCGTAGCCCACGCCGCCGCCGCGGCGCATGGTTTCTGCGGCCTCGGTCAGTGCCGTGTAGATGCCGGGGTAGCCGTCTTCGATCTGCGCGATCGAGTCGCCCACGGGTTGCACGAAGCAGTTGATCAGCGTGGCCGACAGCGCCGTGCCGGCGGCCGACTGGATTCGTCCGGCTGGAACGAAGCCTTCAGCCAGCGCTTGGGCAAAGCGCTGCTCCCAGAGCGCGCGCTGTTCCGGCACTTCGGCCTGCGCCAGGGCGCGCGCCACGCGCTGGTTGACCTGCTCGATCGTGGTTTCGTCGCCCTTGCTGTATTTTTCGATCAGCACTTCGGCGCTGATGGGTTGGGCGGCCAGGGTGGAGGGGGAGGCGGATTGTTCTGGAAGGGTTTTTTGCACTTGAGGCTCCGGGGAATCCATCGATGGTAGGGGTTGTTGAGCTTGGCGGATCGACGCAAAATAAAAATATAAATATTCTTTGCCATGCGTCAGGAAAAGGCGGGCTCATGCTGTCTATTTGTTTTGGCTTGCGGCATTTACGCCTCACTCTAGGGTTAACCCGGCTTGCAGCGTGCCCGCGTCCGACCCAACCCCGTGCCGCAGTTCGGCGCACCGCCTGGGATGGCCTTGCTCCCGTCGAAGCCGTCTGGCCTTGGGAAGCGGACCGCGCCGGGACTTGGACCTGGCCACTGGCGCCGTTGGTGCAGCGCCGAGCGCATCGTGCCCGCACTTGATTGTCGCGTCCTTATCCCAGATTAAGGACTCGCAGAGCTGGTTTGCAGAAAATTCGCCTGCTCGAACAGAACGATTGAAAACGCTCGGCGAGCTGGTCAAACATTCGAACATAGAACATTGTCATTTGCAGGAAATATGGAGTGAAAATCATGAAGACTCTACGATTGGCGGGTGCTGCAGCGGTGCTGCTGACGACGCTGGCCCTTGGCGCTCAGGCCCAGGAAAAACCCTTGGCTCCCACGGAAAAGGCTTATCAAGTGGGCGACTCCTCGCCCGTTGGCAAAGAGCCCATGGTGCACAGCCTCAACCCCAAGGCGCCGCCGATGAGCGTGGCCGAGTTTGCTGCGGGGCAGAAGATTTACTTTGAGCGCTGCGCCGGTTGCCACGGCGTGTTGCGCAAGGGTGCAACGGGTAAACCCCTGACCACCGACAAGACCATTCCGAGTGGCACGGAATACCTCAAGGTCTTCATCAAGTACGGCTCGCCAGGCGGCATGCCGAATTGGGGAACCTCGGGCGAACTCAACGACGAGCAGGTGGATCTGATGGCGCGCTATGTGCAGCACGAGCCGCCGACACCGCCCGAATGGGGCATGAAGGAAATGCTGGCCTCGCTCAAGGTCACCGTGGCGCCCGAGAAGCGTCCCACCAAGAAGATGAATGACCTGGACCTGGGCAACCTGTTCTCGGTCACGCTGCGCGACGCCGGCGAAATTGCGCTGATCGACGGCAAGACCAAGAAGATCGTGAAGATCATCAAGACCGGGTACGCCGTGCACATTTCGCGCATGTCGTCTTCGGGTCGTTACCTGTACGTGATCGGCCGCGACGCCCGCATCAACCTGATCGACCTGTGGATGGCCGATCCGATCAGCGTCTCCGAAATCAAGGTCGGCCTGGAAGCGCGCTCGGTGGAAACTTCCAAGTTCAAGGGCTTTGAAGACAAGCTGGCGATTGCCGGAAGCTACTGGCCGCCCCAGTTTGTCATCATGCATGGCGACACCCTCAAGCCGATCCGCGTTGAATCGACGCGCGGCGTGACGGTCGGCACCCAGGAATACCATCCTGAGCCCCGCGTTGCGGCCATCGTCGCCTCCCACTTCAATCCCGAGTTCATCGTCAACGCCAAGGAAACCGGCAAGATTCTGATCGTCAGCTACAAGGACTTGAAAAATCTGAAGGTCACGACCATTGACGCAGCCCAGTTCCTGCACGACGGCGGCATGGATTCGACCGGACGCTACTTCATGACGGCGGCCAATGCGTCGAACAAGATCGCCGTGGTCGACACCAAGGAAGACAAGCTGACCGCACTCATCGACGTGGGCAAGGTGCCACACCCCGGTCGTGGCGCCAACTTTATTCATCCGAAGTTCGGACCGGTCTGGGCCACCAGCCATCTCGGTGACGAAACCATCAGCCTGATCGGTACGGATCCGATCAAGCACAAGGACCAGGCCTGGCGTGTCGTGGAAACGGTCAAGGGCCAGGGCGGCGGTTCGCTGTTCATCAAGACCCATCCGAAGTCCACGAACCTGTGGGTCGATACCCCGCTCAATCCGGATCCCAAGTTGTCGCAGTCGATCGCTGTCTATGACATCAAGAACCTGGCAAAGGGTTTCGAAGTGCTGCCCATCGGCGACTGGTCGGGCATCAAGGACGACGGCGCGCGGCGCATCGTTCAGCCAGAATACAACATGGCGGGCGACGAAGTCTGGTTCTCGGTCTGGAGTGCCAAGGACAAGACTTCCGCGCTGGTGATCGTGGACGACAAGACGCGCAAGCTCAAGGCCGTGATCACGGACCCGCGCCTGATCACACCGACCGGCAAGTTCAACGTGAACAACACGCAACACGACGTCTATTAATCAACCACCGTGGGGGCTTCTTTCGCCCCCACTCATTCAAGGAAACAATCACATGAAGACATTCAACATTCTGCTGGTCGCCAGCGCCGCCCTGCTGTCGCTTGGCGCGCAAGCCGCCACCGGCGAAGAAATCATGACCAAGTCCGGCTGCATGGCCTGCCACAAGGTGGACGCCAAGCTGGTCGGTCCGGCGCTCAAGGACATCGCCAAGAAGTACAAGGGTCAGGACGTCGTCGCCAAACTCGCGGCCAAGGTGCGCAGCGGTGGTTCCGGCGTTTACGGCCCGATTCCCATGGCGCCAAACCCCGTGGAAAAGATCAGCGATGCGGACCTGAAGACGGCGGTTCAATGGGTACTGTCGCTGTAATCGCGCCCAGGCGCTCGGTGAGCCAAAGCCTGCGCTGGTGCGCGGGCTTTTTTCTGTCGCTCGCGCTGTGCGCTGCGGCGGCGGCCGAGGTCGATGCCGGCACGCCCGCCTTGTTCGCGCAGCATTGCGCCTCGTGCCACGGCGCCACGCGCCTGGGTGGCATGGGCCCGGCGCTGCTGCCGCAAAGTCTGGAGCGCTTGCGCCCGACCGAAGCGACGGCCGTCATCAGCAACGGTCGAGCGGCCACCCAGATGGCGGGTTTTGCCAAGCTGCTCAAGGCGAGCGAGATCGCGCAACTGGTGCAGTGGATTTACAGCCCCGTGAGTCCGGCTCCGAGTTGGAGCGAGGCCGACATCCGCGCCTCCCGAATCGACACGCCGGGCGCCGCCGCACTGCCGGCCAAGCCGCTGTGGAGCGCCGACCCGATGAATCTGTTTGTCGTGGTGGAGGGTGGCAGCCACCATGTGTCGCTGGTGGACGGTGATCGCTTTGAAGTCATCCATCGCTTTGCTTCCCGTTTTGCGCTGCACGGCGGACCCAAGTTCACGCTCGATGGGCGCTATGTCTATTTCGGATCGCGCGACGGCTGGATCACGAAATACGATTTATGGAATCTGAGCGTGGTGGCCGAAGTGCGCGCCGGCCTCAACATGCGCAACGTGGCGGTGTCGGCCGACGGCCAATGGATCATCGCGGCCAACTACCTGCCCAACAACCTGGCGTTGTTCGACGCCGACCTGAAACTGGTGCGCAGCTATGCGGCCGCCACGCGCGACGGAAAACTGACGTCGCGCGTTTCCGCCGTGTACGACGCGACACCGCGCAACAGCTTTGTGGTGGCGCTCAAGGACATCTCCGAGCTCTGGGAAATCTCCTACGACCGTGGCGCCGCGCCGATCTACGACGGTCTGGTGCATGACTACAAAATGGGCGAGGCGCTGGCCACGCCGGGTTTCCTGGGCGTGCGCCGCACACCGCTGGACGAACCGCTGGACGACTTCTTCTTTGATCAGAGCTACCGCCACGCCATCGGCACGACCCGGCCCAAGGCGGACGGCAGCACGCTGGCGCAGGTGGTGAACCTGGACGCGCGCCGGCGTATCGCCAGCTTTCCCTTGTCGGGCATGCCGCACCTCGGCTCGGGCATCACCTTCCCTTGGCATGACTCCGTGGTGCTGGCCTCGCCCAATCTGAAGGACGGATCGGTGACGGTGGTCGACATGAGCAACTGGCAGGTGGTCAAGACGATTGCGACGCCGGGGCCGGGCTTCTTCATGCGCAGCCACGAGAATTCACGCTACGCCTGGGTGGACTCGATGATGAGCCCCGGCGGCCGCGATACGCTCACGCTGATCGACAAGGCGACGCTGGCGGTGGTCGCCCAGGTGCGCGAACCCGGACGCAGCTTGGCGCACATCGAGTTCACGAAGGATGGGCGCTACGCGTTGGCCAGTCTGATGGAGCTCGACGGCGCGATCATCGTGTATGACGCCAACACGTTCAAGGAAATCAAGCGCTTGCCGATGAGCAAGCCGATCGGCAAGTACAACGTCTGGAACAAGATCTCACGCTCCGAAGGCACGTCGCACTGAGGCCGCGCCAGCCTTCACACGCCGTAAGCCGCCAGTTGCTGCACATCGACAATGCGGATGTCGCGCTTGTCGATCTCGATCAGTCCTTCGGTTTCCAACTCGTGCAGCACCTTGGAAAAATATTCGGGCGTCAGTGACAGGCGCGAGGCCACTGTGGCCTTGCTCACCGGCAGCGACACCGTGTACACGCAGTCCGCCGCACTGGTGTCGGGCTGGTGGTCACGCAGCAAATAGCCGATCACGCGCTGCATGCCGCTGTGCAGGGCGCCAGATTCGATGTCGTGCACCAGGCCATGCAGGCGGCGCGAAATGCCGGCCAGCAGGCGCAGCGAGAACTTGGGGTCGCGCTCGATCTCGCTCAGCATCGACTGCTTGCTCACGGTCAGCAGCAGCGTGTTGGCCAGCGCCTGCGCGTTCAGGATGTAGGGCTTGGAAGTGAACATCAGGGCCTCGGCAAAGCTCTGTCCGGGCCCGACCAGCTCGATCACTTTTTCCTGGCCGGCAGGCGACAGGGCATACAGTTTGACCTGACCCATGACCACGACGTGGAACTCCTCGCAGGGTTCGCCAAAGCGAAAGATGGTGTCGCCGCGCGCCAGGCGCCGCACCTGGCAGCCCTCGGCCACGCGGTTCAACTCCGCAGGGGACAGGTCGCTGAACAGCGGCAGCACGGCTAAAAAGCGCGGTATGTTGAATTCGCCGGGTTCCATAAGATGCCGTCTCCAAGCTGAATGGGTGGGCGATTGTAAATGAGTGTGAAGTCACGGCTGTAAGCCGCAGGAAATATGGCGCAGCCACACTTGGCCGGCAATTTTCCATTTCAAAAACCCAGCAGGAGATATTCATGGCACGTGAAGTTGTTGTCGTCAGTGGTGTGCGCACCCCCATCGGAACTTTCGGCGGCAGCCTGAAGGACACCGCGCCGACCGAACTCGCCGCCCAGGTGGTGCGCGAGTCCCTCAAGCGCGCCAGTGTCGATGGCGCCGAAGTCGGGCATGTGGTGTTTGGGCATGTGGTCAACACCGAACCCAAGGACATGTATTTGTCGCGCGTCGCGGCCATCAACGGCGGCTGCGCCGAGGGCACGCCGGCCTACAACGTGAACCGCCTGTGCGGCTCCGGCCTGCAGGCCATTCTTTCGGCCAGCCAGTCCATCCTGCTGGGCGACTGCGACATCGCGATCGGCGGCGGCGCCGAGAACATGAGCCGCGCGCCCTACGCCAGCCTGAACATGCGCTGGGGTGCACGCATGGGCGACACCAAGATGGTGGACATGGTGGTGGGCGCTTTGCACGACCCGTTCCACACCATCCACATGGGCGTGACGGCTGAGAACATCGCGGCCAAATGGGGCATCACGCGTGAAGACCAGGACCGTCTGGCCGTGGAAAGCCACAACCGGGCCGAACGCGCCATCAACGCGGGCTACTTCAAGTCGCAAATCCTGCCGATCTTGCTCAAGAGCCGCAAAGGCGATGTGTCGTACGAGACGGACGAACACTTCCGCCCCAACTGCACGCTCGCCGATATGGCCAAGCTCAAGCCGGCGTTCCTCAAGGAAAACGGCACCGTCACCGCTGGCAACGCCTCCGGCATCAACGACGCGGCTGCGGCCGTGGTGCTGATGGAAGCCAGCGTGGCCAAGGCGCGCGGTTTGCAGCCCTTGGCGCGCCTGGTAGCCTATGCGCACGCCGGTGTGGACCCGAAGTACATGGGCATCGGCCCGGTTCCCGCGTCCCAATTGGCGCTGAAGAAGGCGGGCCTCACCGTGGCCGACCTGGACGTGATCGAGGCGAATGAAGCCTTTGCGGCGCAGGCCTGCGCCGTGAGCCGCGACCTGGGGCTCGATCCCGCCAAGGTCAACCCCAACGGTTCGGGCATCTCGCTGGGTCACCCCATCGGCGCCACCGGTGCGCTGATCACGGTCAAGGCGCTGTACGAACTCGAACGCATCGGTGGCCGCTACGCGCTGGTCACGATGTGCATCGGCGGCGGCCAGGGCATCGCGGCGATCTTCGAGCGTCAGGCCTGACGGGAAGACGTTAGTGTGAAAGAACGAACTTTCATGGTGCTGGCGCGCCTGGCGCACCAGGCATGAAAGTTAGCGCGGCGCGGCGCCCGGCGCGTCGCGCTGGATCAGTGACACCAGCGCCATCGCCAAGAATGGCGTGAGCATGGCGTGCGCGAAGCTCAGGCCGAGCGGTCGCTGCTCCAGCCAGAGCAGCACCGCGCCCAAGGCCAGTTGCGTGAACAGCAGATACTCCAGCCGCTTGCCGGCCTGGGCTCGGGCGCCCGAGCGGCGTTTCTCGATCAGCAGCGCCGCCAGCAGCGCCAGACACAGAACCGCTGAAGCCAGGTGCAGCCAGACCGGCCAGTGCAGACCCAGCATCTGGCAGGCACTGGCGCCCGCGCCGGTGGCGATGTGGGCGATGAAGGCAATCAGGGTGCCGCGCGCCAGACCGCCCATGGGCCCACGCTGCGCGCCGTCGCTGGCCGCACTCTCGCGCAGCCACCAGAACGCCATCAGCAGCAACACGCCCAGGCTCACGTTCAACACCGTGATCGCTGCCACGCGGTAGCCGGGCGTGAGCGGGCCAATCAGCGCCAGCAGCACCGTGGTCGCGACAATCCACAGCGTGGGCTGGAGTTGGGCCGTGCCCGTTGCTCGGTCGAGCCGATAGCGCAGCACCACGCCCAGCGCCAGCAGCGCCACCGTGGAGGCGCAGATGCGGTGCAGCCAGCGCGTTGCCTGTTCCAGTGCCGGCGGCAACACGCTGTGGGCCTCGGGCGTCAACTCGGTGGCCAGGCGCAGCAGCACGCTGGCGCCCAGGATCGCCAGCGCCAGCGCCGCGCCGAGCTTGCCCAGGCGCTGCCGCCACAGAGTCGAGGAGGTGGTCGCCAGCGTGGCCATTCAGGTCGTCCCTTCTTGCGCACGCATGGCGCGCAGCACGATCACCAAAAACAGGATGCCGCCGATGATCGCGATCAAGCCGCCCAGCCCCATAAGGCCCATGCCCCAGACCTGCTGCGATGTGCTCAGCACCTGGTCGGCGCCGGCGACCTTGCGCTGCACGCCGTAACCGCCCGACCAAACCAGGCCCACGATGTGCAGCAACTGGCCGCCGCCGTAGATCAGCGGCTGCCAGGCGGCGGCGCGCGACTGGGGCGCGGCGAAGCCGAATTGCGGCAGCAAGCGATAGACCATGCCCATCATGGCCAGCGTCACGCCGACGATGCAGCCGTGGTAGTGCGCCGGTATGCGCACATTGCTGCCGCTGATCATGAAGCCGATCAGGCCGCCCGCGAAGAACAAGGCGAGCGAAGCCAACAGGCTGGAGCGCAGCGGGCGCAGTGGCGCGCTCATGGCCGGCATGGGCCACAGCGACCACAGCACGGCCAGCGCGATCGGACCGATCACCAGGCCGCCGCCGTAGCGCATCAGCAGCGTTTGCAGCCGGTGGTGTTCGATCGAGGTCACGTCGTACGCGAGGTAGGTGATGGGCGTGAGGAAGACGGCCAGCAAGGCCACGGCGAAGAGCAGCGTCACGACCCGCGGCGACAGGCGCAGGCCCTGGTTCAGCGCGGACGCCAGCCAGACCCAGCCCACCAGCATGAGCAAGGTGTAGGCGAACTGCAGCACATGGCCGCCGCCCCAGAACAGCAGTTCGTAGTAGGCGCGGGCATCCAGGCTGCGCGGCAAGGTGGAGCCGGACCAGACAAAGGCCAGCACGGCGACGGCAGTCGCCACCATCGCCGAGTTCAGGCCAAAGCGCAAGGCGCCGTCGCCGCTGATGCGCTCGCCCACGGGCGCCGCCGCCAACATGGAGCGCAGGCACAGCAAGGCGATGCCGGCGCCAAACAGCGTCAGGCCCGTGAGAAAGACCGAGCCGTCGAGCACCGGCACATAGTTGGACATCACGGGCGTGGCCGCCTGGACAAAGGGCGCGATGCACAGGGTGATGGTGCCCAGCGCCGAGAGCGCGAAGGCGCACCAGGCGAGCGGCTGCCAGCGCGTACTGCCGCTGAGCGCCCAGAGTGCGCCGCCGAAGGAAAGAAACCAGACCAGCACCGAGAGGTCCACGTGCACCACCAGCGCCACACGAAAAAAATCCGCAACCGGCAGCAGCGACTGCAGTTGCGGTGTGCGCGACAGCACCAGCAGGATGGAAAACAGCCCCGAAGCCAGCAGCGCCGCCAGCCCCAGCGCCAGCCAGGCCAGCGCCAGGCTGCGGCGCACGTCCTGTGGCACGCTCAGGGCAAAGCGAAACGTCGCCGTGTCCGACGCGCTGGCGCCGAATGAGGCGCTGGCTTCTGATTTCAACTCAGTCATGTTCCGATTCCTTTAACGGGGCAGGATGGCTCGAAGTGGGCCGGGGGCGCAGGCGCGAACGCAGTTGCGCCAACGCTGCCTCGGCGCCGAGCATATCGCTTCCGCACCACTGGACTTCGATGGGTTGTTGATCGACCGAGGCGCGCAGGCGCGGTTCGCGCTGTCCCGCGAGTCGCTGCTGCAGCCAACGGTCGCCCAGGCGGAACTCGCAGTCGCCTTCGCGGCAGCCGGTGATGGCCACGCCGTCGGCGCCCAGGCGCAGCGCGTATTCAATGAAGGACGGAGGCAGCATGGCGGCGCATTCCAGCGCGATCACGGCGGTCTCGGGCTTGGCCAGCTTCGCGAAATCGGCCGCCTGGCGGCAGCTAAAGAGCACGAGCTTTGACGCGCCGCTCAAGGACGCGAGCTGCTCTCGCAGTTCGCGCCGCAGCGCCGCCATCGGCGCATCCGGCATCTCGATGCCCGAGACCATGTCTTCGATCTGGCGAAACGGGGTTGCCGAGGGGCAGGACCCCACGCAGATGCCGCAGGCAGCGCACAGATCGGCGTTGACCCAGGCCTGGGCCGGATGGCGACGCTGATCGGTGCGGGGCATCATCACCACGGCGCCGAAGGGACAGTCGGCAACGCAGCGCGCGCAGCCGTTGCAGTTGGCCAGATCGACGCGCGCCGCTGCGCGCCGTGCCTGAGTCGGGCCGCGCCACAGCGGCAGCGCCGCCAGCGCCAGCGTGAGTGCGGCGGCGAGCCACCACACGACCTGAGCCGAGAGCGCGTTCACCAGCGGATGGGGCCACAGGTAGAACCAGTCCAAAGACAGCTGCGCCACCACATGGCCAGTGTCGGCCGGGCCCAGGCTGGTTGCCGGCCAGACCAGGGCGAGCAGGGCCAGCATGGCCAGTGTTTCGATCGTGAGCGCGCGCGGCGGCCAGATGCGGGGCAGCGCGACGCGCTGCACATGCACCCAGGTGGCCGCGAGCAGCAGCAGCGGCAGTCCGATGTGCACAAAGATGATGAGCGAAAAGAAGCGGTCATTGAGCGCCGCGGGCGTGAGGAAATTGCGCGCCAACAGGTCTGCGCCCAGGGGCAGGGCCTGCAGCCACTCGGCCATGGCGGTGACGCTGAAGATCGCGCGTTCGTCCCACAGCAGCCACAGGCCGGTGATGCCGGCCAGCCACAACAGCCACAACAGCGGTATGCCGGTGAGCCAAGAATACCAGCGCACGCCGCGAAAATGTCCGCGCACGGCTTCACGCAGCAGGTGCGCCAGCGTGAGCAACATGAAGGCGTCGGCGCCGTAGCGGTGCACGCCGCGCAGCAAGCGGCCCAGCAGCAGCGCGTCGTTTTGCAGGCGCAAGCCCGAGGCGTAGGCGCCCGCCACGCTGGTGTCGTACAGGGCATAGGCGACGATGCCGCTGACGACCGCCGTCAGCAGGCAGACAAAGGCCAGCGAGCCCAGATGGCGCCAGGGATTGTGCGTGGGCGCAAAAGCGCGGTCAAAGGCGGCGCTGAGCGCTTCGTCGGCGCGGCGCAAGGACTTCAGCATCGTCTCCATCAGAAAACCTCAGCCGCGTGTGAACACAAATCCGCCACTGCCCGTGAGAAAGTCAACGATGATGACCTGTCCGGGTCGCAGGTCCACCCGAATCTCCTTGGCATAGTTGATGGCGCCGTCGGGCCCGTCGGCCAGGCGCGCGCTGAAGTGATGCGCGCCCGCAGGGATGGACAAGCGCCGATAGACCGTGGCGGCGCCGTCCTTTTGCAGGCCCAGCGGCGCCGTGCTCACGCGGTACAGCGGCAAGCCGTCCATGTCGAGCTCGACGCGGACCAGGGCGCGTTCGCGCGGGCAGTCCATCTTGTTGCGCATGTTCGGCTGCAGTTTGGCCAGCTCCGCAGCGGCGCGCTCGTGGCAGGCGAATTTGAGCTGACCCGAGTGGCTAAAGGAGAGCTTCAGCACGGCTTCGTTGTCGCCGAGTTGACGGTAGGCAGGGCCGGTGGAAAAGTAGCCGATGACGACGGCGAAGCCGAGGTAGGCAAGGGCCTGCAGCGCGTAGCGCAGGGCCATGGGAAGCGGCTTAACCATGGGTTCCTCCGAGCTGCACCAGGTCGGCATCTTGCCCTTGCAGCGGTCGTTGCGGCGCCAGATGAAAGGCGTCCGAGAAGCAGTCGTCGCCGGCCAGGCCGTGCTGGGCGAAAGCGGGCTGGGCCGCCTGCACCATCTGCACCGAGCCGCAGGCGTAAACCTGATGGGCCGACAAATCGGGAAAATCTTCCAGGATGGCCTGGTGCACCAGGCCGCTGCGCCCACGCCACTGGTCTTCGGGCAGCGGCGCCGACAGCACCGGAACGAAGCGGAAATTAGCGTGCTCGCGCGCCCACTGCTCGGCCAGTTCGCCCAGGTAGAGGTCGCGCCGGCTGCGCACGCCCCAATACAGGATCATGTGCCGCTGCATGCCAATGGCAAAGGCGTGTTCCAGCATGCTCTTGACGGGCGCAAAGCCGGTGGAGCCGGCCACGAAGATGATGGGCTTGTCGCTGTCCTCGCGCAGCGTGAAGGCGCCCAGCGGCCCCTCGAAGCGCAGCGTGTCGCCCACACTCAGGTGCTCGAAAACCGCGCTGCTAAAGCGCCCGCCCTCGACCCGGCGCACGTGCAGCTCGATGTCGCCACCGGCATCGGGTGCGGTGGCAAAGGAGTAGCTGCGCTTGGCCGCGTCGGCCAGCACGATGTTGATGTACTGGCCGGGGTGAAAGGCCAGTCGGCGGCCGCCTTCGACTTGCAGCAGCAGGCGCATCACGTCGGCGGCCAGCAACTCGCGCTGGGTGACGCGCGCCACGTATTGCTTGACCGCCAGCGGCTTGACGCCGGCCTGCGGCACGTAGTCGATCTCGACGTCGCTCAAGGCCTGGGCGCAGCACAGCAGCGTCTGGCCGGCAGAGCGCTCGGCTGCGCTCAGCGCCGATTCCTGATACGGCAGCAGCGCGACTTCGCCGTGCAGCAGCGTGCATTTGCACACCCCACAGCCGCCGTTGCGGCAATCGAAGGGCAGGGCCATGCCTTCGCGCAAACCGGCGTCCAGCAAGGTCTCGCCAGCGCGCACGGCAACGATGCGCTCGTCCGGATGCGCCGCCATGCTCCACGCCTTGGGCTTGGCACCGGCGCGCTGCGGCAGCCAGGGCAGGACCAGCAGCAAGCCGGTGGCGCCCAGCACCAAGTACCAGGTGTTGGCCGGACCCCAGTGCTGGATCAGCGCATAGGTGGGCAGGTAGAACCAGTCGAAGTCCAGCCTGCTGACCATGGTCGCCATGTCGGCCGGGGCCTGGCTGAGCGCGGGCCGCCACAGCGACAGCGCCGTGAGCGTGGCCAGCCAGCCCAGCATCAGGGGCCGTGGTGGATTGGTCTTGGCGCCGGGCACGCGCTGGGTGTGAATCCACAGCACCGTCATCACGCCCAGCGGCAAGCCGATGTGGATGAAGGAGAGCAGCGAGAACAGTCGATCGCTGACGTTGGCATTCGAGATGAAGTTGCGCGCCATGGAGCCGCCCAGCACCGGCAGCACGTCAAACCATTCGGTCGTGGCCGTGACCACGAACTGCGACAGGCGGTCCCAAGGCAGCATGTAGCCGTTGATGCCGCTGGCATAGGTGAGCCACAGGATGACGACGCCCGAGACCCAGGAAAACCAGCGAAATCCGCGGTGGCGGTTGAAGGCAAAGTGGCGCAGCATGTGCAGGGCGATCACCAGCACAAGCGCGTCCGAGGCGTAGCGATGCAGGCTGCGCAGCACGCCGCCGACCCAGCGCTGACCATGGGTGAGCGCCTCGACCGAGGCGTAGGCCTGGACCACGCTGGTTTCAAAAAAGATGTACAGGTACAGCCCGGTGAAGATCACGATCCAGAGCAGGAAATAGGCGATGGCACCCAGGTGGTAGAAGGGGTTGAGGCGCTCGCCGAAGAAGGTATTGAAGAATTTTTCTAACCCGAGAAAGGCGCGCTGGCCCAGAGTGGCAGTAGTCATGTTTGCAGTGGTGGACGGGGCGCGCCCGTGGCGTCGTCCCGGCGAGAAGTTGTGCGCCGGGCGCGCCGCTGGGTGCGCCATTCAGCAAGAAAGAACCAGATCATGAACAGGGCGAAGCTGACGCCGCCGGCCACCTCGATCAGCAAGCCGTATTGCACGCGGTACTTGCCGGTCTTGGGGTCGTACACCGTGCACAGGATGCGCACGCGGTCGATCAAATCGTCCAGGCGCAACTGCTGCGGCACGGGCGCATTCGCGAGCAACTGCTTGATCGGCTCGCCCAGCGAATCGGCGTCGAGCTCCGCTCCGTAGATCTGCCGATAGATGCGGCCCTGGGCGTCCAGCAGCGTGACCTGCAGCACGTGATCGAAACCGGCGGGCGTGGACTTGTAGCTGAAACCGAACTCGCGCGTCAGCGGCTCCACGATCGACGCGTGCGGGCTCAGGAACTCCCAATTCGCCTGGTCGATGTGGTTTTGCAGCGCAAACGCCTTGAGCGACTGCGGCGAGTCCGCGGGCTGGTTGAAGCCGATGCTCACGACGTTGAACTGGCGTGTGCCAAAGACCGCGCGACCGGCCTCGATGGCGCTTTGCAGCGACCGCGTGGTCAGCGGGCAGACCTGAAAACAGCCGGTGTAGATGAAGCTCACCAGCAGTGGTTTGCCGCGGTACTGCGCGAGGCGCACGGCGCGCCCTTCGCGGTCCAACAGCGTGAAGTCGCCGATCTGTCGGCCCACCGCCGCCTGACTCAGGCGCAGCGCGGCGTTCTGGTCCAGGCCCAGCGCGACCTTGCCGGCGTCGGCGTCGGCGGCCGTCGCCGGCCCCGCGAACGCCAGGGCCGCTGCGGCGCCCAGGCCAGCGGCCAGGCGCTGGCAAAAGCGCCAGCGCGGGCTGGCGCAAGCGGTGTCGGTCGTGGCTGACATGGCTGCCGTGATGGGCGCGACCCGGATCAAAGCAAGCGGTCCAGCGTGGCCGTGCCCAGCAACAGGCTCAACTGGACCAGCGAGGCAAAAAACGCCGCCATGGCGCTGTGCCGCGAGGGCGCTTGCGCCAGCTTCCAGGCCTTGAAGACAAAGTAGCCGCCACCGCCCAAGGCGCCGAGAAAATAGATCAGACCGGCGCCGAAGAACACCGGCAGCAGCGCCGTGAGCGCCAGCGCCACCGTGCTCCACAGCACGATGACGGCGGCGCGCGGCACGCCCACGACGACGGGCAGCATCGGCACGCCGGCAGCGGCGTATTCCGCCTGGTTGGCGATGGCCAGACTCCAGAAATGCGGCGGCGTCCACAGGAACAGCACGGCGGCTAGCAGCCAGGGCAGGGGACCTAGGGCCGGATCGACGGCGGCGGCGCCTGCGAGCACGGCAAAACTGCCGGCCAAGCCACCGACGACGATGTTCCAGGCGCTGCGGCGCTTGAGCCAGACGGTGTAAACCACGGCATAGAAGAAGGCACCCAGGAAGACGAAACCGGCCGACACGGGATTGAGCCAGACGGCTGCGGCTCCCACGGAGCACAGCAGCAGCAGCGCGATCAGCGCCAGCCACAGCGGACTGTGGGGCAGGGCGCCGGTGACGAAGGCGCGGCCGCGGGTGCGCGCCATCAGCCGGTCGCTGTCAAACTCGTAGTACTGATTGAAGGCGCCGGCGCTGGCCGAGGAAAAAAACACCGTCAAGGCCAGCGTCAGCACTTGGCCTGCGCCCAGCGTACCCGGCGTCACCACCAGGCCCACCAGCGCGGTGAGCATGATCATGAAGCCGATGCGCAGCTTGAAGAGTCCGAGCACGTCGCGCGTGAGCCGCGCCCAGGAGCGGCTTGGGGGGGTGTGAGTCAAAGTGTTCATGGCAAAAGTCCTCATGCGAAGGGGCACGATGAACAAGGGCAGCCTAAGCTGCCCCGGTTCACGGATTAGCTCAAACCCCAGACCTGTGACAGGTACTTCCAGTTGATGAAGTAGTACAGCACGAAGGACACCAGGAACACCATCGCCAGAGTGAAGGTGCCGGGTGCGGCAAATCCTGCGGAGCCGTAGCTTTGCGCCACCGCCGTGGGCGCCGTCACCGGGATCGGCGTGAACTTGGAACTCACCGCGCCACCCTCGAGCTTCTTACCCCACAGCAGCGAGCCCACCGTGATGTAGATGTAGAGCGCGCCGCCGGTCATGGCGGCGACACCGGCGATGCCCACCAGGCCCATCATCAGATAGGCTGCACCAGGCCACTCGTAGGCCATGGAGGCGCCGGCGAAGCTCAGGTCCCAATGCCGGCGTGGCACGCCCAGGGTGCCCGCACCCATCATCACCAGGCAGAAGAAGTACATCGACAGGCCGAACAGATAGGGCTGCAGCTTGGCCAGACCGGGGTTGATCATTTCGCGCTTGAACAGCACGGGGATCAGGAAGTAGGTCAGCGCCATGAAGGTCAGCGTGGTTCCGACCACCACGGTGGCGTGGAAGTGGCCTGGCACGTAGATCGTGTTGTGGATGATCATGTTGAGCTGTTCCGTGCCCATCATCACGCCCGAGATGCCACCCAGGAAGCCAAAACCGATGAGCGAAATGAACATGCCCGAGAACACCGGGTTGCCCCAGGGCGCCTTGCGCAGCCACTCGAACAGGCCCTTGTTGTAGCCCTTGGCGCGCTGCGCCACTTCGATGGCACCAGGGATGGTCAGACCGTGGATCATGGAGGCCAGCACCGCGAAATACATGAAGTAGCTGGTGTTGACGACTTTCCACGCCGTGCTCACGCCCGGATCCGCCAGCAGGTGGTGCGCGCTGGCCAGTTGCAGGAACAGGATGTAGAGCAGGAAGGCGCCGCGACTCACGCGCTCGGACATGGGCTTGGCACCGAAGGCAATCGCTGCGACCGCATACCAGATGGAGATGTGCGCGGCCACGTTGATCTGCTGCGAACTGTGACCGAAAGCCCACCAGATGGTGCGGTAGATCAGCGGGTCCACGGCGCCGATGAGGCCCACGGACAGCAGGAAGGTGGGGATCAGGATGATCGCGCCCGAGGCAATGGTGAACACGGCGATGATGGCCGCGACGATGGCACCAAAGGTCACCAGCGGCACCGAGCCCTGGTAGGTCTTGTCGCGTTTGGCCACCACCAGCGTGCCGAAGAAGACGAAGCAGGCCACCAGCGCGCCCACGGCGAACAGGATCAGCCCGGCGTAGAAATACGGCGAGGCCATCATCGGCACATACGACGTCATCATCACGCTGGAGTCGCCCTGGAACACGGCCACGTTGTTCATCACCGCGCCAATCAGCATCAGCACGAACGCGAGCCAGGCCACCTTGGGCGTGGCGAGCCGACAGCGCAACAGCGTGGACGAGGCGAAATAGAGGACGGCGATTTCAAAGAAGATGACCCAGAAGATCAGCATGTCGATGCCGTGTGCGGTGAGCACCATGTAGAACGTGTCGGCGGCGAGCCAATGCACGGCCGGCCAGCGCGTGAGCACCACGCCGATGGCCAGGATGCCGCCGACGAGCAGCGCCACGACCGCAGTCACGGCGTTGATCACCATCAGCTTCTCGGCTTGGGATTCGAATTGCAGCCCTGAGCGGGGGCAGGTCCGGTAAGTTGTTGTTGTCATCTTGGCCACCTTATTTCACGTAAATGCGACTCACCATGGTGTGGTGGTTGATGCCGCAGTATTCATTGCAAACGACGGAATAGGTACCCGCCTTGTTGGGCGTGACCTTGACCACGTGCTCGTAGCCGGGAACGATCTGGATGTTGATGTTGGCCGGTTGCAGCGAGAAGCCATGGTTGTAGTCCATGGACGTGATGTGCAAGCGGTAGGTCTTGTCCTTCTCGAGTTCGATGATGGGCCAGAAATTCCACAGCCGCGCCACGATGTACACGTCGCTGCCGGCAGGCGGCGCCACCACAGGAATCTTCTCTTCCTGGCCGGACATGTTCTTGTAGGTCTCGGTGCGCACCGTGTACTTGTCAACCACGGCCTGGGCCTTGGTGGTGAACAGTTCGGGCGTGGTCTTGTAGGTTTCCGTGGAAAGGTTTTGCTTGCCCCAGATGTGCCAGCCGACCATCATGACAAACATGGTGAGGCACCAGACCAGGGAAATCACGATCCAGGTACCTTCGACCCGGTCCAGTGGATGTTTCCACCACAGTCGTTCGGCAGGGGGAAGAATTGCGCTCATTGTTATTTCTCCTTGTGGGCGTGCATTGAAATCGGGTGGGGTTTGACCGGGGCCTATTTCGCCAAGGGCACGGTCAGGATGTCGATCACGCCCCACAAGGTGTAGACCAGCATCGGAATCATCACGCCCAGGAACAGCAGGATGAAGGGGTTATCCAGCAGCTGCTGCATGAAGGGCACGGGTTCGTTGGGATCTTCGGTGGCAGAGGAATGAGGGTGCGACATGAGGTTCTCCTTGGTCAAAAAAAGCCAGCCACCGCGAGCGGGGCGCGGCGCATTCGGACTGTGTCTGAATGCGCCTGCGAATTCCTTCATGTGGTTTAAGAAAACTGCAGTTAGGCCCTGCAAACGCCAGCGGCAACGGCGCTGCGTCGGCATTGAGCTAGCATTGCTGCATTGCAATACCACTATTTCCCATGGACTACGCCACCATCCGTCTCATCCACATCAGCTGCGCCCTCGTCAGCGTGAGCCTGTTCACGCTGCGCGGCCTTTGGCAATGGCGCGGCGTGGACTGGCGGCGCTGGCGCTGGCTGCGCGTGGCGCCGCATGTGAACGACACGGTGCTGCTCAGCGCGGCCGTGGCGCTCGCGCTCATGAGCCACCAATACCCGGTGGCGCAATCCTGGCTCAGCGCCAAGGTGGTGGCGCTGTTGCTCTACATCGGCTTGGGCGGCTTGGCCCTGAGTCCGCGGGCAACGCGCCGCACGCGGCTGATCGGCTTGGTGGGGGCGCTGGCGTGCGTGAGCTACATCCTGGGAGTGGCGCGCACGCGCTCGGCGCTGCTAGGCCTGTTCTGAGATGGCGATCGTCCGATAGGGCTTCATGGCCACGCGCGGGGCCACACCCAAGACGCCGATCTCCTGGTCGAGCAAATAGCAGGCCGGGTCTTCCTGCCAGGGGTCGCCGGTCAGCTGCAGGGCGCGCACCCGCGTGTTGCCGCCGCAGACGTCGAAGTAGCTGCACTCCTTGCAACGCCCCTGGACCGGGCGCGGACTGGCCTTGAGGCCGGCCATCAGCGGGTCCGAGGTGTCGCTCCAGATCTCGGAAAACTTGCGCTCGCGCACGCTGCCCAGGTTGTGCTGCCACCACATGGTGTCGGGATGCACGCGCCCCAGGTTGTCGATGTTGGCAACGTTCACCCCCGATGAGTTGCCGCCCCACTGCGCCAGCTTGGCGCGCAGATGGGCTTCGCGTTCGGGCATGCGCGCGCGCACCCAGTGCAGCAAATAGACCGCGTCGGCGTCGTTGTTGCCGGTGACGAATTCCTTCTCCACGCCGCGCTGCAGGTCGTTCCAGCAGGTGTCGAACAGCAGGTCCATCGCGCGCCGCGTGGTTTCAAAGAACGCATCCTGGCCGCGATGCGTGTTGCCGCGTCCGGCGTAATTCAGGTGCGACAAATAGAACTTGTGCACGCCTTCGTCGCTGGCCAGTTGCAGCAGCGCGGGCAGATCCTTGGCGTTGTCCTGGGTCAGGGTGAAGCGCAGGCCCACCTTGATGCCGGCGTCGCGGCACAGGCGCACACCGGCCAAGGAGGCGTCAAACGCCCCTGGCATGCAGCGAAACTTGTCGTGCGTGGGCTGCAATCCGTCCAGGCTGATGCCCACGTAATCGAAGCCGGTGGCGGCGATGCGCTCGATGTTGTGGGCGTCGATGAGCGTGCCATTGGTGGACAGGCCGACGTAAAAACCCATGGCCTTGGCGCGCTGCGCGAGCTCGAAGATGTCTGGGCGCAGCAGCGGCTCGCCGCCCGACAGGATCAGCACCGGAACGCCGAAGTCGCGCAGGTCGTCCATCACGGCGCAGGCTTCGCTGGTGCTCAATTCACCGGCGAAATCCTTGTCCGAGGAAATCGAATAGCAGTGTTCGCAGCTCAGGTTGCAGCGCCGCAGCAGGTTCCAGATCACGACCGGTCCGCTGGGATGGCGCTTCGGGCCCAGGGCGGTGGGCTGGGCGATTTCTCGCATGTACTGGCTGATGCGGAACATGGGTTTCCTTTTATGAAGCGGATGAAGAGAGCAGCCGCAGGCCGGTCTTTTTCAGGATGCGGGTGCTGTACAGGACCTCGTGCTGGCGCGCACTTTCGCCCAGCAGTTGGGCAATCTGCGCCACCTGGGCCTGGACCTCGGCGCGGTTGTGGCCGTGCACCATGGCAAACAGGTTGTAGCGCCACTGGGGCAGGCGGCGCGGACGCTGGTAGCAGTGGCTGACAAAATCGAACTGCCCCACCTGCTCACCGAGTTCGTCCACGCGGGCGTCGTCCACGTCCCACACCGACATGCCGTTGGCGCGGTAGCCAATGCGATAGTGATTCGGCACCACGCCGATGCGCCGGATCAGACCGCGCTGCTGCATCGCCTGCATTCTTGCGATGACCTCGGCCGGCGCGAGTTGCAATTGCTCGGCGATCAAATGGTAGGGCCGCGGCACCAGCGGCAAGCCGGCCTGGGTCGCGACCACGATGGCCCGGTCGATGGCGTCGATTTCGAAAAGCGGTGTGCTCATGGTGCTCTGACTTGCAGCTTGAGTTCCACGAAGTGCTCGTGTGACTTGGGGAAATTGAAGACCGCACAGCCGGTCTCGCGCTCGATCTGGGCCAGCAACTGATCGATCTGCTGCGGGCTTTCGGTGGCCAGCACAAACCACATGTTGAGCTGGTGTTCGCGCGCATAGTTGTGCGCCACCTGGGGCAGGGCGTTGACGCGCTCGGCCACGCGCTCGTAGTCTTCGGGCTCGGCGTGCAGCGCCGCCAGCGTGAAGGCGCCGCCCATTTTTTCGATCTGGAACAGCGGCCCGACGCGCGTGAGCACGCCGTCGGCGAGCAGCCCGGCGAGCCGACGCAGCAGCTCGTCTTCGCTCAATCCCAGGCGCGTGGCCGCCTCCAGATAGGGCCGCTCGCACAGCGCCAAGCCGCCCTGCAAGCCGTTGATGATGGCGCGGTCGATCTCATCCATGGCTGCGCTCCAGCACGGGTGCGTAATGCGCGCCGCGCTGCTTGAAGCGGCGTGCGCTGAACAAGATGTCGCTGGCGTAGGGCTGGAGCTGGCACAGGGCGGCAAGCTCGGCGATGCGCGCGCGCACGTCCTGTTCGTCCTTGCCGTGGATCATGCAAAACAGGTTGTACGGCCAGTCGGGCAGTTGCCGCCGGCGCCGATAGCACAGGGTCACACGCTCGGTGGCCGCCACGCGCTGGCCCAAGGCCGTGACCGCGTCGTCGGGCACATCCCAGACCACCATGGCGTTGGCCCGGTAGCCCAGTTCGTGGTGGCGCACGATCACGCCCAGGCGCTTGATCACGCCCGCGTCCAGCCAACGCGCCAGCAGGTCCAGCGCCCGGGGCTCGGGCAGGCCAAGCTCGGCAAACGGCCGGGGCACCAAGGCCAGGCCAGACTGCAAGGCCGCGATCAGGGTTTGCTCCTCCGCGTCCAGTGTGAGCGCCATGGCGCTGCGCGCGCCGCCGCAGGGCGGGCTCGCGCCGAAGGCAAAGCAACCCTCCTTGGACGGCGCCAGATCGAAGCCCAGGTCGATATGGAAATCCTCGATCAAGGGCAGCACCAGCAGGGCTGCGCAGGCACTGATGAGCTCGATCTGCTGCAACACCTGGCTCAGGTGCTGCGCCGTCGCGGCGGTCACGACAAACCACAGGTTGTAGCGATGCGCGCGTTCGTAGTTGTGGTTCACCTCCGGCATGGCGCTGACCATGGCGGCCACGGCCTCGAGCCGGTGCGGCGCAACCGCGAGCGCGGCGAGCGCGCTGGCGCCAATCGCGTTCGGGCGAAACACCGCACCCACGCGGCTGATGGCGCCGCCATGCTGAAGCCGCTGCAGGTGGTCGAGGACGCTGCGTTCGCTGACTTCAAGCTCGCGCGCCAGCGCCGCGAAGGGTCGCGACAGCAGCGGGAAATCGCGCTGAAAGCGATTCAGCAGCGCGAACTCCAGTGCGCTGAAGGCGGGGCTCGCGAGCTGGGTCATGTCAGAAGCCGATGCGCGCCGCACGCGTCGTGAAGAAGATGCCGCTGGGGGAATTTGCGCTGAGCACGGCGCGCTGCGCGAAGCTGGCCGTGTCGTAAACCACGACCCGGTTGTCGTCACGGGCCGAGATCCAGACCGACTCGCCGCGCGGCGAAAACTCCATGTGCAGCACCGCCTTGCCCGGCTCCAACTGCTTGACCACCTGGCGCGACTCGACGTCGATCACCTGCACCTGGGCGTTGTCGGGAAAGGCAAAATTCACCCACACCTGGCGGCCGTCGGGGCGCGCGATGACGAACACCGGTTGGCCCGCGACCGCGATGCGCCCGGCCTCGCGCCAGGTTTGCGTGTCGATCACCAGCACCTCGTGGCGGCCCACCGCCGGAACGTAGGCATGGCGCCCGGCCACGGCCCAGCCGCGCAGGTGCGGCATCTTGTACACCGGCAGCTTTTCTTGGCCCTTGCCGTAGCCGTCCAGAATGCGCCGCACACCGTTCTCGGGGTGCCACAAATCGAGCAGCGCCATGCCGTCCTCGCCGAACAAGCCCGCCAGGTAATGGCGGCCATCGGGCGTGACCAGCGCGTCGTAGGGTTGGCGTCCGATGGACTTGAATTTCTCGATGCGCGGTGCGCTCGCCTGGCTGAAGTCGCCGACCCAGATTTCGTCGGCGTCGAACAGGCTCCAGACAAAGCGCTGGCCCGGCGCGTCGGCCAGCCCCACGACCTTGGAGCGCTCGCCGCTGGGGCCGAAACTGGAGGGAATGTCGGCCAGCAATTCCAGCGTGTCGGCGCGAAAGACTTTCACGCCGCCGGGGCTGTAGTTCTGCGCCGCGATCAGGCTGCCGTCCTGCGAGATCGCGCCGCCAATGCTGTTGCCGGCCTGCAGCACGCGGCGCTCGATCACGCCCAGCAGCAGATCGATTTTGGTCAGGCCGCCGTCGCGCCCGAACACATAGGCGTAACGCCCGTCGCGCGCAAACACGACCGAGGCGTGGGACAGATCGCCCAGGCCGGCGATTGAAGCCAGCGCCGTCATGCGTGTCGTGTCAACGATTTGCACGCTGCCGCTGGCGCGTTCGATCACCACGCCCAAATCACCGGTGCCGCGCGGTGCCGGTGCCGCGCAAGCGAACAACAAGGC
>CAIMSP010000086.1 GCA_903844215.1 uncultured beta proteobacterium | reverse complement strand
ACGGCAGCCAGCACAGCGCCATCACCCGCTATGAATACGATGAACAGGGTGCATTACAAGGCACTACCCTGCCCGACGGCAGCCGTCTGCAGTACGAGCGCACCGGCCAGGGCCAGGTTGTTGCCCTGCAGCGCAGCCGGTTGCAGACGCCCTGGCTGCAATGGCTGCTGCCAAAGCAGACCCTGGTGCAGGACCTGCAGCGCGATATCGTGGGTCTGAGCAGCTACACCACAGGAAACGGCATACAGGCCCTGTACCAACGCAGCCCGCAAGGCGTGTTGGCGCGGGTGGTCTACCGCCACTTGCCGGAACGCTCGGCGCCAACGCTCGTGCAGGCCGCGCCGCTCTTGCTGGGACGCAGCACGCAGCAGAGCATCGGCCTGCTGCTGGGCTTGGGGCTTGCACAGGCTGCGGTCCCACCCAGCGGCGCCGAAGCTGCCCCTGTGGCATCCCCCGTCAGCAGCAAGAACTCACTTCCCGGTGCGCTGGGTTTGCCGCAGGACCCGCAGTCGCTGCTGGACCAGCGCTATCTGTGGGACACGCGGGGCAACCTGTTGTTCAATCTGCGCCGGTCACAGGGTGCTGCTTTTAAAGACCACTAGGTGGAGATCAAGGCCGAAGCGTACGAGTGTCGCCATTGAAGTGATGGTCCGCGTCTGCCGGAAGCCGCTGCGCTTACGATGCCGGGGACCGAGTGATCGTCAGCGCCAGCGACACGTCTGTCCTAGTCTGGTTCTTTTGTCCGGCATCAATGCGCTGCAAGATCTTTGTCGCATGACATATCGCAACTGCTGAAGAAGATCCTTGCGTAGTCTCGCCAGATGATGGCAACCAAGTGAAGCGAGGCGACATGATAGATCTTGAAACAACCACGTCTTGGGGCGGCGATGGCACGCTCAGAGCGTATGAACCACCGGCCGACGCGGTGTTCCCTCTCGAAAAATCCTGGGCGGCGGCCGCTTTGTGCCCCGCCCATCCAGCGGGCGATGCACTCGACAGCAACGCAATCATGAGGACGTTGGAGTCTTTGGACGATGTCAGAACCAAAGACGAACTCATCGCCTGGGCGAGGGCGGACTTGCAACTTGTCTTGCCACACGGGGGATTTGTGGGCTGTGTGGGCAGGGCGCTTGCTCAGGGCTCCAGCCCGATCGCCAGGGTGACTGCCAACCGGGTTGACGCTGGGCCCGACCAGTCACATGTGTGCTACGACGTTTCGCACAAGCTGGCTCTCAAGCGCTGGCTGGGAGGCGACAGTGCCCAACGTTGCTGGGGTTCGCTCGAGCCCATCTGTTTCGATGACGGGCTCAACATCGCCGCCCACGGCATGTTCGACATCGCTCAGGATTACCTGTGCTTCTTCAGCTTTCATCAACTGGCCGCAGCGCCAGCAGCAAGTCGGCGCAGGCTGTTGCGGCTGCTGGTTCCGGGGATGTCCGCCGCGTTGCTTCGATGCCTTCGTGCTGGCGGCAAGCCCGTGCCCGCAGCGCAGAGCATGCGCTGCGCGTTGACACCCAGGGAGCGTGAAGTCTTGCAGTGGATTTGCATTGGCAAGACCAACGGCGAAATTGCTTGCATCCTGAGCACGGCGCGTAACACAGTCAAGAATCAGACGCAGTCCATTCTGATCAAGATGGGCGTCAGCACAAGAGCTCAGGCAGCAGCGCAGGCCATGCAACGCCCATGGATTTTCGACTTCTGACTGCTTTCCATAGGCCAAACAGACTATGGAGCCGACCGCAGCAGGACGTTAGCCTTGGCTGATGTCGGGGTCTTTGGCAAGCGCGCGGTGCTTCGCGACAACGTCTGCGCAGCAACATTTTCTTCCATCCTTGCAGGAGTTCCATGATGTAGCCTTGTCCGATGAGCATTGCTCGGCGCTCAGCACTCAACACCAGCGCCGCACGATTTGTCTTCCTGGCCATGATCACTCCCATCAAGAGTTAAAAAAATCATGGCGATGATCCGCAATTTTGTATGTTTTTGATGAAACGAAATACTAGCATTACCGGGCTTACTAAACCGCTTGGAGAACTTCCATGAATGAGATGACTTCTGTCCATAAAGACAAATTGATGAGTGACTTGCGCGTGGTGATTGCCGACGCGGAGGAGTTGCTGCGCATGACGGCCGATCAGGCGGGCGAGGGTGCGGCCGATCTGCGCGGGCGGGTGCAATCGCGGCTGCAGCAGGCCAAGGCGGAACTGGCGAATCTGCAACACGCGGTGGTCGTGAAGGCGCAAGCCGCAGGCCACGCCACCGACGAGTTCGTGCACGAGAACCCCTGGAAATCCATCGGTGCGGCTGCGGGCATCGGACTGGTGGTGGGACTGCTCATCGGTCGGCGCTGATCGATCGTGGTCACGGGCCATCCCGCAAGTTCCGGTGGGTTGTTTGTCTCGCTGCGGCGCTTGCTGGCGACCGCGTTCGAGATGGCCTTGGTGCGGCTCGATCTGCTCGGCACCGAACTGGAGATTGAGAAGCAGCGCATCCTGGCGGGCTTGCTACGCGCCGCTGCGGCCTTGCTGCTGCTCGGTGTGGCCGCCGTGTTGGCCTGTGGCTGCGTCATTTTGTTGCTCTGGGACAGCTATCGTTTGGCCGCCATGGGCACCTTGGCTCTGGCGTTTCTGGTTGGCGGCTTGTGGCTGTTGCGCAGCGCCCAGGCGCGGTTGCGCAGTCCTGGCGGGCTGTTTTTGAGCAGCGTGGCCGAGCTCAGGCGCGATCAAGCGGACCTGGCCCGCTGAGCGCGCGAGACCGAACATGGTGCGCGATAGCCCTGAGTTTCTTCTTCAGCGCCGCCAGCGCTTGCTGCTGCGCAGCGCCGAGTTGCGCGTCGCGCTTGCGGCCCAGTCCCAAGTGTTGAAGGCGCCCCTGGCTTTGGCCGACCAAGCGCGTGCCGGTGCGCAGTGGCTTTACCGAAATCCGGGCTGGCCTTTGGCCGCGCTCCTGCTGCTGTGGGTGCTGCGCCCGCAGCGCGCCCTGCGTTGGGGTGGTCGCGTCTTTGGGGCTTGGCTCACCCTGCGGCGCGCGCAGGTTTGGTTGGCGCCGCCGCGCCTTTGACCCTTCGGTGCCGAGCCAGGCCTTGTCAAGGTGCCAGGCGCTCGCGCTGCCAGTCTTTGGCCTGATCCAAGCTGTAGCGCAGACGGTCGTGCAACCGGCTCTTTCGGCCTTGCCAAAATTCCCAACGATCTGGCAGCAGGCGGTAGCCACCCCAGTGTGGCGGACGAGGCGGTTGCAGCAGGAACTGAGCTGCATACTTGGCGGCGTTGGCGACCAGAACGCCGCGACCGGGTATCACCTGGCTTTGCGGACTGGCCCAGGCGCCGATGCGCGAGTCCAGCGGTCGGGACTTGAAGTAGGCGTCGCTCTCTTCGTCGCTGACTTTCTCCACCTGGCCCTCGATGCGCACCACGCGTTCGAGTTCGACCCAGTGGAACTGCAAGGCGGCGTAGGGGTTGCCCGCCAGTTCCTGCCCTTTGCGGCTCTCATAGTTGGTGAACCAGGTGATGCCACCGGCGTCATAGCCCTTGATCAACACCACACGGGTAGAAGGTCGCAGGTTGCTGCCCACCGTGGCCACGGTCATGGCATTGGGTTCCGGAATTTCAGACGCGATGGCTTCCTTGAGCCACTGGTCGAATTGTTGTGCGGGGTCGGCGTGTGACGCCTCTTCGCTCAGTTCGGCGCGTTCGTAGCTCTTGCGCAGGTGGGAGATAGGGGTCATGAGGAATCTGTCGAAGTGAAATGTGAGCCTTAGCTCGCATTGTGCCGCTTCGCGTTCCCGTGCGACGGCGAATCCGGCCTTGGAGAACTGTTAATATCGCCTTGTAACTAAGTTACCAATAATTCAGGAAAACATGAAACTACACCCCCAAATTCAAGCCGTGACGCAACGCATCGTGCAGCGCAGCGCGGCGACGCGCAGCGATTACCTGAAGCGGCTCGACGCCAGCGCAAACCGCCCTCCGGGTGCACAGCGCATGGGCTGCGCCAATGTGGCGCATGCCTTTGCCGGCATGCCGAGCAACGACAAGTTCAAGGTGGTGGCCGAGCGCGGTCGCAATATCGGCATCGTCACGGCCTACAACGACATGTTGTCGGCACACACGCCGATGCAGAGCTACCCGGACCTGATCAAGTCGGTGGCGCGTGAGCTTGGCGCGACGGCGCAGGTGGCCGGCGGTGTACCGGCCATGTGCGACGGCGTGACGCAGGGCACGCCGGCGATGGAGCTCAGCCTGTTCAGCCGCGACGTGATCGCCATGGCCACGGCCGTGTCGCTGAGTCACGATATGTTCGATGGCGCCATCATGCTCGGTGTGTGCGACAAGATCGTGCCGGGACTGCTCATCGGCGCACTGCAGTTCGGCCATCTGCCCACGGTGTTTGTGCCGGCCGGCCCCATGCCCTCGGGCCTGTCCAACGGCGACAAGGCCAAGGTGCGCGAGCAGGCGGCCCAGGGCCTGGTGGGGCGCGAAGCCCTGCTCGACGCCGAATCGCGCGCCTACCATGCCCCGGGCACCTGCACTTTCTACGGCACGGCCAACAGCAACCAGATGCTGCTCGAAGCCATGGGGCTGCACGTTCCGGGGACGGCCTTTGTGGCGCCCGGCGGCGCGCTGCGCGACGAACTCACACGCGAGGCGGCACGCACCGTGCTGGGAATCACCAAGGAGCAGCGCTTCGCTCCGATCGGGGCTGTGGTGGACGAACGCTGCATCGTGAATGCCATGGTGGCCTTGCTGGCCACGGGCGGCTCCACGAATCACCTGATTCATTGGGTGGCGGTGGCGCGTGCTGCGGGTATCGTGATCGACTGGGATGACTTCGCCGCCTTGTCGCAAGTGGTGCCGCTGCTGACGCGCGTCTATCCCAACGGCAGCGCGGACGTGAACCAGTTCCAGGCGGCGGGCGGACCGGGCTATGTGATCCGCGAATTGCTCGACGCCGGCTTCATGCACGAAGACGTGCTCACGGTGCGCCCGGGCGGCATTCGCGAATACACCCAGATACCGGCGTTGGCGCATGCTGGCAAGGGCTTGAGCTGGAGCGACATCGGCGCCAGCAAGGATGAGTCCGTGGTCCGACCGGTCAGCCAGCCGTTCAGCGCCAGCGGCGGCCTCAAGCTGCTGCAGGGCAATCTGGGCCGCAGCGTGATCAAGGTATCGGCCGTGCCCGAGGATCGGCATATCGTGCAGGGTTCGGTGCGCGTGTTCGACGCGCAGGAGGCCCTGCTTGAAGCCTTCAATACCGGCGAGCTGCAGCGCTTGTGCGAGCAGGACGTCAACGCCAGCCTGATCTGCGTCGTGCGCTGGCAAGGCCCGCAGGCCAACGGCATGCCTGAATTGCACAAGCTCACGCCGCCGCTGGCGGTGCTGCAGGGCAAGGGCTACAAAGTGGCGCTGGTGACGGACGGGCGCATGAGCGGTGCCTCGGGCAAGGTGCCTGCCGCCATCCACGTCTCGCCCGAAGCCGCCATGGGCGGGCCGCTGGCGAAAGTGCGTGACGGCGACGTGATCCGCATGGACGCCGTGGCAGGAACGCTGGCGGTGCTGGTGGAAGAATCCGAATGGGCGGCGCGGCCGGTGGCAGCGATGCCCGACGCGCTGCGCGCCGGGAATGCGCTGGGCATGGGGCGCGAGTTGTTTTCTGGAATGCGGCGCAACGCCATCACGGCAGAAGAAGGAGCTTGTTCATGGCTATGACTGAAAGATTCACCGCGCTGCAGGTCATGCAGGACGCCCCCGTGATTCCCGTGATCGTGTTGCACGACGTGGCGCACGCCGTGCCGATGGCGCGGGCTTTGGTGGCCGGTGGTGTGCGCATGCTGGAAGTGACCTTGCGCACGCCCCAGGCGCTGGCTTGCATGGAGGCCATCGCCCGCGATGTGCCCGAGGCCGTGGTCGGTGCTGGCACCGTGCGCAGCCCGGCCGAAGCGCAGTCTGCGGCGCGTGCTGGCGCCCGCTTCGCGGTGAGCCCAGGCTATACCTCGCGCGTGGGCCAGGCCTGCCGCGACCTGGGGCTGCCCCTGCTGCCGGGCGTGGCCACCGGCAGTGAAATCATGATGGCGCTGGAAGACGGCTGCTTGCAGCTCAAGTTCTTTCCCGCCCTGCAGGCCGGCGGCGCCGCCATGCTCAAGGCCTGGAGCGGCCCCTTTGGCGAGGTGAAATTTTGCCCGACCGGCGGCATCACGCTGCAAAACGCGCCGGAGTTCCTGGCCTTGCCCAACGTCGTCTGCGTCGGTGGTTCCTGGCTCGTGCCTGCGGATGCGCTGGCAGCGGGCGATTGGCAGCGCATCACGCGCCTGGCGAGCGAGTCGGCCGCGCTCAAGCCCTGATCCTTTGCGGGACCGGTCAAGGGCAAGTTCAAGCGCGCCTGCTCTGTGCCCGAGCGATTCGGGGCGGCGGCTGCGGCGATCCCGCAGGGACTTGACTTGGCTCAAGTCTGGCACTTGGCCGCTGCTGATAATGGTGGCAAATCACCTTCAGGAGAACCGTATGAGCGCAGTCAGCAGCCCGTTCAATTTTGACGCCCTGGACGCGTGTCATCAGCAGATCCAGCGCCATTTGGCCAATCTGTCTGCGCTGGCGCAGCAGATCGAAGCCGATGGTGTGAACGCCCAGGCGCAGCAAACCGCCGCCGACATCGAGGCGTTCTTTTCCGCCACCGCGCGCCAGCACCACCAGGAAGAGGAAAAGAACGTTTTTCCGGCGCTGCTGTCCAGCGGCGACGCCGATCTGGCCTCGGCCGTGCGCAGTCTGCAGCAAGACCATGGCTGGATCGAAGAGAACTGGCTGGAGCTGGCGCCACAGTTGCGCGCCATCGCCTTGGGCAACAGTTGGTATGACTCGGCCGAGTTTCAGCACGGCGTGCAGGTGTTCCTGGAACTCGTTGGCGACCACATCGCACTCGAAGAGTCGCTGATCTATCCCGAGTCCAAGGCGCGCTGGGCGCAAGTCCTGGCGAGCCGCGCTGAACGATTGGCCCAGGCCAGCACGACGTAGCTGGTTGGCCCCGCTGGCGCGGCGCGGGGTAACATCCGTCCATGGTTTTGCCCGCTGCACCCACGCCTCCTGTTGCCACTGTGTCCCCGGCCCTGCCGCGCGACGCGCAAAGCATTCTGGAGCTGGCCGCGCGCTCCATGTTCGACCTGTTTGCCAACGCCAGCGAGGGCATGCTGCTGGTGGACCGCGATGCCCGGGTCGTGTGGATCAACGACCAATACCGGCGCTTTCTTCCTGCACTGGGCTTTGAGCGCGAGCAGGACTTTGTTGGCCACCCGGTTTCGTCCGTGGTGCAAAACACCCAGATGCATCAGGTGCTGCGCAGCGGCAAGCCGATCCTGATCGATCTGTTGACCAATCGGGCCGGCACCTTCGTGGTGTCGCGCATTCCCTTGCGCGACGACGAAGGCGGGGTCATCGGCGCGCTGGGCATCGTGCTGTTTGATCACCCCGAGACCACGCTTCAGCCCTTCATCGCCAAGTTCAGCGCGCTGCAACGCGAACTCGACGACACCCGGCGTGAGCTGGCCACGCAGCGCAAACAAAATCTCCTGGGTCAGCGCCGCACCAAGTACACCTTCGCCAGCTTTGTCGGCACCAGTGCGGCGGCGATCGAGGTCAAACGCCAGGCGCGGCGCGCCTCGCAGTCGGGCAGTCCGGTGCTGCTGCTGGGCGAAACCGGAACCGGCAAGGAACTGCTCGCGCACGCCATCCATGCGGCCTCAGCGCGCGCCCACGGCCCCTTTGTCGGCATCAACATCGCGGCCGTGCCGGAGACGCTGCTGGAGGCAGAATTCTTTGGTGTGGCGCCCGGCGCCTACACCGGCGCCGAGCGCAAGGGGCGCGACGGCAAGTTCAAGGTCGCCGACGGCGGCACACTGTTCCTGGATGAGATCGGCGACATGCCGCAACGCCTGCAGGTCAAGCTGTTGCGCGCCTTGCAGGAGGGTGAGATCGAGCCGCTGGGATCGAACCGCCTGCAGCCGTTTGATGTGCGCGTGATTGCCGCCACATCGCGCGACCTGGCGGCGCTGGTGCGCGATGGCCAGTTCCGCGAGGACCTTTATTACCGCCTGAATGTGCTGCCCTTGCGTGTGCCGCCGCTGCGTGAGCGCCGCGCCGACATCGCTGCCTTGGTTGAATTACTGGGCGACGACATGGCGGCCAGCGGCACGCCCTTGGCAGAGCTGTCGGCGCAGGCACTGGCCTTGCTGGGCGCGCAGCAATGGCGCGGCAACGTGCGCGAATTGCGCAACGTGTTGGAGCAGCTTGCCCTGCGCAGCGAAGGCGCGCCGATTGACGCGCAGCAGGTCGTGCAGTTGCTCAGTGAAGCGGGGCTGGCGCCCACGCCCGGATCGCCGCTGGTTGCCGCGCCTGAATCGCCCAGCGTTGCGGCGCTGCACACGTTGCGGCCACTGGCTCAGCAAGTGGCGGAGCTGGAGCAGGCAGCGATCGCTGCCGTGCTGGCGGCCTGTTCTGGAAACAAGGTTCAGGCGGCCAAGCAACTGGGCATCTCGCGTGCCAAGCTCTATGCGAGAATGTCTGAAAATGAGACAAGTGTCTGAATGTGAGGCACTCAATATGCTCGGAATCCAGACAGATTGAGCCAGAAAGAGGGATTTTCCCTCGATATCAGGCCTATTCTGACTGGCACGGCTTGTGCGTTCCATAACCCTGTTCTTAGACCCAAAAGGAGATACCACCATGCATCGCCGCACACTTTTTGCGCTGGCCGCCCTGATCGGCGCTTTCGCCGCCCCGGCATTCAGCCAAACCAAGGAAATCCGGATCGCCCATGTCTATGGCAAGACCGGTCCGCTGGAGGCCTACGGCAAACAGACTCAGACCGGCTTCATGATGGGCCTGGACTACGCCACCGGCGGCACGATGACGGTGGCCGGCAAGAAGCTGGTGGTGCTTGAAAAAGACGACCAGGGCAAACCCGACTTGGGCAAATCGCTGCTGGCAACGGCCTATTCCGACGACAAGGCCGACCTGGCGGTCGGCACCACCGGTTCTGGCGTGGCACTGGCCATGCTGTCGGTGGCCGAGGAGTACAAGAAGATTTTGCTGATCGAGCCGGCCGTGGCCGATTCGATCACCGGGGAGAAATGGAACAAGTACATTTTCCGCACCGGCCGCAACAGCTCGCAGGACGCGATTTCCAACGCTGCGGCGCTGGACAAGGCGGGCGTGAGCATCGCCACCCTGGCGCAGGACTACGCCTTCGGCCGCGATTTCGTCAAGGCGTTCAAGGAGTCGATCAAGACGGCCAAGATCGTGCACGAGGAATACCTGCCGGCGAACACCACCGACTTCACGGCCGGCGCCCAGCACCTGATCGACAAGCTCAAGGGCTTGCCCGGTCGCAAGATCGTCTTCATCAACTGGGCCGGCGCGGGCAACCCGTTCAAGATCGCCGACATGGATTTGAAGCGCTATGGCATCGAGATCGCCAG
The DNA here is from genome assembly GCA_903844215.1 of uncultured beta proteobacterium. Lineage (GTDB taxonomy): Bacteria > Pseudomonadota > Gammaproteobacteria > Burkholderiales > Burkholderiaceae_C > CAIKVZ01. Next base: position 18,508 of record CAIMSP010000086.1, on the reverse strand, counting down.
CGGCGGCAACATCCTGCCGGCCATGGTGGCCTACAAGCAGTTCCCCGGTATGGAAGGCGCGCTCTACTACTACTTCGCGATCCCGAAGAACCCGGTCAACGATGCCATGGTCGCGCGCCACTACAGCCAGTTCAAGACGCCGCCCGATTTCTTCACGGCCGGTGGCTTCTCGGCGGCCATGGCGCTGGTCACGGCGCTGAAGAAGACCAACGGTGACACCCAGGCCGACAAACTCATCCAGACCATGGAAGGCATGAGCTTTGACACGCCCAAGGGCAAGATGACGTTCCGCAAGGAAGACCATCAGGCGCTGCAGAGCATGTACCACTACAAGATCAAGGTCGATCCGGCATTTGCCTGGGGCGTGCCGGAACTGGTGCATGAGATCACGCCGGCCGAGATGGCGATCCCCATCCGCAACAAACGCTAGAAAAGAACGTGCTCGGCGACGGCGCGGGCACGATGCGTCGTTGGGCGGTGCTCGCAATCCTCAGGTACGTTTGTACGTTGCGGTTGCCGCGCTGCGTCCGCCTAGCCTCGTACCCGCTCGCTACGCCGCTCCCATTCTTTTTTTTCTCTCGAATACATCGGGATTGACGGATGCTTGAAACCAAAAACTTGACCGTGCGCTTCGGTGGCCACGTGGCGGTGAATGGCGTGAGTTGCGCTTTTCAGCCGGGCACGCTCACGGCCATCGTGGGACCCAACGGCGCGGGCAAGACCACCTATTTCAATCTGATCTCGGGGCAGATCGCCGCGACTTCGGGCGAGGTCTTCTTGCACGGGCGGACGCTGGCCGGCATGAGCCCTTCGGCCCGAACCCGCGCCGGACTCGGGCGTGCCTTCCAGTTGACGAATCTGTTTCCCAAGCTGTCGGTGCTGGAGAACGTGCGCCTGGCGGTGCAGGCGACGCGCGCCGGGCCCCACTGGCGCGGCCTCAATCTCTGGAGCATCTGGAGCGATCACGCGGCGCTCACGCGGCGCGCCGAGGAAGTGATCGAGGCCGTGTCCATGACCGACAAGCAGCAGCGCCCGGTCGCCGCCTTGTCGCACGGCGACCAGCGCAAGGTGGAGGTGGCGCTGCTGATGGCGCTGGAGCCCGCAGTCTTCATGTTCGATGAGCCCACGGCCGGTATGAGCATCGACGAGGCGCCGGTGATCCTGAACCTGATTCGCAAACTCAAGAGTGACAAGAGCAAGACCATTCTGCTGGTGGAACACAAGATGGACGTGGTGCGTGAGCTGGCGGACCGCATCATCGTGCTGCACAACGGCGCGCTCGTGGCCGATGGCGAACCCGCTGCCGTGATCGCGTCGCCGATCGTCCAGGAGGCGTATTTGGGGATCAACCCCCAAGCCGACCTTGCCACTCAAGGTGCAAGGAGCGCAACCGCATGAGCGACATTCTGCTCAGGCTCGAAGGCGTGCACACGCACATCGGCGCCTACCATATCCTGCACGGCGCGGACCTGGTGGTGCCGCGTGGCCAACTGACGATGCTGCTCGGGCGCAACGGCGCGGGCAAGACCACGACGCTACGCAGCATCATGGGGCTGTGGCGCGCCAATCGGGGCCGCATCGTGTTCGCTGGGCGCGACATCACGGCGCTGGACACACCGGACATCGCCGCCTTGGGCATCGCCTACGTGCCCGAGACCATGGGCATCTTTTCCGATTTGACGGTCAAGGAAAACATGCTGCTGGCGGCACGCCAGGCCAAGCGCGCCAGCCAGATGGACGCAGCGCGGCTGCAGTGGATCTTCTCGCTGTTCCCGGCGGTCGAAAAATTCTGGCTCCACCCGGCGGGCAAACTCTCGGGTGGGCAAAAGCAGATGCTGGCGGTGGCGCGCGCGATCGTGGAGCCGCGTGAACTGCTGATCGTGGACGAGCCCAGCAAGGGCCTGGCGCCGGCCATCATCAACAACATGATCGACGCCTTTGCCCAGCTCAAGTCCAGCGGCACCACGCTGCTGCTGGTGGAGCAGAACATCAACTTTGCCAAGCGCCTGGGCGACAGCGTGGCCGTGATGGAGCATGGGCGCATCGTGCACGCCGGCGCCATGCAGGCCTTCTCCGAGGACGAAGCGCTGCAACACGCGCTGCTGGGGCTCGCGTTATGAAGCAACTCGATTTCGACTGGAAACCGCTGGCGCTGGTGCCGCTGCTGGCGCTGCTGGTCATGCCCTTCATCGGCTCGACCTCGACCTGGATCACGCTCACGGTCGCGGGCCTGGCCATGGGCATGATCATCTTCGTCATTGCCTCCGGACTCACGCTGATCTTTGGCCTGATGGACGTGCTCAATTTTGGCCATGGCGTGTTCATCGCGCTGGGCGCCTTCGTCGCCACCACGGTGTTCGGACTGATGGGCGACTGGACCGGCTCGAACGAGCTCTGGCGCAACCTGGTGGCCGTGTTTCCGGCGATGCTGGTGGCGATGCTGGTGGCCGGCGCCGTCGGTCTGGCCTTCGAGCGCTTCATCGTGCAGCCGGTGTACGGCCAGCACCTCAAGCAGATCCTCATCACCATGGGCGGCATGATCATCGGCGAGGAACTGATCAAGGCGATCTGGGGGCCGCAGCAGATCGCACTGCCGCTGCCCGAAGGCATGCGCGGCGCGGTGCTGCTGGGCGACGCGGCGATCGAAAAATACCGCCTGCTGGCGGTGGTGGTCGGGCTGGCGGTGTTTGCCGCGATGGCCTGGACGCTGGGCCGCACCAAGGTCGGACTGCTGATCCGCGCCGGCGTGCAGGACCGCGAGATGGTGGAGGCGTTGGGCTACCGCATCCGGCGCCTGTTCGTCGGTGTGTTCGTGCTGGGCAGTGCGCTGGCCGGGCTGGGCGGTGTGATGTGGGGGCTGTACCAGCAAAGCGTGGTGCCGCAAATGGGCGCGCAAGTCAACGTGCTTATTTTCATCGTGATCATCATCGGCGGCCTGGGCTCGACCGGTGGCGCGCTGATCGGCGCGCTGCTGGTGGGACTGATGGCCAACTACACCGGCTTTCTGCTGCCCAAAGTGGCGCTGTTTTCCAACATTCTGCTGATGATGGTGATCCTGCTGTGGCGCCCGCAAGGCGTCTATCCGGTGGCGAACCGCTAGCCAAAAGGGGCACTCATGCTGACCCGACTCCTGTCCAATGATTTCCCGCGCAGCCGCGTGCTTGCGGTGTTGCTCGTGCTGCTGCTGATCGCACTCGCGGGCGCGCCTTTCATCTTCCCCGGCGTCAAGGCGCTGAACGTGGCCGCCAAGGTGCTGGTGTTTGTGGTGCTGGTGGCCAGCTTTGATTTGCTGCTGGGCTACACCGGCATCGTCAGCTTTGCCCACACCATGTTCTTTGGCATCGGCGCCTACGGCATCGCCATCGCCAGCGCGCGCCTGGGCCCGACCTGGGAGGCGCTGCTGCTGGGCACGCTGTGTGCGCTGGCGCTGTCCTTTGCCTTGGCCTTGCTGGTGGGCCTGTTTTCGCTGCGCGTGCGCGCCATCTTCTTTGCCATGATCACGCTGGCCGTGGCCTCGGCCTTCCTCACGCTGGCCTCGCAACTCTCCGACCTCACCGGCGGCGAAGACGGCCTGACCTTCAAGCTGCCCGAGCTGTTGTCGCCGGGATTTGAGCTGCTGTCCGAGCCCTTGCTGGGCGTCATGGTAAATGGCCGATTGCTGAGCTACTACCTGCTGTTTGCGGTGGCGCTGCTGCTGCTGCTGGCCATGCTGAGGATCGTGAATTCGCCCTTTGGCCGCGTGCTGCAGGCGATCCGCGAAAACGAATTTCGCGCCGAGGCCATTGGCTACCGCGTGGTGGTGTACCGCACCACGTCCAGCGTCTTGTCGGCGCTGTTTGCCTGCCTGGCCGGCGCCATGCTGGCGCTCTGGTTGCGCTACAACGGGCCCGACACCTCGCTCTCCTTCGAGATCATGATGGACGTGCTGCTGATCGTGGTGATCGGCGGCATGGGGACAATCTATGGCGCGGCCATCGGCTCGGCGCTTTATCTGGTGGCGCAAAGCTATCTGCAAGACCTGCTGCGCATCGCCAGCGAGGCCACGGCGGCGCTGCCCGTGTTGTCGGCCCTGCTCTCGCCGGACCGCTGGCTGCTGTGGCTGGGCCTGCTGTTCGTGCTCTCGGTGTACCACTTCCCCAGCGGCGTCGTGGGCCGGCTGCGGGCGCGCGCGGCAGGAGCCAAGTGATGACCATCGATTCGACCGCTTCCTCCCATTACGTCACTTGCGCGGGCCGCGAGATTCACTACACCGAGTGGGGCGCGCAGCATGAAGGCGTGGTCGTCGCTTGGCATGGACTGGCGCGCACCGGGCGCGACATGGACGAACTGGCCCGCCACCTGAGCCAGCGCTACCGCGTGATCTGCCCCGACACGCTCGGCCGCGGCCTGAGTCAATGGAGCCCCTTGCCGCAGCAGGAGTACTGCCAGGCGTTTTATGCCCGCATCGCGGCCGAGTTGTTCGACCAGCTCGGCATTGAACAGGCGCACTGGGTCGGCACCTCCATGGGTGGCGCCATCGGCACGGTGTGCGCCTCGGGCTTGCTGCAGCCAGGGATGAAGCGGCGCATCCAGAGCCTGACGCTGAACGACAACGCGCCGGAGCTCGCGGCTGCGGCCATCGAGCGCATTCGCGCCTATGCCGGCCAGCCACCGGCCTTTGACACCGTGCTGGAACTGGAAGCGTTCTTCCGTCAGGTGTACCGGCCTTACGGCGCTTTGAGCGACGCACAGTGGCGTCGCCTGACCGAGACCTCGACCCGGCGTCTGCCCGACGGCCGCGTCACGCCGCACTACGACCCGGCCATGGTGCAGCAGTTCATCCACCATCCCGACGACTATCTGATCTGGGAACACTTCGATGCCATCAGCGTTCCCGTGCTGTGCTTGCGCGGCGCCGATTCTGATCTGGTGCGGCCTGAAACCACGCGCCAGATGATGGCCCGTGGCCCGGGCGCGGCCGGCCTGCTGCAGGTGGTCGAGATCAGCGGCTGCGGCCATGCGCCCGCGCTGAACGTGCCCGAACAGCTCAATTGCGTGAGCGCCTTCATCGACGCCGTCCACCGCGCCGGCTGAGCGGCGCGCCTGGCGTTTGCGAGCGCAGTAAACGGCAGTCCATGGCTTGGGGTCCGCGACATTGTGTTGGGCCGCGCTTTGGGACAGGTCACTGGTTCGTGGTTTTGTTGTAACGTGTAATCCACAGTCGCTATGTTTGAGGTTCTCACCTAACTCGGGCCGAGGGTCCGCACGAGCCGGCTCACGCCTGAGACCGAACGCACAAGCGAAGCGGCGTTGGATGCGCCGCTACTTCTTGCGATGCCTATGGTGCGGCCTGGCGCAGCACCGGGAACGGCGGCAGTCCGGCCAGAATGTCGCGGCCGTAGCGCATCGTTCCCAGGCGCGTGTCGCACACCGTGATCACGGCGCGGTCGGTCACGGTGCGCACACCGCGTCCCGCCCATTGGGCCAGTTTCATGCCGGCGCGGGGCACGGAGATTTCGGCAAACGGATCGCGCCCCTGGGTGCTGAGCCATTCGGCCAAGGCTTCTTCCACGGGCGAGGTTGGCGGCGTGAACGGCAGCTTGTCGATCAGCACGTGCTCGCATAACTGCCCCGGCAGGTCGATGCCTTCGCCGAAGGACTGCAGGCCAAAGATGATGCTGCGCTCGCCCTTGCTGACGCGCCGGCCGTGCTCCTTGAGCAGCTCCGTGCGCGAGCGCTCCCCCTGCACCTGCACCTGAGCCAGCAAGTCCTTGGGCAAGGCGGCGTAGCAGGCCTGCATCTGGCGCCGGGAGGTGAACAGCGCCAATTGGCCGTGCTCATGCTCGCGCAGCAGGTCCGGCAGCTTTTGGCACAGCTCGTCCGAAAACCCCGCGCTCTTGGGCGAGTGCCGCATCGGCGCAATGCGCAGCTCGCCCTGGGTGGCGTAGTCAAAAGGCGACGCCACCACCAGGGCGCGCCGCTTCGGGAAACGGTTCAGGCCGCTGAGCCGGTCAAAGAAATCAAAGCTGCCGCAGGCGGTCAGCGTGGCGGATGTGCAGACGGCCGCGCTCACGTTCTTCCAGAGCCCGCGCGACAACAGTTGCGCCGCCGTCATCGGGCTGGCGCACAACCAGGCGTCGGGCGCGGCCGGGCTCGCGCCAGCGGCGGCTTCGTTGGGGTTTCTGGCCCATTCCAGCCACTTGGCCCAAGGCACTTTGTCGTGCGTGGCCCAGGCGCCAAACAAACGCTCCAGCGTGTCCAGCCGCGACAGGTAAACCCCCAGTTCCACGCCAGCGCGGGTCTGCTCCGCGCGCTCGCCCGGCGACTTGGCTTCGTCGGGCTCGAGCAGGAAGGCGGCGATGCCGTCCACCACCGAGGTGATCGAACGAAGAATGCTCACCATCTGCTCACACTCGGGGATCAGCGCAGGCGGGATCTGGCCCTGGCTGAAGCGGTGCACCGGCTTGTCGGCGCTGACCAGCTCGGCCTGGGTCCAGTAATCCTCAAAGACGGCGATCTGGTCGGTGCACGCCGTGATGCTTTGCGCAAAGGCCACCGGGTCCGGGCGCGACGACGCCGACATCTCCCGCGCGTGGCGCGTGGCCACGGTGCGCAAGCTGGTCAGCAGTCTGGCGCTGGCGCCGAGCCGGGCGCGGTAGCTGAACTGTTCGGCGGCGATGCCCGGCAAGTGGTGCGCCTCGTCAAACACAAACAGCGTGTTGCCCGGGTCGATCAAGGCGCTGTCGGACTGCAGCGTGGCCAGAATCAGGGCGTGGTTCGCCACCTGCAGCGTGGCCATGGCGGCCTGGCGCCGTGCCCTGAAAAACGCGCAGCTCCGAAAGTATTCACACTGCCCGCCATTGCACGCCTGCGCGCTGGCTTGCACCTGGCGCCAGTCTTCGGGCGCGGGCGGTTGCACCAGACTGTCGATATCGCCGTCCCATTTGCCGGCCTGGAGCTTCTTGGCCACGCTCTTGAACCAGCGCATGGCCTCGCTCATGTCGCGCGTCACCGGGGCGGTTTGTCGGCGCTCAGCGGCGAAGGCGTCGGCGTAGCCATCGTCTATCAGGCTGTCCTGGGCATCGTCGCTGATGGCGCCTTCAAGGCGGCTCTCACAAACATAGCGGCCGCGCCCCTTGAGGATGTCAAAGCGCAACTCGGGAATGATCTGCGCCAGCCGCGGCAGATCCTTGTGGAACAACTGCTCCTGCAGCGCCACCGTGGCGGTGGAGACGATGACGGTTTTTTGCAGCAGCTCGGACGCCACGATGGCGGCCAGGCAATAGGCCACGGTCTTGCCGGTCCCGGTGCCTGCTTCAAGCTGCGCCAGGTTCTCGCCCTGGCGCGTCTCATCCTGCGGCGGCTTGGCGCACAGAAAGGTCAGCAGCGCCGCCTGCATCATCTGGTACTGACCGGGGCGGGCAATGAAGCCAGGCCAGGTCCTGGCCACCTCGGCGTACAAGAACTCGAGTCGGGTTTGCGCTTTTTCCAGCAGTTCGGGATCGATGCTCGACGTGTCGGCATGGGCGGTGTTTTGCATCAAGAGGGCGTAGGTCGGTGTGAGCACATTCGTGACGATATTAGCGGAGCTTGCGCGCGGCATTTGAGACGACGGTTCAGTCGCCGCTGGCTGCTGAATCGAGGAATCCACTACGTCGGCCTCCAGTGGCCGTCGCGGCGCTGGTCGTGCGCGCGCCGTTGGCGCGTCAATCGGCACGGCCAACGGAGAATTCCGCCGCTGGGCAAGCGGCGTTGTCATGGCCGAACTGGGACCACTTCGTGCACCATCGGCCCGAAAAATAAAAAACCCGCAACAGCTAATGCTGATGCGGGTTTTGGCTGATTTGGTGGCGCTTCACGGATTCGAACCGCGGACCTGTGGATTATGATTCCATCGCTCTAACCGACTGAGCTAAAGCGCCTAAGCCCTAAATTATAGCTGGGTCTGGAAGCGGTCGCCGCGACCAGGTTTTGGGCGCGTTCACTGGTGCTTGAACTGGGCCTTGCGCTTGTCCACGAAAGCGGCCATGCCTTCTTTCTGGTCGTCGGTGGCGAACAGGGCGTGGAACAGGCGGCGCTCCGAGGTCACGCCCTCGGTCAAGCTGGACTCGAAGGCGCGGTTCACCGACTCCTTGGCCGCCATCACGGCGATTTGCGAGTAGTCGCAAATCATCAAGGCCGCGCCCAGCGCTTCTTCCATCAATTTGTCCAAGGCCACGACGCGGCTCACGAGGCCGGCGCGCTCGGCCTCGGCCGCGTCCATCATGCGTCCGGTCAGCACCAGGTCCATGGCCTTGGCCTTGCCCACGGCGCGCGGCAGGCGCTGCGTTCCGCCGGCGCCGGGGATGATGCCCAGCTTGATTTCCGGCTGACCGAAGCGGGCGTTGTCGGCGGCGATGATGAAGTCGCACATCATGGCCAGCTCACAACCGCCGCCCAGGGCAAAGCCGCTGACGGCGGCGATCACGGGTTTGCGCACGGAGCGGATTTGCTCCCAGTTGCGCGTGATGAAGTCGCCCTTGTAGGCGTCGGCGAAGCTGTAGCTGGCCATGGCGCCGATGTCGGCGCCAGCGGCAAAGGCTTTTTCGCTGCCGGTCACGATGATGCAGCCGATGGCCTCGTCCTGGTCGTAGGCCTTCAGGGCCGCTCCCAACTCGGTCATGAGCTGATCGTTCAGCGCATTGAGTTGCTTGGGGCGGTTCAAGGTGATGATGGCCACGCGGCCTTCGGTGCGGGTCAGAATCAATTCATGGGTCATGGTCGTACTCCTGCGTTGGGTTAGGCCGACTATACCCATGCCCGCCTCCTAGGGCGGGCTTTTCGCGCTCGGGCCGGGCGCGGCGGACTGTTCGATCTTGTCCACCAGCAGGTCCACCCAGGCTTCGTCGTTGAGCGTCACCTTGATGCGCACCGGCAGGTATTGCAGTGCCGGCGCAAACCACATTTCGGCCGTGATGGGGCCGCGTGGATTGGCCAGGGGCCGGGGCTTGAGGTGGAAGGTCTGCAGCGCGCCCAAGTGGGGTGTGGCCAGCGTCTCCATCTCCACCACGTCGTAGGTCCAGACGTCGGCACCGCCGGGCCTTGCCAGCCAGAATTGCACGCTCTGGCCCACGGCCATGGGTGTGGCGGCACTGGCGAAGCGCTGCGCCAGCGCGACGAACTGGCTGGCCGAGTCCTGCACGCCTTCGGGTCGCGGCAGGCGCGAGCCGTTCATCAGCACGATTTCCTGGGGCGTGAATTCGAGGTGGCGGCGCGCGGTCGTGGTCTCTTCTTCAAAGGTTTCGGGCAGCAGCTGCGTGGGCGTTACCCGGCCCTGGCTGGTCATGCTCAGGCGCGCCATCCATCCGAAGCTCACTTTCAATTGCACCTGGTAGCGCTCGCCCTCGCGCTGCCACTGCACCTGGGCGTCGCCCCACAGCGGCCCTCGGAAGACGCCGCGTGCCTGATAGCTCAGCCGGGTATCGGCCGGCCAGTTGTCGGCGGGCGCGGCATCGGCCTGCGGGGGTGTGGTGGGCGCGGCCAGCGCCGCCTCCTCAAGCACTGCTTCGGGCTCGGGCGCTGCGGCGATGGCGGCCTCGGCGGGCAGTGGGGCCAGCGGCTCAATGGGTGATGCTTCGCTCGGCGTGGCTGGCGCAGGCCGGGCAGGCCTTGCCTTGCGAGCGCTGGCGGGTTTGGGCGCCGCAGCAGCCACCGACGGTGTCAGCGTGCGCGTGAACATCGGACTGGTCAGCGCACGCAGCACCGAGGGCTCGATCCATGGCCGCTCAAGCCAGGCCAGCGCCAGCCAGTGCAGCAGCAACACCGCCAGCGTGAGCCCTGCGATCAGTGGCCGGTGCGAGCTTTGGCGTCCAGCCATGAATCCAGTGTGCGCGCGTCGGCCACCGTCAAGCGCCAGACCGTCGCGCTGCTGCGCTGCGGCAAGTTCAATGTCAGGCGCAGCAGGCGCTTGTCGCGCGCCACGAGGGCGCTCACTTCGGTGGCGCGTCCCGCGTACAGGGCGACGTCGTCCAACTTGTGCAAACGCCAGGCTTGCGGCGGGGCGCTGCGCTTGGGCTTTGCGCCCGGGCCGGCCGGGGCTGCCGTCACTTCCATTGCGAGCCACTCGTCGCCCGCCGCAAAGCCGGCAGCTTCAGCGGCCGAGCCACGCAGCACGCTCTTGATCTGCAGGCCCTGGGTCTCGGCCACGCGCAAGCCCAGCTGCTGCGCCAAAGAGGCCGCATCTTCGTGCACGCGCACGCCAAAGCGCGGCAGCAGATCGAGCAGCGGCAGCTCTTCGCGGCCATGAATCCAGGCCGCGATCTCGGCCGCATAGGATCGGCCGCCGAGTTCCTGCAGCACCTGGGCGAAGTCGTCTTGCGTCATCGGCCCGCCCTGGCAGCGTCGCCACAGCGCGCGCATGACTTCGTCCAGGTTGCTGCGGCCTTCCGCGCGCAGCGTCAGGTCCAGGCACAGCGCCACCAGTGCGCCCTTGGTGTAGTAGCTCACGGTGGCGTTGGGTGTGTTCTCGTCCTGGCGGTAGTACTTGACCCAGGCGTCCAGGCTGGACTGCGCCACGCTTTGGATGGCCCGGCCCGGCGTTTGCAGCACCTGGTTGATGGTCTTGGCCAGCAGCTTCAAGTAGCCCGCATCGTCCAGCAGTTGCGCGCGGCGCAGCAGCAAGTCGTCGTAGTAGCTGGTGAAACCCTCAAAGAACCACAGCAGCTGCGTGTATTGCTCGCTGTCGTAGTGGTAGCGGGTGAAGTCGGCCGGGCGCAGCCGCTTGACGTTCCAGGTGTGGAAATACTCGTGGCTGATGAGTCCCAGCAGTGTGCCGTAGCCTTCACTTGGCTGCGTGCTGCCCAGGCGCGGCAGGTCGCGTCTTTGACAAATCAGTGCCGTCGAATTGCGGTGCTCGAGCCCGCCGTAACCCTCGTCCAAGGCGCTGAGCATGAACAGGTAGTTGCGCTGCGGTGCCCGCGTCCCTGCGTTGCGCGCCGTGCCGTGCCAGAAGTGAATTTCGGCTTCGCAAATGCGCTTCACGTCCGCCAGCAGGCGGGCGCCATCGAAGGCGGCGCTGTGTCCGGCGACCACAAAGCGGTGCGCAATGCCGCAGGCGCTGAACGAGCCGCTCCAGAACTCGCCCAGCTCCACCGGGCAGTCCACCAGTTCGTCATAGTCCGCAGCCAGGTAGCTGCCCCAGCCGCTCTTGCTGGGGCGCAGCGGCGCGAGCCCCGTGGCGACGGACCAGTGCTTGCAGGCCGGGCTGGCGACGAGCTCGAGTTCGTGCGCCAGTTGCTCTTGCCCATGGACGCGCAGGCACAGGCTGGTGCCGTTGAAGAAGCCACGCTCGGCGTCGAGCCAGGCGGTACGCACCGAGTTGTCCAGCGCATAGATCTCGTAGCTCAGCTCCAGTGCCTTGGCAGGGTTGGCCTGAACGCGCCAGGCGTTCTTGCCCTGTTGCTCCAGCGGCAGCGATTTTCGCCCTTGCTTGGCGCTGAGTTGCTGCAGGTTCTTGGAGAATTCACGCACCAGATAGCTGCCCGGAATCCACACCGGCAGCGATACGGTTTGATCGGCTGCGGGCCGCTCGATGCGCAGCGTGACCCGGAACAAATGCGCGTTCAGGTCCGCCGGCTCAACCCGGTAATGAATCGGACTTGAACTCAATTTTTTGCGTCCGCGAGATGCTGTTCGATCTGCTTGGTATCGATGGCGCCGGGGACGCGTTCGTTGTTTGAGAAGATCAGCGTGGGTGTGCCGGTGATCTTGTGCTTGTGGCCGAACTCGACGTTGCGCGTCAGGGCCGAGGTGTCGCAGGAAGCGGCGCCAGTGGGAACGTCGCGCACCATCCAGTCCTGCCAGGATTTGCCCTTGTCCTTGGCGCACCAGATGTTCTTTGACTTGTCGGTTGAATCCGCGCTCAGGATCGGGAACAGGAACATGTGAATCGTCACGTTGTCCACCTTTTGCAGGTCGCGCTCGAAGCGCTTGCAGTAGCCGCAGTTGGGGTCTTCAAACACCGCTAGTCGGCGCTTGCCGTTGCCGCGCACGATGGTGAAAGCGTCCTTCAGCGGCAGCGCGTCGAAGGCGATGGCGGTGAGCTTTTCCACGCGCTCTTCGGTCAGGTTGCGCCGCAGCTTGGTGTCGATCAGGCTGCCCTGAATCAGAAAATTGCCTTCGGCGTCGGTGTACAAGATGTCGGCGCCGTTGCTGCGGATTTCCCACAGGCCGGGCATGGCGGACTTGGTCACCTCGTCGATATTTTGCAGTTGCGGCAGGCGTTCGGCCAGATTCTTGCGAATCGTGGCCTCTTGCGAGCAAGCCATGCAGGCCACGCTCATGACGGTCAGCGCAAAAACGGTCTTCGTGAATTTCATCATCATTATTCCTGGTTAATTCCCATTGCCCGCTGCGCGACCCAACGCTTGAGCGGACCACTGCTGTCAAAACCCTTCATACCCCAATCGCGCAGCGTCTGCAGCGGCGCATCCTGGCGCGTGAGCAACTGCTGCAAGCCATCCATCGCGCCGCCCATGCTCGCCAGCGCCGTCTTGCGCGAGCGCTCGTAGCGCCGCAGCAACTTCATGTCCCCCACGCTGCGCCAGTATTCGCGCTGGTGCAAGACCCGGCTGAGCTCGGCCACATCGGCCAGCCCCAGATTCAGCCCTTGGCCGGCCAGCGGATGAACGGCGTGGGCTGCGTCGCCCGCCAGGGCCCAGGCCCCCGCGCTCGGCGGCGCCATCGGCCCCACCCATTGCGATGTCTGTGCCGACATCAGCGGCCAGGAGACCCGCTCGCTGCTCAGCGCCAGCTGGCCCAGCGCATTCTGGCTTGCCGCCTGCAGCTCGCTGGCAAATGCCTCGGGCTGCAGCGCCAGCAAATCCGCAGCGCGCTGCGTGGAGACTGACCACACCACGGCCACAGAGTTCCCCTGTTCGCCGTCCAGCGGCAAAAAGGCCAGTATCTCGCCCTTGGAAAACCATTGGTAGGCCACCTGGGCGTGGGCGCGCTCGCAATGCAAGCGCGTGGCAATCGCGCTCTGGCCGTAGGCATTGGCGAGAAACTGAACGCCGAACTCGGCCCGCGAGCGACTCGCCTTGCCTTCGCACACGACCGTCAGCGCAGCGCCTTGCGCCGCCGCCAAGGGCTCGATCAGCGCCTGAAAGCCCACCGCCTGCGCCAAGCGCGCCTCCAAGGCGGGCACATCGACGATCCAGGCCAGCGCGGGCACGCCCAGTTGTTCTGCGTCGAACTGCAACTGCGCCTCACCCTCGTTGCTGATGCGCATCTGCCGTACCGGCGTGGCGTGGGGTGCGTCGGGCCAGCCGCGCACGGAGCTGATCAATTCCTTGGACGCGGCATTGATGGCATAGGCGCGCACGTCCGCTGCCGCGCCGGGCGCGGGCGTCGGGCGCACCAGGCCGACGCGCAGGCGCTCGCGCGCGAGCAGCAGCGCCAGCGTCTGGCCGACGATGCCGGCGCCGCGAATACAGATGTCAAGAGCTTGCGTCATGGGCCCATTGTAGGAGGCGCGAACCCTGGCCGTACGGCTGGCGTCGCGCTGCCCGCACCTGGGCATCGGCTACCATCGCGGCCATGCCGTCAACCATGAGCAGCACCGAAATATTCCTGATCGCGATGACGCTGATCTTCACGCTCCCCTATTTGATCTGGCGCGTGGGCAAGACCGAGTACTACGCGCCCCTGGTGGTGGTGCAGATCATCACCGGCATCGTGTTGGGGCCAGGCGTTCTGGGCGCGAGCTTTCCTGATTACTATCAATTCGTCTTCAATCCCCAGGTGATCCAGTTGTTGAACGGCATCGCCATGTGGGCGGTGATGATCTTTGTCTGGATCGCCGGCATTGAGCTCGATCTGAGCCAGGCCTGGGAGCATCGCCGGGAGAGCGCCATCACCGCCGGGCTGGCGCTGGGCACGCCGCTGGCGCTGGGTTGCGTCGTGGCCGTGGGCCTGCTGCTGTATCCGGGCTGGATTGGCCCGAAGGCCATGACCTGGCAATTCGTCTTGGGCGTGGGCATGGCCTGTGCCGTGACGGCGCTGCCGATCCTGATTCTGCTGATGGAGAAGCTCGAAGTGCTGCGCCAGCCCATCGGCCAGCGCATCCTGCGCTACGCCAGCCTGGACGACATTGCGATCTGGGGCGTGCTGGCGCTGATCCTGATGGACTGGGATCGCATGGGCAAACAACTGGCGTTCTTGCTGGGCTTTGCCGTTCTGAGCTACCTGTTGCGCCAACTCATGCGCTGGTTGCCGGAGAAGGACCGCTGGTACGTGGGCCTGATGTGGCTTGCCGTGTGCGGCCTGGGTGCCGACTGGTCGGGCCTGCATTTCATGGTCGGCGCCTTTCTTGCGGGCGCCGTCATGGACAGCCATTGGTTCGATCAAAAGCAGATGGACAGCCTGCGCCACCATGTGCTGCTGGTCGTGATGCCGGTGTTCTTTCTCAGCACCGGGCTGCGCACCAGCTGGAATGTCGGCGGCGCCAGCGTCTTCATCGCTGCGGCCGTGTTGCTGGTGGCCTCGGTCGGTGGAAAATTGCTGGGCACGAAAATCGCCGGGAAGATTCTGCGTTGGCAAGCCGGTGAGGACGCGCTCATTGGCTGGCTGCTGCAGACCAAGGCCCTGATCATGATCATCTTCGTCAACGTGCTGCTCGACAAGGGCCTCATCACCAGCGCCACGTTCACCGCCTTGCTGCTGATGGCCGTGGCCAGCACCATGCTGACCGTGCCGGTGGTCTCGCCCAAGCTGCAGCGCATGAAAGAGATGGTCTTTCGGATCAAGTGAGCCGATGAGTGCAAGGCTTGGTGCGGCCCGCACCGTTTGCACCGAGTCGGTGCTTCACCAGACCGACACATGGCGCCATTAAACTGGCGCCATGGCCTCAACTCTCCAAGCTCACCCCATGAACCCGACCTATGACTCGCGCACGGTATTTCTCCATTGGCTCAGCGCCGCGCTGGTGTTGGGCCTGTGGATCGTGGGCCAATGCATTGACTTCTTCCCCAAGGGCGCGCCGCGGGTGACGGTGCGCAGCCTGCACATCACTTTGGGTGTGTTGCTGCTGGTCGCCGTGGCGTTGCGGCTGGTCTGGCGTCGCAGCGGTGGCGTCAAGTTGGCGCCCGCCGATCCCGGCGTGGCCGGAAAACTCGCCGTCGGCGTGCACCACCTTTTGTACGCGCTGCTGATCGCGCTGCTGGCCTTGGGCCTGGCCAGCGTCTGGTTTCGCGGCGACAACATCTTCAACCTGTTCACCGTCCCGGCCTTTGATCCGGGCAACAAGGCGCTGGCTCACAACACGGTCGAGTTGCACGGTTTGCTGGCCAACATCCTGCTGGCGATGGCCGGACTGCACGCGGCAGCGGCGCTGTGGCACCACTGGTCTTTGAAAGACGGCGTGCTCGCGCGGATGTGGCCCGGTCTTGCCTTGCGCTCGGGCCCGCCGAAAAACTGAAAGTCAAACGACGCTTGGTCTGGCTGGGCTGGTGCTGCCAGGGGGCGAAGCGCGCGGGTCAAGGCGGTTGGCTTAAATGCCGTTTTTCAGCGCCGCAAGCGGGATTCGTTCAAGTGGTGGACTTCGATCATGGGGTTTCCTGTTGCCGCTGAGGACCGGGACGCTTTGCCTGCGCCCTCACATGTCCAGAGATCGGAGCAGCTCTTCGTGCTCGTTGAGTGCCGTGGGTGTCGGCTGCGGTGCGGCGGCCTGCGACTCGTGGGTCTGTGCCATCAGCGCATCGGTATCGGTGACTTCCTTGGACTCAAAATCAAACAGCTGGATGAACTCGGTGCGGTCGATCGCCAGTTCGAGGTAGAAGATGTTGTTGCGATCGGTGTAGAAGGTGACGCGACGGAATTCGGGCTGATCCAAGTTGGCGTCCACGCTGAGCACCACCTGCTTGCTCAGGACCAGCATCTTGGGCTGGTTCTGGGTGATCTGGGTTTGCAACTCGCGCCGCACCTTGCTGGTGAAGTCGCCCAGCACCTGGTTCATCAACTCGCCCATGACGTTGGCGACTTCGTCCGAGGTGTAGGAGCTGGCCAGGTCCGCCTTGGCCATGCCCATGTTCAACATATAGGTTTCGTACAACTCCATCGCCGCCTGGGCGGAAAAATTCACCACCACCAGGCCCGAGAAGCCGCCGTCGAACAGGATGAAGCAGCCGATGTCGGGCTTGAGGCAGGTCTTGGTGATGCGCTGAACCATGCCGGAATAGTGAATTTGGCTCAGGGTCGCCAGGTTGAGCACCTTGGTCACCGAGTTGCAAAGGCTCATCAGCAGGTCTTCGGTGCCGAATACGACGGAGCATTTTTGTGTGTTCATGAGTGGTGACGGTTCAAAGGTGGGGCCGTGGCTGAAGTGCCAGGGTACAAACTATAAGCCCAGCCGGTAGATCGCTTGATGCAGGTGACGAGTTTGGCGCCTGAGGCCTGGTGCCGATACCGCGCCTTGCAGCTAAGAGAACTCGGAGAAGCCGGTGGGCGTCCACGATTCCACGACCGCAATCGTTATCGTCAGTGGCGCCAGCGCCCGCGCGATGGATGCCTTCATGTGGTCGTGGTTCGCCTGGGTATCGACGGAAATGAAGAAGTAGCCTTGCGAGCTCTTTTCCACACTCAACTCGATCTCGGGGATTTGCTGGCTGATGGCCTCGACCGCCGCTGCCAGCGCTGCGTCGCTGCAACCTTGTAAAACATAGCGATAAGTTGACATCCGGTCGTCCTTCAAAGGCGTGGCGCTGTGGCGGATCATTCCGGCACCGAATGGGAACCCCGCAATCAGCCATCGGCGTGCGATTGTCGCATCAGCCGTGAAACGCTTTGGAAGTGCCATCCACGGGGTCGATGGCGGCTGCTGTGTTAGGGTCTGAGCGCGCGCGATCCGCGACCGACGTGACAGCTGATTTCCGGCTGGCCGAGCGCTGCCTGGAGCAAGTCCCAGCCTGGGAGCAAGGTCCATGACGGCTGGCTGGCAAACCCGGCAGGGACCATTTTTTACAGAACGCAGCAGAGTCTGCAGCCGCCATGACTGAATTGCAAATCAAAAAAATCAACGACTCGCTCTATGTGGTGCTCGGGGCTGGCGGTGAGCACGTGGGCGGCTTGCGCTTGATCAACGCCATGTGGAAATTCAAGGCCATCGGCTACGACGCCCAGGGCGACATCATTCCAGGCGGCGGCCCGCTCACCGATCGGCACAACACCAGGTTTGCGCGCATCGACTTGGCAGAGATTCGCGCCGGACTGCGCGAAAGCTGACCCCGCCTATTGCGCCAACGCGCAACCATGGCTGTCCACGCCCGCGCCTGGCGCCGTCGCTGAGCAGGTGTCTTGCGAGTCGGGAATTCCGTCCCCATCCGTGTCCTTGAGCGCGGGGTCTTGGGTAAAGATCACCTCTGAACTCAGCCCCGATAGGGTGTAGGGCCAGGAAATCGGTCCGCTTGCCGGATTGCTCAGGCGCACAAATCGGGCGCAGGCGACGGCATCCGTCAACGGGCAGGCATAGACCGCCGCGCTGCTGGCGTCGTTGAACAGGGCATTGATGAGAGTGGTTGGCGTGGGGTCTTGGATCGGCACGATTTCCAGGTTGGCGATGGCCACGGAATTGCCGATCGGCACCTGCACATCCACGCGGGCACCGTTGCTGGCCACGGTGTCCGTCGCCTGGAATACGGCGCTGATGCGTTGCCAATTCAGGCCGGCTGTCTGAGTCAAATCCCGGTCACTCAAACGCCCGTAGTCGCCGCCGTTGCGCCGCACGATGAGGCCGTAGGACTGCGCATTGGCGCCGGCCTGAATATCGGCGCTGAGCCGATACCAGGCACTCTTGACCAGGGGAAACGAGGGTGAAATCAACAGGCCTGCTGAACCACCTGCGACATAGCTCTCGAACACGGCGGGTCGGCAGCTGGCGCAGGGCGTGCGCAGCAGGGTCCCAAGGGCAAGTGCGGGATCACTCCAACTCGACCATCCGAGGGCATTGCTGGCCAAAGACCCGTTGGGCACGATGTTCGTGCCAGTCACGCTCGCAGAGGCAAAACCGAGTTGACTGGTGACCACGGCAGCCGCGTCCCAGTTGCGTGGCTGACCCAGGGCATCGGTGGCAGATTGCCACTGCGCAATGGTGTAGCTCTTGGCGCCGGCGCTGGTGGACTCTGTGGCGATCACCGGCGACGCGCTATTCCAGTAGCGGTTTCCAGCGAACGTGCCTACGGCGGCGGTTGTGCTCCAAACGGTAGAAATTCTGATGCCAACGGCGGTTGCCGCAAGCGGTACGATGACGTTGTTCGTGAACGTGTTGCCCACCATATTGCCATTCGGCAAGCTGGCATCGACCTGGTTATCCTGCAACCACATTTGACTTCGGCGATTGCCATAGAAAGTGTTGTTGGAAATGGTGTTGTTCGAGCCGCGATGCAATTGAAGTCCATTGTCCGCATCGGTGACAAAATTCCCATCCACCGTGGCGCCCGTCGTGAGGTCGTCCAGATAGATGCCCTGCGCCGCCGTGCCGATTGATCCGGCGGGTTTT
>CAIMSP010000085.1 GCA_903844215.1 uncultured beta proteobacterium | reverse complement strand
TCCGACACAGAAGTAAAAGAACAAAATGAAAGTGATGGATTCGCGCTCAGGCCTAGGCGCAAAGCGCAGACATAGCGGTGGCTATGTCGAGCATTTGCAACAAGGGCATGGGTGCGAAGGCGCGCTTTCATGTTTCGATATTTCTGGGTTGGAGTACTAGTTTGCAGCGCGGATTGCAGGTCGGCGCGCAGTTGCGTGCTGCTCATCCGGCAGAACACGCTGTCATATTCAAGCCACCCAGTCTTCAAGTTTCAGGCCGGGCACGCGCTCAAAGTGGCGGGTGTTGTGGGTGACCAGAATCAGTTTTTCGGCCAACGCATGGGCTGCAATTTGGGTGTCCATTTCGCCGATAGGAGTGCCCTGGCGCTTGAATATCGCCCTGATTTCTCCATAGCAATCTGCGGCTGCTGCGGTCCACGGCAGGACGGGCAACTCAAGTAGCAGTAAATCAATCGGGACACGACGCTTGTCATTGGCGGACATCAGGGCTTGACCGTAGCGCATCTCTGCGCGGCAAATGGCCGACGTCACAATAGTTTTGGCCTGCGTGGCTCTGGCCATATGTCGCATCAGTGCCGGATTGACTCCCTTGATGAAGTAGCTGAGCGTATTCGTGTCCAGCAAATACCGCATCACGCCCTGCCTTTTTTGGTGGGTTTGGCGGGAAGTGGCTCGGCCCACTCCTCAAACGGGTTGCGCGATTCTTCGATGACACGCTCCGGAATAAAGTCTTCCGTGGAGGGATTCTCTGCAATCAGTCGAAATAGTTCCTCAAGATTTCTCTTGCGCTGGTCATCGTCCTTTGGCTTGAGGGTGATTTCACCCGTCACCTCGTTTTTGGCAATCCACATTTCCTGGACGTTCACACGAAACGCCTTGGGCAAACGTATCGCCTGGCTGTGGCCGTTGGTGAATACTTTGGCAATGGTGAGCATGACGGCCTCCTGAAAGTATCTATGAAACCGTATCTACTTTAGCACAAGCCAGGTGACCAACTCAAAGCCGCTATTGCTTTTCACGGTCTTGATCGAGTCCATGAGTTTTCCACCCCGGCCTGAACCGGTTGGCGGCATTCTTGCGCGTGAACTGCGCCACACTGGCGGCCACCCGGCCACGGGATGGCTTGTCATGTTGCCTCTGCTTGCCCAGATTATGCGGAACGCAGCCGCTGCTCGACGGGCCCGAAGTGTCGGTTTTCTAGCTCGACACGCCGGCCAACGTCAGCACCACGATCGCGACTCCCAACACCAGGTTCAGCGCCACCGCGTGGCGAATGCGGCTCAGCACGGCGGCGCCGGCGGGCCAGTCGGCGGCCGCGACGGCGCGCGTCAGGCGCGGGTACAGGGCCAAGCGGATGGCGCCAAAGATGCCCATCATCACCAAGCCCAAAGCCGCCATCAGCAGCCATTCCAGCGGCAACGTGAAGTGGCCTGCGGTCTGCACCGTCTGCCGGGTGACACGCCCTATCATCCAGACGCCGCTGAGCAGCACCGCGCTGGCGGCCCATAGCACGGCCTTGAAGAAGCGGCCCAGCACGGCGTGCATCAGCGTCACGCGCTCGGGTGGCGCGAGCGCGGCCACGGCCGGACGCAGAAAGAAGTGGGCAAACACCATGCCGCCGAGCCAGACGATGACGGCCAGCAGGTGGGCAATTTTCAGGGTGGCGTAAAACATAGCGGTCCCCAGTGGTTCAAAGCGTCGCGCTCGTCAGCGGCAGCGTCTCCGGCGCCAGCAGGCTGCCGCTGCGCAGGCCCTTGAGCGTGGCCAGGGCGAGCGCGGCCACCACCAGCGAACTCAAGGCCAGCAGCAGCATGCTGAGGGCTTGAAACCAGGCCGGGCCTTCTTGCCCCAGGCGCAGCGTCAAGGCGCAAAAGGCCGTCAGGGGAAACGACAGCGCCCAGAACACGATGGACAGCGGCTGCGCCAGCGCGCGGCGCAACACCGAGGCCGACCAAAGCAAAAAGAACAACGCCACGCCCCAGGCCATCCAGCCCAGCAGCGCCGACGCGCCCCATTGCAGCGCCACCAGTCCCGCTGCCGCCGGTGGCGCGATGGTGATGAAGGTCGAAGGCAGCAGGCGCTCGGACCACATGCCGTGGACGGCGATGCGCACGAACAGCAGCAACAGCACCACCGGCCAGAAGAACAGCCCGACGCCAAACTGCGCCGCCGACCAGGCGCTGTAACCCAGGGGCAGGCCCGCCAACGGCACCAGCACGTTGCCCACCACCGACAGGATCAGGGCGGGCGTGACGCCGGCCCAGTTCAACCCGCCGTTGCCGTTGCCGCTGAGCCAGCGCTTGAGCACCCACAGCGTCACGGCGAATTGCCAGACCGCGCCCAGCAGCCACAGGCAGCGCGCCAGCAGGCTCGGCCCGCTCAGCGCCACGGCCACGGCGGCGAGCAGCAGCAAGGAGATGGGCAGGGCCGCGACCATGGGATGGCGCACCGGGTGCCGGAAGTCTTCCAGCGCGGCCTGCGGGTAACGCTGACGGCGCAGCAGGTAAAGGCCGAGCAGCAGCACGAACACCCCAGCGGCCAGCAGGCCCAGGATCAGCGCCGCAGCCTCGGCCATGTCGCCCATCAGCGGCGTCGCGCGGTGCCAGGCCAGGGCCAGACCGCACAGGCCCATGACGCAGGCAAACCAGCCTGCGCCGAGAAATTTCAGCGGCGTTTGTGAATGACTCATGGATCAGTGCTGCAGTATCTTGGAGAGGAATTCCTTGGCGCGGGACGAGCGCGCGTCCGAGTTGCCAAAGAACTCGCCGCGCGTGCAGTCTTCGACGATCTTGCCGCCATCCATGAAGATCACGCGGTGGCTGACCTTTTTGGCAAAACCCATCTCGTGCGTGACGCACATCATGGTCATGCCGTCACCCACAAGCTTGACCATCACGTCCAGCACCTCGCCCACCATCTCGGGGTCCAGCGCCGATGTGGGCTCGTCAAACAGCATCACGATCGGGTCCATCGCCAGCGCGCGGGCGATGGCCACGCGCTGCTGCTGACCGCCCGACAGCTGGCCCGGAAACTTGTCCTTGTGCGCCGTCAGCCCGACGCGCTCGAGCATCTTCAGGCCGCGCGCCATGGCGTCATCCGGGCTGCGCCCCAGCACCTTGATCTGCGCCAGCGTCAGGTTGTCGCGCACGTTCAGGTGCGGGAACAGCTCGAAGTGCTGAAACACCATGCCCACGCGCGAGCGCAGTTTGGGCAGATCGGTTTTCGGGTCGGACAGGCGGATGCCGTCAACCACGACCTCGCCCTGTTGAAACGGCTCGAGCGCATTCACGCACTTGATGAGCGTGGACTTGCCCGAACCCGAAGGGCCGCACACCACCACCACCTCGCCCTTGGTGATGTGCGTGCTGCAATGGTCCAGCACCTGGAAGTCGCCATACCACTTGGACAGGTCTTTGATCTCGATCATGGGGTGTTCTCGGCAACTCAACGAATGATGGCGATCTTCTTTTGCAGTTGACGCACCAGCATCGACAGGCTAAAGCAGATCACGAAATAGACCACGGCGGCGACCAGGTAGGTCTCTACCGGCCGGTTGAAATTTTTGCCCGCGACCTCGAAGCCCTTGAGCAGGTCGTAGGCGCCGATGGCATAGACCAGCGAGGTGTCCTGGAACAGCACCACGGTTTGCGTCAACAGCACCGGCAGCATGTTGCGAAACGCCTGCGGCAGCACCACCAGTTGCATCACCTGGCCATAACGCATGCCCATGGCGTAACCGGCGTTGACCTGGCCCTTGGGCACGGACTGGATGCCCGCGCGCATGATCTCGGCGTAGTAGGCGGCCTCGAACACCGTGAAGGTGATGATGGCCGAGACCTCGGCTCCCATGGGCCGACCCGTGAGCAGCGGGATCAGCAGGAAGAACCACAGAATCACCATCACCAGCGGAATCGAGCGCAGCGTGTTCACGTAGGCCGCCGCCGGGGCCACCAGCCACTTCTTGCCCGACAGGCGCATCAGCGCCAGCAGCGTGCCCAGGGCGATGCCGCCGCTCATGGCGATGAGCGTGAGCTGCACCGAAAAGGCCATGCCCTTGAGCACCAGATTCGTGACGACGTTCCAGCTGAAGAAGGAAAAATCGAGTTCCATCATTTGCCGCCCAGCAGCAGGCCCGGCACCTGCACCCGGCTCTCAAGCGCCAGCGCGGCGCGGTTCACGGCGAAGGCCGAGATGAAATACAGGCCCGTCACCGCCAGATAAATCTCGATGCCACGCGCCGTCTCCTCCTGTGCCTGCAGCGCGAACATGGTGAGCTCGGCAATGCTCACGGCAAAGGCCACGGACGAGTTCTTGATGATGTTCATGGCCTCGCTGGTGAGCGGCGGAATGACGATGCGAAACGCCATCGGCAGCAGCACGTAGCGGTAGGTCTGCGCCAGGGTCAAGCCCAGCGCCAGGCCGGCATGGCGCTGGCCCATGGGCAGCGCCTGGATGCCGGCCTTGACCTGTTCGGAAATGCGCGCCGAGGTGAAGAAGCCCAGCGCCAACACCACCAGCACAAAGCTGGGCAGCGCGCGCAGGCTGGTGCACAGCGAGGGAATGACGTGGTACCAGAGGAACACCTGAACCAGCAGCGGAATATTGCGAAACAGCTCGGTCCAGGCGTTGCCCAGAAACACCAGTGCGCGACTCGGCGTGGTGCGCACGATGCCCATGAGCGTGCCCAAGAGCAGCGCCACGACCAGCGAACACGCCGCCACCGACAGCGTCCAGCCCCAGGCCGACATGAGCCAGCGCAGATAGGTCTGGCCGCCTCCTGTGGGCTGGAGGAAGACCTGCCACTCCCAATGCATGCTCAGGCCGCGCTCAGGTTGCCGGCTTGTCCGACAGCGCCTTCATGTTGTCGATCAGTTCCTTGCTCATGGGCGCGCTCAGGTTGATGCCCTTGGGTGGGATGGGCGACTGGAACCACTTCTTGTAGAGCTTGTCGAAGTCGCCGCTCTTGATGAGGCCCGCCAAGGTGTCGTCCACCAGCTTCTTGAAGGCCGGGTCGTCGCGACGCAGCATGATGGCGTAGGGCTCGACCTGGATCGCCTCGCCCACCACGGCGAAATCTGCCGGATTGGCCGAGCTGGCCTTCAGACCGTACAACAGGATGTCGTCCATGCCAAAGGCCAGGGCGCGCCCGGTCTGCACCAGCAACTGCGATTCGGGATGGTCCTTGGCACCGATCAGGTCGATGCCGAGCTTCTTTTCCTCGCTCAGATTGCGGATGATCTTGTAGTTGGTGGTGCCGGTGGTGGACACGACCGTCTTGCCCTTGAGGTCTTCAATCGACTTCACGCCCGAGCCCGACTTCACCAGAAAACGCGTTCCGGTGTAGAAGTAATTGGTGGCAAAGGCCACCTGCTTGGCGCGCTCGGAATTGTTCGTGGTGGAGCCGCATTCGATGTCAATGGTGCCGTTCATCAGCAGCGGAATGCGGTTCGCCGAAGTCACGGCCTGGGTCTGAACCTTCAGGTCCGCGCGACCCGTGGCCTTCTTCACCTGGTCCACGATCTTGCCGCAGATCTCCCAGCCAAAACCGACCGGCTGCGCCTTGTCGTCCAGGTAGGAGAAGGGAATCGACGCCTCGCGGTAGGCCACGGTGATGCTGCCGCTGGCCTTGACCTTGTCCAGCGTCAGCGGCGTTTGCGCCATCGCCAGCGGCGAAGCCAAGGCGATCAAGGCGGCGATTTTGAATTGGGAGTGATGCATTTGGCTTGTCCTTTGTGAAGAGTCGAGGGCGATTGATCCGTATCGATTATGGTGGCAATGGCAAGGCCGGCTTATCCCTGCAGACCCTGAGCCCGCAACTTGCAAGAAACCGGCCAACTTAGCGTGAAAGTCAGGCCAGCAGCGTCACGGCCCAGGAGAAGCTCAGGAACGCCGCAGCCGTGGACACCAGGATGATGCGCGCGATGCGTCCGGTGTCGGCGCCAAAGCGCTCGGCCAGCAGCGACACGTTGCTGGCGCTGGGAAGCGCGGCCACCAGCACCAGCACCTTGAGCGTGAAGCGCTCCAGCGGCAGACCCAGACGGATCGCCGCCTCGCCCACGAGCAGCACCAGCAACGGGTGCAGCAGCAGCTTCATGCAGGCCATGGGAACGACGTCGCGCAGCAACACCGCCGGGTGCTTGCCGCGCGCCGCCAAGATCTGCGAGCGCGCCAGCACGGCGCCGATGGTGAACAGCGCCACCGGCGACGCCGAGTCCGCCAGCAGCCCCACGGTTTGCGCCAGTGGCGCGGGCAGCTCGAGTTGAACCGCCTGCGCCACGGCACCAAGCACGATGGCCCAGGGCAGAGGATTTCGTGCCACGCCCGCGATGGCATTCCTGAGCGCCAGCCGAACCGAGCTGCCGGCCTGGGGCGCGGCACCCGGGTCGGGCAGGCGCGACAGCGCAATGCACAGCGAGGACGTGAAGACCATGTCCAGCGCGATCGTGAAGATGGTGGGGCCGGCGGCGTGCGCGCCCAGCAACACCACCAATAGCGGCACGCCCATGAAGCCGGTGTTGGGGAAGGCAGCGACCAGCGCGCCAAAGGCGGCGTCGTTCCAGCCAATGCGCTCATTGCGGCTGACGATCACGGCCAGCGCCACCATCGCCAGCGCGCACACCAGATAGACGAGCAGCACGGCCGGGTCAAACAACTGCGCCAGCGGCGTGGTCGAGCCAAAGCGAAACAGCATGCACGGCAGCGCAAAGAACAGCACGTAGCTGTTCAGTCCCGCCACCGCCTCCAGCGGCAGCATGGCGCGGCGCGCCGCCACATAGCCCGCCAGCACCAGCGCGAAAAAGGGGAACGTGACAAGGAGGATTTGCAGCACCGGGCTATTTTGCGTCAAGGCCGTCACCGCCAACGAAGGCGGGTGCATGGGCACTGCGTCCCTACGCAGCCAGTGGCAAACCATGCAACAATTTCGCGATAGAGTTCTGCCCAAACGGGATGCGTGGTCCTTGGGCCGGGACCGCCTTGGGCTTAGTCCGGCGCAGAATCTCGTTGCCACGGTTGCCCCACTCATGACTGCGGCGTTTGATCACGTTCGAAGTACTTGCGAAGTCACCCGCAAGGCTTGGTTGATTGCCACAGTGCACAAACCCTTTCCGCAGAGCGATCTGCATCATCTCGCAAAGGAATTGAATATGAAATACCTCTTAATCGCCTTAACTTGCTACGCAATTCCTCTGCAAGTGTCGGCCAGCTACGATCTTCCGATAGACCGAACCATTCCCTGGCTGGCCGGCTCAGATCAGTGGAACGGGGGGACACTGCCGACTTATACACCGGTGAAATGTTCCGGCTTAACCGAAGGAAACGGGATCAGCAACAACGGGCCAGCCATTCAAACGTGCATCAACAATGCGGCCGCCAATAGTGCTGTCACCATTCCGGCTGGAATTTATTATGTCAATAGCAATATCACTCTCAAGAGCAACGTCGTATTGCGGGGAGCAAAATCTTCGGGGGCGCCCTACTTGCCTGCTCCCGATGCATTCGCGACGACCTTTAAATTTGGCTCGAATGGCGCCATCACCATCGGTACTACCGAAAGCATTGGATCAGCCGTTGCTCTTTCAAGCGGTTACACCAAGGGCAGTCAGACATTGGTCACATCCTCCAATCCGGGCCTGACAGTCAATGATTGGATTGCAGTTACCGAGAATGGCGATCCGAGTATTCCCACCACCATCACTGGCGACGATGGAAACTGTACATGGTGCGGTGGACCGTACGGCAACGGGCAAGGCACGGAATTGATCGAGCAATTCGTGCAAGTGACCTCGATCAGTGGTAACACAATAGGAATCAGTCGACCGCTCTATTGGACCTATTTAGCCAATCAAAGTCCGGCGATCAAAACCATGAGATTCAGTATCCAAAAGGCGGGTCTGGAAAATATTCGATTGGATGGGAGCTATGCCGATCATCCGGCTTTCATCACGATGGAAGGGGCTTTATTTTCCTGGGTCAAGGGTGTCGAGACCTATAACGCCGGGAGTGCGGGCAAGGCGGCGCACGTAAAAATACAATACTCTCATGCGGTCGAGGTAAGGGATTCCTACTTCCACTTTGGAAGGAATAGCAGCAGCGACAGAAACTATGGATTCGCTCTGTTCTTCTGGAACAGCGATCATAAATTTGAAAACAACATATTGAGAAACCACCGGCACAGTTTTAGCTTTGAAGGGGGTGGCGAAGGTATTGCCGCCCTGTATAACTACGTTGATGACAACTATACGGATGATTCAAGTTATTTGGGATCAGCCCGATTTAACCATGGCGCACATCCGATGATGAACCTGTTTGAAGGCAACTCTATATCGCATATCGCAGCGGATAATTTCTGGGGAAGCTCATCCCATTTCACGCTGTTCCGCAATCACTTCTGGGGCGATGAGACGCCGATGACGACGGCCGTTGATGGGACATCGGTGAAGCCGACTTGGGGTTTTACACCGGTCGAAATCTGGAAGAACCAAAATTATTACTCTCTGGTTGGCAATGTACTCGGCGTCTCCGGCATGTGGCTGAATCCCAATTGGAGTTCTTATCTCGTTAGAAACACCAATTGTTCACAAGGTTATAGCGGGCCGTATATGGTATCGTTTGGTTGCAACAGCAATGACAATGCCTATGATCCAAAGCCAAGTTCGTCTTCCATCAATCATGGCAACTTTGATTTAAAAACCAATGGAGTGGCGTATTGGGAAGGCGGCTCTGATCATGCATTAAGAGCCTCCATTTATTATGCTTCAAAGCCTTCTTTTTTTGCCGGCTTTAATTGGCCAGCATACGGATATGATTTGAGTCCAATTATCGGAACGTTACCCGCAATAAGTCGATTCCTGGGGAAATTTCCAGCTCCAAATATTCAACCCCCGTACCTTATTAGTCCGCGATTGCAACCCTGAGATGTCGCCCGCAGCTCCGGCGTACGCAAAATTCGACTTGTCTTTGCCGTCAGGTTTGAGGCCGAGCCGGCGCAGCTTGGCTATGAACCCGAACCGGGCCGACGGCAAAATGTTTGGTGCGGCCGTTGACCTTCGATCGAGTGCACCTGCGATGGGTTTTTGATGCCCAGACTCCTGGGCCGTGCTGGGCGCGACGGCCCTGACGGGCCGCGCCCCTCAGCTCAAGCATGTTGGGGCGGGTGACGGCTTCGCAGATGGCGGCTGCATCGGCGGCATCGTTTTTGCCGCGTTTGCCACTCATGCGATACGGCACCAAGAACTTGGGCGCCATCGTGCGCACCGTGTGACCAAGCTTGGCGAACTCCCCGGCCCAGTGGTGGGCGCCGGTGCACGCTTCAATGCCAATCAGACAAGGCGGCACACTGGCAATGAGTTCAGTCACCTTGGCGCGCGCCACATAGCCCGCCAGCACCAGCGCGAAGAAAGGGAACGCGACAAGGAGGATTTGCAGCACCGGGCCATTTTGCGTCAAGGCCTTCAGGCTGGAAAACGCATCGCGCGAACGGTCGCGCGGGCGGGGAAAAACTATAGCGGCGAGTTCCGTGTGCGCATCCCGCCGCAGCGCCACCGCAATCTGGCACCAATGGCTGCCGAGCAAGGCGTCAGCCTGAATCGACTGGCGAGTGCGAAGTTGGCCGCTTGAGCGTCGAAGAATGAAGTCAGTGGGAGACCGGGTTGCAGCGCAAGCAGTCATCTAAGCCCATGGTCCAGTGGGCTATAGTTGACATTGAAAATGTGTCGGGAAGGTCAACCCGGCACTCGCCAAACTTCGCCAGAATAGGCGACAAGGTTCAAAGGGACGGAAATGACTTCAACTTCTTGCGAAATTGACTGCAAACTTTGTTGGCACGGGTCTGGCCGGTTGATCGGCCTCGCCATCAATGGGTGGAATCCCAAATTATTTTGTCGTCTAGCTTGGGATGGCCAAGATAGGCGCTCGGCTACATTGCGTGAGGCTTTTTATGAAGCTTTGGCAGCACATTCGTTTCCAGCTTGGAAGATTGCCAACCCCGGTGGCTGTTGGTCTGGCTTTCACGCTTTTTATCGCCGCCTCAATCTTCATTTCGTCTTTGCGACCAGCAGCGAGGGATCTTGATGATGAATGTCGAAAGAGATGCAAACCACGGTTTTCACGGGTAGTTTCAGACAAGGATTACCCGGTGTCAGCCAAAGGCGGCTATCACCAAATCTGCGAGTGTTACTAGCCAGCAAGGCACAACGTGAAACGGGCGCTTGCCCAACTTTCGTCGAAAATAGAACCCAACCCAGCATCAAGCATCTCAACGGGTCAAGCATCATCCATCAGCAACCAATCGTTGCAGCCGACGTCATCCTCGTCGCTTCGCTCGTCGGTTGCCGCGGCTAATCTCAATCGTTACAGCGCCAAGCCATGGGATTTGGATGACTGCTGTCTGGGAGTTTTGGCTGTCGGCTTCCCGCCCTTAAGCCACCACTGCCAGGCAATTGTGGAGAGGCGCTGGCCTTCGATTCGGGTCAACGACGGCAGCATGAGCGCGCTGCGGCGGAGGTGAAATCCATGGCCTGCATGGCGGCTTGAAGATTGAAAGCGGCAAGCCCTTGATGACCGACAAAGCGACCTTTTCCACGAGATCTCAGTCTGGTTGACTGGCGTCCTCGCCGCTGCAAGTATGATTCCCGGCCCGCCTGCCGACTGTTCCCCCCCCTCTCTTCCCGCATGTCCAACTCCCCTGCCTCCGGTCTGAATTTCGCCCAACAGGAGGCCGTCAATTTCATGCATGGCCCCTGCTTGGTGCTGGCGGGCGCGGGCTCGGGCAAGACGCGGGTCATCACGCACAAGATCGCACGCCTGATCCAGGTCGGCATGGAGCCCCAACGGATCGCGGCCATCACCTTCACCAATAAGGCCGCCACCGAGATGCGCGAGCGCGCCCGCAGCCTCATCGGACGCGCGGCCAAGGAGGTGGTGATCTGCACCTTTCACGCCCTGGGCGTGCGCATGATGCGCCAGGACGGTGCGGTGCTGGGCCTCAAACCGCAGTTCTCGATTTTGGACGCCGACGACGTCACCGGCATCCTCAAGGACTGCGGCGGCACGGTCGATCTGGCCACCGCGCGCCAGTGGCAGTGGACCATCAGCCTGTGGAAGAACACCGGGCTGAGCGCGGCCCAGGCGCTGACCCAGGCCAAGGACGACAACGAACGCATCATTGCGCGCGTCATGGCGCTGTACGAGGAGCGGCTGGCCGCCTACCAGAGCGTGGACTTCGACGATTTGATCAGCCTGCCGCTCAAATTGCTCAACGAGCATGAGAACGTCCGGGACAAATGGCAGGCGGCGCTGGGCCATGTGCTGGTGGACGAGTACCAGGACACGAACGCCACGCAATACGAAGTCTTGAAGCTGCTGGTGGGGCCACGCGGGCGCTTCACCGCCGTGGGCGACGACGACCAATCGATCTACGGCTGGCGCGGCGCCACGCTGGACAACCTGAAGAAACTGCCGATCGATTACCCGCAGCTCAAGGTCATCACGCTGGAGCAGAACTACCGCTCCACCAGCGCCATCCTGCGCGCCGCCAACAATGTCATCGGCCCCAATCCCAAGCTGTTTCCAAAGAACCTGTGGAGCGACCTGGGCGAAGGCGAGCCGGTGCGCGTGGTCGATGCCGATACCGAAGAGCACGAGGCCGAACGCACGGTGGCGCGCATCCAGTCGCTGCGCGCCGGCACCGAAGGCGTCGCGAACGCCGGCACGCAGCACAAGGAGCTCAGAGACTTTGCCATCCTGTACCGCGCGAACCATCAGGCCAAGACCTTCGAGAAGGCGCTGCGCAAAGCCAACCTGCCGTACAAGGTGTCCGGTGGCCAGAGCTTCTTCGACCGGGCCGAGATCAAGGACTTGTGCGCCTGGTTTCGGTTGTGGGTGAACAACGACGACGACCCGGCCTTCCTGCGCGCCATCACCAGCCCGAAGCGCGGCATCGGGCATCAGACGCTGGCGGCCCTGGGCGAGTTTGCCGGCAAGTACAAGCAAAGCCTGTTCGAGTCGCTGTTCAGCTCGAGCCTGGGCTCGGTCTTGAGCACGCGCGCCGTCGGCAGCCTGCACGAGTTCGGCCGCGCCGTGAACGACCTGGAGTTTCGCGCCCGCCACTGCGTGGGCGCCGAGGACGCGCTGGCCTTCCTGAAAGAATGGCTCAAGGACATCGACTACGAGAAGCACCTGTACGAGGGCGAGGACAGCGAGAAGGTGGCGGCCGCACGCTGGACCAATGTGCTGGATTTTTGCGATTGGATGGCCAAGCGCTGCGGCGGTGACATCGACGACGCCGCCGGAGCCACCACCAGCACCGAGCGCAAGAATCTGTTGGAAGTGGCGCAGACGATTTCGCTGCTCTCCACCATCAGCGAGCGCGAGACCGATCGGGATGTGATCACCCTGTCCACGCTGCACGCGGCCAAGGGACTGGAGTGGCCGCACGTGATGCTGGTGGGCGTGACCGAAGGCATGTTGCCGTTCAAGCTCGGCGACGAGGACAACCCCACGGGCCGCGCCGACGGACCGATGTCGGCGGACATGACGCAGCGCCTGCAAGAGGAGCGCCGCCTGATGTACGTGGGCATCACCCGGGCGCAACGCACGCTGGCCGTGAGCTGGACCAAGCGGCGCAAGAAGGGGCGCGAGATGGTGCTGGCCCAGCCCAGCCGCTTCATCGCCGAGATGGGGCTGAACAAGGAGACGGTGCGCGAAGACCCGCGCGCCAAGCTCAAGGCGCTGCGCGCCGAGTTTGCCCAGAAGGCGCAGGACACGGCGCTGGCCAATGCCGCGCTGGAGAAGCTGTCATGAAACGGCGCATCGCCCTGGCCGGCCTGCTGTTGAGTGCACTGTGTTGGGGCGCTGATGCCCCGCTGCTCGTGCCCTGCCCCGGTGCCACCGAGCTGCTGCCCGAGCAGCTTTACGGCCTGTGGAGCGCGGAGTTCCATGAACCCGGACAGGGCCGGGCGCACGCCAAGGCGACGCTGCGCCTGGAGCGCAGTGCGGACTACGCGCAAGGCGTGAGCGGCACGCTGGCACGCGACGGCGTCGCAGCCATGGTCAGCGGCGATGCGCAGGAAGGCGAGTTCACGCTGGACGAGTCGCAGGACGGCGTGGCCATCAGCGCGACCTGGGTCGGCAGCGTCACGCCCGACGCCTGCGGCCGCGAGATCCGCGGCAACTGGTACGACGTGGTGAAAAAATCGACGCTGGATTTCGTGCTGCGCAAATTGCCCGAAAATAGGCGTTGACTGTCCTGCTGACGCCGACTTCGGCGAAAGCGCGATCGGCATCATCCTTGCTTACACCTTGGTCTGGATTTGACTTCACTGGAGCCCACATGAAAAAACGTTTTTTCCTGCAAACCGCCGCCGCCCTGGCTGCCGCCTTCAGCCTGGCCAGCGCCCAGGCCCAGACCACACCCATCAAGTTCCAGCTCGACTGGCGCTTTGAAGGTCCGGCCGCGCTGTTCCTCGTGCCTGCGGCCAAGGGCTATTTCAAGGACGCCCACCTCGATGTCAGCGTGGACGCCGGCAACGGCTCAGGGGGCGCGGTGACGCGGGTCGCCTCTGGCAGCTACGACATGGGCTTTGCCGACCTGGCCGCGCTGATGGAATTTCACGCCAACAACCCGGACGCGGCGAACAAGCCCGTGGCCGTGATGATGGTTTACAACAACACGCCGTCCTCGGTCATGGCGCTGAAGAAATCGGGCATCAAGACGCCTGCCGACCTGGCTGGCAAGAAACTGGGCGCGCCGGTGTTCGACGCCGGACGCCGCGCCTTCCCCATCTTTCAGAAAGCCAACAGCATTGCCAGCGTGCAGTGGACCGCCATGGATCCGCCGCTGCGCGAGACCATGCTGGCGCGCGGCGACGTGGACGCCATCACCGGCTTCACCTTCACCTCGCTGTTGAACCTGGAAGCGCGCGGCGTGAAAGCCGCCGACGTGGTGGTGCTGCCCTACGCGGACTACGGCGTGAAACTCTACGGCAACGTCATCATCGCCTCGCCCAAGCTCATCAAGGAGAACCCGGGCGCGATCAAGGCCTTCCTGCTGGC
The DNA here is from genome assembly GCA_903844215.1 of uncultured beta proteobacterium. Lineage (GTDB taxonomy): Bacteria > Pseudomonadota > Gammaproteobacteria > Burkholderiales > Burkholderiaceae_C > CAIKVZ01. Next base: position 36,690 of record CAIMSP010000085.1, on the reverse strand, counting down.
CTTCACCAAGGGCGCGAAGGAGGTGATCGCCAACCCCAAGACCGCCATCGACGCGGTCAAGGCGCGCGACGGCATCATCAACGTCGAGCTGGAGCAGCGCCGCTTGCAGCTCGCCATCGACACCGTCATCAACAGCGCCGATGCGCGCGCCGAAGGCTTCGGCCAAGTCAAGGGGCCGCGCCTGTCGCTCATGGCCAGCCAGGTGTCCGACGCCTTCGCCACCAAGACCCGGGTCAACGCTGACGCGGTGTGGAACGGCAGCTTTCTGCCGAGCGCGGCCGAGCTCAATATCCTGCCGAAGAAATAACATCGGCAGAGTCTCGTGGCGAATCTTCACCCTCACCCCAGCCCTCTCCCGCACGCGGGCGCAGGCGCGAATGCGCCCGCCCTCGGGCCTGCGGAGAAGGAGTTCGTCGCGTTTCGCGATGTCTGGCTCGCGTACAACGCCGAGCTGCTCGCGGCCGGGCACTTTGCGGTCGAGGCGATCGATCTGAGCGTGCAGCAGGGCGAATTCATCGCCATCGTCGGGCCGTCGGGCTGCGGCAAGTCCACCTTCATGAAACTCACCACCGGCCTGAAGATGCCGTCACGCGGCAAGATCTTCATCAACGGCCAGGCGGTGACCGGGCCTTTGAAGATTTCCGGCATGGCGTTTCAGGCCCCGTCCCTGTTGCCCTGGCGCACGACCATGCACAACGTGCTGCTGCCGCTGGAAATCGTCGAGCCGCACCGCAGCCAGTTCAAGGCGCGGCGCAAGGAGTACGAGGAGCGCGCCCGCAAGTTGCTGCAAAAAGTCGGACTCGCGGGCTACGAGGACAAGTTCCCCTGGCAGCTCTCGGGCGGCATGCAGCAGCGCGTGAGCATCTGCCGCGCCCTCATCCATGAGCCCCAAATGCTGCTGCTCGACGAGCCCTTTGGCGCGCTCGACGCGTTCACGCGCGAAGAGCTCTGGTGCATCTTGCGCGACCTTTGGGTGGAGCAGAAATTCAACGTCATCCTGGTCACGCATGACCTGCGCGAGTCGGTGTTTCTGGCCGACACGGTGTACGTGATGAGCGGCAGCCCGGGGCGCTTCGTGGAGAAAAAGCAGATCGAACTGGCGCATCCGCGCGACCTGGAACTGACCTACACGCGCGAGTTCACCGACATCGTGCATGAACTGCGCGGCCACATCGGCGCCGCGCGCAAGCCGGTGACACCCGCATGAGCCAAAAACAAATCGAACGCTGGGCGCCGGTGCTGCTGGGACTGGCGCTGCTGCTGCTGTGGCAGGCGGTGTGCACGGCCTTTCGCATCGACGACTACATTTTCCCCAGCCCCTGGACCATTGGCCAGGCGATGCTGGAATTCTCGGGTCCGCTGACCGAGGCCAGTTGGAAGACCTTCTGGGTCACGATGGTGGGCTTTTCGCTGTCCATCGTCGTGGGCGTGATGCTGGGCTTTCTGGTGGGCTCGTCGCGCCTGGCCTATGCGGCCGTGTATCCGCTGCTGGTGGCCTTCAACGCCGTTCCCAAGGCCGCCATCGTGCCGATCCTGATCGTCTGGTTCGGCATCGGCATCGCCCCGGGCGTGCTCACGGCCTTCCTGATCTCGTTCTTTCCGATCACGGTGAACATGGCCACCGGCCTGGCCACGCTCGAGCCCGAGCTCGAAGACGTGCTGCGCGTGCTCGGCGCCAAGCGCTGGGACGTGCTGGTCAAGGTCGGACTGCCGAGGTCCCTGCCCTACTTCTACGGCTCGCTCAAGGTCTCGATCACGCTCGCCTTTGTCGGCACCGTGCTGGCCGAAATGACCGCCGGCGATTCCGGCATCGGCTACCTGATGCAGTCGGCCGGTTCATCGCAGCGCATGCCGCTGGCCTTTGCCGGCCTGGTGGTGATCGGCGCCATGGCCATGGCCATGTATGAACTGTTCAGCTACATCGAGCACCACACCACGGCCTGGGCGCACCGCGGCTCGAACGCGAGCTGAGCCGGGCGGCTTCAGGCCTGGTACACGACGTAAATCTTCTGCGTCAATTCAAGCACCTCCCAGGTGCCAACAAAGCCCGCAGGAATCACGAAGCTCTCGCCGGCGCTGACGCGCACGGCCAGGCCCTGCGCGTCGGTGATGACGCTGCTCCCCTGCAGTATCTGGCAGTACTCCTCTTCCGTGTAGTGCACGCGCCACTTGCCGACCTCGCTTTGCCAGACGCCGCTGGAAAATTTTTCGCTGGCGTCGGTGTACTGCGGCCACAGCGTCTGCAACGGGTTGCCGGCGATGAGCTTTTCGCTCGGCAGGCGGTACTCCTGGGCGGCGACGCAGGGGTGGTCGAACTTGTGCAAGGCGATGGGGGTCATCTCGGGTCCTTTACGGTGAATACCAGGGCGCAAAGTCTAAGCCCAGGCCGCGCCGCGCTGCGCCTTGCCGGATAAAGTTATCAGCTTCAACACCATGACCTATGATGGGGCCCTTGAGCAAGCGGCGCCGCACCGGCGTTGGCGGCGGACCGGAGGCCCATGGAAGACACCCGCGACTTGCTGCACCAGGCCGAATTGCGCCAGACCGATCTGGAAGCGCAGAACGAGGAACTGCGCTCTGCGCTGGAGTTGCTCGAGGCGTCGCGGGAATACTACTTCGACCTGTACGAACTGGCGCCAGTGGGCTATCTGCGGCTCAACCGCAGCGGCATGATCTTGCAGGCCAACGCCGCAGCCGCCGAGTTGCTCGGACTCGATCGCGTCGCATCGAAACCGCAATGGCTTTACCAGTTGATCGTTAAAAGCCAGCTCAGCGATTTCGGCCTGATGCTGTCGCGGCTGTGGCGCACGCGCCAGGCACAGTCGAGCGAAATGCAATTGCTCACGCTGAATGCCAAGCCCCTCTGGGTGAATCTGTCGATGGAAGCGCACACCCGGGCCGGCTCCAGCTTCCTGCACGTCGTGCTCATCGACATCACGCAGCGCATGCAGGCCCAGGCCGCGCTGCTGGAAAATCAGGAACGCTTTCGCACCTTGACCGAATCCACCCCCGAGGCCATCATGGTGCATCGCGACGGCGTGATCCTCTACGCCAACGCGGCCGCAAGGCTCATGAGTGGCGCCACTGCGCCCTTGCGCGACCTCGTTGGCACGCACATCATGGAGCGCGTCCACCCCGACTTTCGGCAACCACTGGCGCAGCGACTGGCGGATTTCGGGCCGCAAAATCGTGGCCGGACGGTACCGATCCAGGTCACGCTCTTGCAGTTGGACGGGGCCTCCATCGAGGCCGAAATCAGCGGCCACTGGATCACTTATGGAGACAGCCCAGCGGTACAGGTCGCCATCCGCGACGTCACCGAGCAGCGCCGCCAAGAACAAGGACTGCGCATTGCGGCGGCGGCCTTCGAGTGCCAGGAGTGCATGCTGGTGCTGGACGCCGAGGGCAAGATATTGCGCGTGAACCGGGCCTTCAGTCTGATCACGGGCTATGCGGAACACGAGGTCGTGGGGCGGTCGTCGGCGCTGCTGCGCTCGGTCCAGCACCCGATCAGTCTGTACGAAGCCATCTGGAGCGAGATTCACCGCACCGGCTGCTGGATGGGGCAGGTCTGGCATCGGCACAAGGACGGCAGCCCCTACCTGGCGCTGGGCGGAACCACGGCGGTGCGCGACGCGCAGGCTCAGGTCTCGCACTACGTCATCAATTTCATCGACGCCACGCACCGCCAGCAGCAGGAGCAGGAGCGACTCGCCGACGAAGCCGCGCACCGCGAGACGCTGGTGCGTGAAGTCCATCACCGCATCAAGAACCACCTGCAAGGCGTGATGAGCCTGCTGCGCCGGTTTGCCACCAAGCACCCGGAAACCGCCCAGCCGCTGCGCGACGCCATCGCCCAGGTGCATTCGATCTCGGTGATCCACGGCCTGACGGCGCACGAACGGCTGACGCGAATTTCGGTGGCCGAACTCACGGGCGCCGTGGCCCGGGAAATCCAGAACCTGTGGCAAACACCGATCACCCTGGACCCCTGCGACCAGGCGGCGCGCTGGAACCTGCACGAGGACGACGCAGTTCCGATCGCACTGGTGCTCAACGAGCTGATCTCGAACGCCGTGAAGCATGGCGGCCAGGCCTCAGGCGGCGTGAGGGTGACGCTGAATCAGGGTTCGAGCCCCGAGGGGCTGAACATCCGCATCAGCAATACCGGGCAATTCTCCAGGGCGGCGGCAGGACCGGGGCACAGCGGCCTGCAGCTGATTGCCGCGCTGATGCCGCGCCACGGCGCCCAGCTCAAGCGCGAACAACAGGGCGAGACGGTCGTGACCCTGCTCGAACTCAAACCCCCGGTGGTGTTCATCGGTCTGGATCCGCCAAACACCGGCTGCGGCGCACTCGACCTCGATCTCGTCCTCGATTGAGACGCCAGCGCCGCAGTGTCGACCAAAGCCGCACCGCCATGCAGCGCACAGTGCGTCCGAGCAGGCGGCCGATGTGGCGCACAAGCCGCCCCCCCGCATCGAAGGTATAGTGCGAACACCTCTGGTCAATTAGACGGAAAGCCGATGCATCCCCTGAACATGAATGTCGTCGTGGTGGACGACACGCCCATCAACGTGAGTCTGCTCTCGCACCTGATCGCCAGGTTGCCCGACTGCAGCCCGGTCACGTTCACCGACCCGCATCGCGGGCTGGAGTGGTGCCTGCAGAATGTTCCCGATTTGCTCATCGTCGATTACATGATGCCCGATCTGGATGGCATCGAGTTCATCCGGCGCTTTCGCAGCGCGCCGGGCCGAGCGGACATCCCGGTGCTGATGGTCACGGCCAACGACCAGGTCGCCGTGCGGCACCAGGCGCTGGACGCAGGGGCCAACGATTTCCTGACCAAACCCATCGACAAGACCGAATTCATGGCGCGCTCGCGCAACATGCTGTCGCTGCGCCGCGGCCAGCGCCGACTGGAGAACCACGCCGCCAGTCTGGCTGATGAGGTGCGACTGGCCACGGCCGAAATCCTGGCGCGCGAGCGCGAGACCGTGATCCGACTGTCGCGCGCCGCAGACTCGCGCGATCCGGAAACCGGCGCCCATATCCTGCGCATGGCGCACTATTCCCGACTGATCGCCACGCGCCTGGGTTTGGACCACGCCGACCAGGAGATGATTCTGCAAGCCGCACCGATGCACGACATCGGCAAGATCGGCATCCCCGACCACATCCTGCTCAAGCCCGGACGCCTGGACACGGCCGAGTTCGACATCATGAAACGCCACGCCCGCATGGGTTTCGAGATACTCGACGGAAGCCAGTCGCCCTTTTTGCAATGCGCTGCGCAGATTGCGCTGGGACACCATGAAAAATTTGATGGCAGCGGCTACCCCAGCGCCCTCAAGGGCGAGGCCATTCCGCTGTTCGCCCGCATTTGCGCCGTGGCCGATGTGTTTGACGCACTGACCTCGGAGCGACCCTACAAGAAGGCCTGGGACCTGGAGCCTGCCAGCGCCTTCCTGCGCGAGGGCGCCGGCAGCCATTTCGACCCGGCCTGCGTGGCCTGCTTCCTGGACGCCTGGGACGATGTGCTGCACATCAGGGACCGGTTCAAGGACGACAAGAACCAAATCGGGAGTCACAACCTGGGGGCTTTCTGAGACCTGGGAGCACGAGGCCGAAGGCTTCATTTTTATCAATCAGAGGAGAAAATCCATGCGTATCAAGCAAGTGGTGATGAAGAAATTTCCGGCTGACCTGGAGCAATTGCAGACACTGCAAGCCATGGAGCCGCAACTGCTGCTGGTGTTCGCCGGCCCGACCCATTTTTCCACCGGACAACTGGCGCAGGAACTGCTCCAGCGCTTCCCTGCGGCACAGTTTGTGGGCTGCTCCACGGCCGGCGAGATTTCGCAGCAGGGCGTTGAAAATGGCAGCGTCGTGGTCACGGCGCTGCATTTCGAGAGCGCGCAGTTTCAGGTGGTGAGCACCGAACTGGCGGCGATGGAGAGCTCGTTCCAGGCCGGCGCCGCGCTCGCGCAGCAACTCGCGGGCTGGGAGCCCAAGGCGGTGCTGGTGCTGGGCCAGGGCCTGAACATCAACGGCAGCGCGCTGATCGACGGCATGGTCAGCCTGCTCGGGCCGGCACTGCCGATTGTGGGCGGCCTGGCCGGCGACGACGCCGCCTTTGCGAAAACCTTCACGCTGTGCAATCAGGGCGTTTCCAGCACGCGCTTGCTGGCGGTCGGACTCAAGGGCGATTCACTGCAGTTTGCGCATGGCAGCTTTGGCGGTTGGAAGCCGTTCGGCCCGGTGCGCAAGGTCACGCGCAGCGTGAACAATGTGCTGTACGAACTCGACGGCGAACCCGCGCTCGAGGTGTACAAGCGCTACCTGGGCGAGCACGCCAAAGACCTGCCGGGTTCGGGGCTGCTGTTCCCGTTCGAGATGCTCAGCGGGGCGCGCGAGCCCTCGGGCCTGATCCGCACCATCCTGGGCGTGAACGAGGCCGACGGCAGCATGACGCTGGCCGGCGCGATCAGCCAGGACGGCTATTTGCGGCTGATGCACGCGCAGACCGATGGCCTGGTGGACGGCGCCGAGGAAGCCGCGCGCGCCACGCTCAAACTCATGCAGCAAGACGGCGCGCCGGGCCTGGCGCTGCTGGTGAGCTGCGTCGGACGCAAGCTCGTGATGGGCGGACGCGTGGACGAGGAGACCGAGATCGTGCACGACACCTTGGGTCAGCAGGCGACGCTGGCGGGCTTTTATTCCTACGGTGAAATCAGCCCCGGCTATGGCATCCTGAACTGCCAGTTGCACAACCAGACCATGACCATTTCCTACCTGGGCGAGTCCGCTGCATGACCCACAAGCTGCTGCAGCGCCAACTCAAGCGCTTGCTGGGCGTCGCCGACGACGCTGAGCTGGCTGGGCTGCTGGCCGAGCTGCAGACGCTGGCACAACGCAGCGAACTGTCGGCGTTGGCGCAGCGCAGCCTGAGCGGACTTGAATCCTTCCTGCTCCAGGTGGACGAGGCCTATGTCCAGGGCGAGCGCGCGCTCGGCCTGAGCACGCGCAGCCTGGAGTTGAGCTCGGACGAACTGGGGCAGGCCAACGAGACCCTGCGCCAGCAAGCCGCGACGCGCGAGCTCGCGCTCAAGACCTTGAGAGACACGACGAATCAGCTGCTGGAGCCGCTGGGACAACACATCGGCGAGGACGACCAGAGTCTGGGCCGCCTGACACAGTTGCTGTCCGGCCTGGTGCACGACTTCATGGAGACGCGTAAGAGCGCCGAGTCGTCCTATGCCAAGCTGCAAAACCAGCAATTTGCGCTCGACCAGCACGCCATCGTGAGCATCACGGATGAGACTGGCCGGATCATTTATGCGAATGAAAAATTCTGCAGCATCAGCCAGATCGCGCACGACGAGCTGATCGGCAAGGACCACCGCGTCGTCAACTCGGGGCTGCACAGCCAGGAATTTTTTCGCGGCATGTGGAGCACCATCTCCAGTGGCCAGGTCTGGCACGGCGATGTGCGCAACCAGGCCGCCGACGGCAGCATTTACTGGGTCGCCGCCACCATCGTCCCGTTTTTGGACAGTCAAGGCCAGCCCTACCAGTACATCGCGCTGCGCACCGACATCACCGCGCAAAAGGCGATGGAAGCCGAGATCGCCTCGCGCGGGCGCATGCTGGAAAACATCATGGACACGCTGGGCGAAGGCGTCTATCTGCTCGACAGCCAGGGCGTGTGCACCTACGCCAACCGCGAGGCCGAATCGCTGCTCGGCTGGCGCCGCGAGGAAATGCAGGGCCAGGTGCTGCACGACCTGATCCATGCCATCCGCGCCGACGGCAGGGCGCTGGCGCGCAGCGACTGCGCCATGCATGTGCACACCCAGGAGAGCGAGGTTTACCGCTCCGAAACGGAGGTGTTCACGCGCAAGGGTGGTGGGCAGTTTCCCATCGCCATCGTCGCCGCGCCCATCATCGAGAACGGCCGCGTCACCGGATCGGTCGCCGCGTTCCAGGACATCAGCACACGCAAACGCACCGAAGAGGAGCTGCACCAAGCCGACGTCAAGCAGCGCATGCTGATCGACAACGCCGCTGACGCCGTGCTCATTCTGGGCAGCGAAGGTGCGCTGCTGTACGCGAATGAACTCGCCATCAAGTTGCTCGGCTACTCGTACGCCGAGCTCTTGGGCGTGTCCATCTTCAGCCTGTTGCCAGGCTCGTTCCTCGACCTGTACGACCAGACCCTGAGCCATGAGCTGCGCAAGAACCGGCGGCTGCACACCGAGGTGCACTTCACGCACAAGGATGGCCACAAGATTCCGCTGGAATTGAATGCCGCCGTGCTGCCCGACGGCAACGTCTATGTGTCCTGCCGCGACATCACCTTGCGCAAGGAGGTGGAAAACGAGTTGTTGCGCGCCAAGGACACGGCCGAGGCCACGAGCAAGGCGAAGAGCGATTTCCTGGCCACCATGAGCCACGAGATCCGCACGCCGATGAATGGCATCATCGGCATGACCGAGCTCGCGCTGGAGACCGAGCTCGACGCCGAGCAGCGCGACTATCTGGGGCTGGTGAAATCGTCCGCCGATTCGCTGCTCACCATCATCAACGACATCCTGGATTTTTCCAAGATCGAATCGGGCAAGATGGAACTCGAACGGGTCGAGTTCGACCTGCGGGCACTGCTGACGGCGACCACCAAGCTGCTGGCCGTGCGCGCCGAACAAAAGGGCATGGAACTGCTCTACGAGCTCGATGAAAGCGTTCCTGAGTGCTTGCTGGGTGACCCCGGGCGGCTGCGCCAGGTGTTGACCAACCTGCTGGGCAACGCCATCAAGTTTGCCGATCGAGGGGAAATTTCGGTGCGCGTGCGAACGCGCGAGCTCCAGGGCAGCCAAGTGGTCCTGTGTTTTGAAGTGCAGGACCAGGGCATTGGCATCGCCAGCGACAAGTTGACCAGCATCTTCGAAGCCTTCACCCAGGCCGACACTTCGATCACGCGAAAATATGGCGGCACCGGTTTGGGGCTGGCCATTTCCAGCCAACTGGTGGCGGCGATGGGCGGACGGCTGTCGGTGAAAAGCGAGCTGGGGGTGGGCAGCGTGTTCAGCTTTGACGCCATGTTCACGATCGGCAAGGCCGCGCACAGCGGGCCTTCGACGGTGGAGCTCGAGGGCATCTCGGTGCTGATCGTGGACGACAACGCGACCAACCTGCGGCTGCTTGGGAAATTGTTGAAGAAATGGGGCATGAACCCGAGTTCTGCCAGCAGCGCTGCCGAGGCGCTGGCCCTGGCCACGCAGGCGCATCAGGCAGGCCAGCCCTTCAGGTTGGTCTTGCTCGACGCGATGATGCCCAAGGTGGACGGATTCGATCTGGCGCAACAGTTCCAGCACGCCCCGGAAATGTCGGGTGCGGTCATGATGATGCTGTCGTCGGCCGGCATGCGCGGCGACGCACAACGTTGCCGCGAGTTGGGCGTGCAGGCCTATCTAACCAAGCCGATCGACCAACAGGAGCTGTTCGAAGCCATGCGCATCGCCCTGGGCGCGCACTCGGACTCGGTGCTGATCACCCGGCACAACCTGCAGGACGCACCGGCGCAAAAGGCGCTGCACATCCTGCTGGCGGAAGACAATGCCGTGAATCAGAAACTGGCGCTGACCCTGCTCGCCAAGTGGGGCCACCGCATCGCCGTGGTGTCGGACGGCGTGCAGGCCGTCGAGCAGTCTGGGCTACAGGACTACGACGTGATCTTGATGGACCTGCAGATGCCCGAGATGGGCGGCCTGGAGGCAACGCGGCTGATCCGCGAACGTGAAGCGCCGCTGGGACGGCACACGCCGATTGTGGCGCTGACGGCCAACGCCATGAGCGAGGACGAGCAGCGCTGCCTGGACGCGGGCATGGACGGCTACGTGTCAAAACCGCTCAGTGCCAAGCGCCTGCAGGAGCTGTTAGCGACCATCCCCGCGAGCGCGCCACCCCAGCCGCTGCGGCCAATCGTACCTGAGCCGGCGTTTGACTATGCTGCGGCTTTGGCCAGCGCCGACCCCTGGGTGATTGAAGCCATAGGCCAGGCCTACCTGGACGACTGCCCGCGCCAGCTCAAGGAAATCCAGGACGCGATCGATGCCGCAGACGCCCCGGCGCTGCTGCGCGCGGCCCACACCTTGCGCGGGCTGGCGGGCAATTTCAACGCCCAGCGCATCGAGAAGCTGGCGCGCGAACTCGAACACCTTGGCAGCGTGGCCGACCTGGCCCAGGCCCACGCCATCCTCAGCCAACTGAACGACGAAATGCGGGCCCTGAGCCTGGAGCTGGCGCGCACGCTGGCGCTGCTCGGCTGACTTTCACGCGAACGGGATTCCGGCCCAACGACGGCCTTGATTCCTTTCAGCGACAATAGCCGCATCATTTCACCCTTAGGCGATTTCCTTGAACCCGAAATCTGGCTTAATCCGCGCTGAGGCGCACTCCTCTGCCTGCCTAGATCTTGCCCGGCTACGACAGGTCGTGGGCGGCGAATCCTTCCTTGTAGAGTTGCTTGAGCTGGCGCTGCAGGCGCTGGAGCACGACATTCCCGCGATCGCCCAGCACCTGCACCAGGGCGACGCCAAAGGCGCACAGCGGCTGCTGCACGCCCTCAAGGGTTCTGCGCCACTCTATTGCTGTGTCGAACTGGTGCAACAAATCACGACCCTCGACGCCCTGAGCAACACCGCCTCGGCAGCCGAGCTCACGCCGTTTTGGGCGCATCTGGCGCCTGGCCTGGCTCAGGTGCACGAAGAAATCTGCGTTTACCTGGGCGCGGTCCAGCCAAGCGGGCGCGCGCTGTGAGTCCAGGTCCAAGGGCGCGCAGCGCGCGACATGCAGTTGCCCAAGGCCGAAGAACTCGCCGCCACCATCCGCCGCGTGCTCGCCAGGTAGGAGCCGCCGTCCCTCGCCGCTGTAGCAAAGACTTTTCGGTCCTTGCTGCTGCGAGACCGCCCGGCGTGGTGTGCCATCGCGTGCTGGCAGCCGGGTCGGGTCAGGTCAGGTGAACTGCGTGTGCAGATGGCGCCGAAACGGCACATCGCCTGCGGGCGCTTCATCCAACTCGCGCGCATAGCGGTGGCCCGCGTACACGGCATGCACAATCAGCCCCGGCGCCAGCGCGTCGCCCGCGCATTGCACGCTCTGGATGCCTGCGCCCGACCATTGCGGCTGCAGCGCCAGCAGTTCCTGGTACAGGGTGTCGTGCGGTAGCCTTGCCGTGATCGTGACCACCGACGAGCAAGGAAGATCACTGGTCTTGTGCGACCACACGTGCTCCAGCAACACCCGGTCGCCCGTGAAAGCGGTGATGTTGCTGGCCACGATCTGCACCACGCCCAGGGCATGCATGCGCGCCTGAATGTGCTGGTAGTCCAGCGTGTTGGCGCTCCAGGAGGCGATGCTGTCGTCGGGCGTGACGTAATACACGGTGCGCCCGGCACCGCACAGCTTGTCGGCGATGGTGCTGGCGTAATAGAAATAGTCATCGTCAAACAGCACCACCGGACCGTCGGGCAGCACGCCGTCCATGACGTCGTCGGGCGTGAACACGGCCGCCTGCCCGAAGCCCTGGATGCCCGCGCCGTTGCTGCGGCCAAAGCCGTCACGGCGCCAATGGCAGCCCGTGGCGAGCAGCACATGGTCGGCGCCAAATTCCAGCACCTGCTTCGCGCTCATCAGGCTGTCCAGGTAGACGTGAACCTTCGGCATGGTCCTGATTTGCCCCACGCGCCAGTCGCGCACCCGCGCCCACTCGGCCAAGCCCGGCAGGCGCGACTCGCGGCTCACGCGTCCGCCGAGTTCGGTGCGGCTTTCGGCCAGGTGCACTTCGTAGCCGCGCTGACCCAGCGCGCGCGCGGCCTCCAGGCCGGTGGGGCCGGCGCCGACGATCAACACCTTGGCCTCAGATTTTTTGGGCGCGATGCGCTCCGGATGCCAGCCCTTGCGCCACTCCTCGCCCATGGTCGGGTTCTGGGTGCAGCGGATCGGCGTGATGGTGTTGTCGCCTGAGACGCAGATGTTGCAACCGATGCATTCGCGGATGTCGTCGATGCGACCCTCTTCGATCTTCTTTGGCAGAAACGGGTCGGCAATGGAGGGGCGCGCAGCACCGATCAGGTCCAGGATGCCGCGCCGGATTTGCGACACCATGGTGTCGGGCGAAGTGAAGCGCCCCACACCCACCACCGGCTTGGTGGTGACCTTCTTTACCCAGTCGATGAAGGGCTCCTGCGCACCCTCGCGGGCGAAGCGCGAGGGCACAGAATCATTGTGCCAGGCGGCGATGTTCACGTCCCACAGATCGGGCAAGTCGGCCAGCATGTGCACGATTTCCTTGGCCTCGGTGAGGGTCACGCCACCGTCGCCCAGCAACTCTTCGGTGGCAAAACGCAGCACCACGCCGCAGCTGTCGCCCACCGCATCGCGTGTGTCCTCCAGCACCTCGCGCAGCAGGCGCACGCGGTTTTCCAGCGCGCCGCCGTATTCATCGGTGCGCTGGTTGCGGCGCCTTTGCAGGAAGTGCATGGCCAGCGACAAATCGTGTGCGGCGTAGACGTAGATCAGATCGAAGCCCGCCGACTTGGCGCGCAGCGCGGCGTTGCGATGCCAGCGCCGATACTCGGCGATGTCGCGCTTGTCCATGGCGCGCGCCTGCGCCGGATAGCCGTACTTGCTGGGCTGGTGCGAAGGCGCGAGCAACACCTCACGCGAATACAGATTGGACGCCGTGGGGCCGTTGTGCGTGAGCTCGATCCCGGCCAGGGCGCCATGCGCATGCACCTTCTCGCACATCAGGCGCAGCGCCGGAATATCGTGGTCGTCCCAGAGCCGCGCCTCGACGTAGGGCGAGACATCGCCCGAGGGATGGATCTCGCACTCCTCGGTGCAGATCACGCCCCAGCCGCCCTCGGCCTTGACTTCGCGCATGGCAGCGTGCGCCTGCGGCATCGCGTGCCCCATGCCGTTGCAATGCGGCACCTGGAAGAACCGGTTCTTCGCCGTCACCGGGCCGATCCGGATGGGCTCGAACAGGATGTCAAAACGGGGATCGCGGGTCATGGGCGTGTGCGTGCTGTGTTGGGTGGCGGCGGCTAGAAGCCCTCACTCCCTAGCTGAAGAGCTGTCCCTGTGGCTGCACATCGCACAAAATTTCCGGCCAAAGCTCGACAAACGGCGTTGCAGAAATGCGTGCAAGTTCGCTCGGCTCAATCTTGTTCAAGCCGCCACCGTAAACACGGCCCTCGCCTCGGAGTTCGTGACCCGTGACTTGACCGAGCAATGCGTGGACGGCTTCGGCACGGTCGGGATGTTCGCGAAGCATCGCAGCGAGGCCGTTCTTCGGATGCAGCATCAGGTAGAGATTGGTTCCAATCGCCTTCGATCGGTTCCAAATGAAACGGAACGGCGGCTTGTCGGCAGAGCCACGGCCCATGTAAGTGCAGAGGAAGGGCGTCGGCTCTCGTTGTTCCTGCTTGTACCAAGGGCTGCGCTTGCCGATCAGATAGCCATCAAGGACGCCAAGCGATTTTGCGGTTTGCAGGTATTCCCATAGCGACGGGTACATGGCCTCAACCATGGGCTCCGGCAGGCCGCAATCGATGACGCATAGTTGGTGGTCAAGGAGAGGATAGCCGTCACCGTCGGCGTCGATGCTGGTGGTCTTGAGCTGGCGTGGGCTGGGAAGAATCGGGCGAAGGTACTTGCCCGGCAGATCAAGTCTCATCGCCTCGGCGCGGTCGAGTACGAAAAACTTGTTGCAACCAGTGGCGATACCCCTCTGAACCCGGAAGAAGTCGCCTAACCTAGGGCCATTGCCGTCGTTAATCGTTAGTCGGTCATTCTTAGCGTGACTCGGGAAGACGGTCCACTTGCGCGACGCAGCCAAGCGTTCGCGCGGAACCAGGTCGCGGGCATGCGGGTCTGCCAAGGTGCCGCCAAAGCTGAACTCCACCGTACTATCGGCAGCGGGCGCTGCCTTGCGGAACACCAGCACAGCCGACGACACCAGGGCGTCACCGAACTGAACATCGTCCGGGCTAAAGCGGTGTACACGTGTAAGCGTTACGCGATTCGCGAGGTAGCCCTTGATGGCTGCGCCGTAGTTGACATCCATGAACTCTGACGGAACAAGCCAAGCGGCGATTCCACCCTCTTCCATCCACGCCGTGGCAAGCAATAGAAAATAGACGTATAGACCTGCAAGACCGCTGACCTCAACGCCGGTCATTTTGAACGTGAGGTTTTGCAGGCGTTCCTTGTCGTCTCGGTTCAGGTGGTGGTGTCGAACATAGGGCGGGTTCGCCAAGATGACATTGGGCGCAGTTGGGCATGCGCCGCCAGCGATGACCTGCGTGAAATCGCCGAGCACAACTTCAAGCCCCTTGTCGGCCCATAGATTGCGCGCTGCATCCGCGAATGCAGGATCAAGCTCAATACCGACGGCACTGCCGATTCGCTTCCGGCCGAAGACCGATAGCGCCGCCGAATAGAAACTACCCGAGCCGACAGAAGGATCGGCGAAGCGAATGCCGCCTTGGGTTTTGGTGACGAATGATTCAACGTAGCGCGCGATATCAACGGCGAGGGCATGGGGTGTTGCGAACTGACCAAGGCGATTTCGCTCCGCTGCCGACTTGCGCGTATCGATGTCCGCCTGAATGGCCTGTCGCTGCGACTCGATTAAGCTGTCCTCGGAAGCAATCATTTGAATCACAGCCCCAGCTTTACGAGATCGTCGATGCGATGCTCCCAGACCCAATCGATGCCCTCGGCTGCTTCGTAGCCCAAGTAGTCGCTGCCAAAATAGCCGCACAGGAACAGCACGAATGGCACGGTTTCGCTATAGGCTGCTTGCAGTTGGTGAATCTTGGTTGCTTCTTCTTTGCGCCGCTTGTTGGTGTTGGTAAAGTCACCCGCCGACTTGGCTTCTATCAGGATCGGCAGCCGATCCTTTCGGAGCTTCTTGGGCTGGATGACCACGTCAACCGGAATATTCACCTTCAGAGTCTTGCCTACAGCGAGGTTCATGCGGAACGTGTACGTCGCGGCTTTCATTTCGGTCAGCGGCTTCCCCGTCGGATGAGCTTGCCTGCGGTAGCCTCGGGCGTCAAGCCAATCGCCTATCAGTTTGAGTTGCCGCTGCTCTTGAGCGTTGCGGATGATCGGGTTCGCCACGGCAGTGCATAAGCGGTCAGCAACGATGGTTGATGCTCGGTCGCGTTCATGATCGCTAGGCTCTTTCTTGGTGCTAAGCCACGGGAAGATGTCGCGATCCAGGAGCTTCGAGATGATGTGGCAGAGTTTTCTCAACTCCTCATTCAAGTCGGCGGCGTTCATCCTGGGCGCAAGCTTGCCGCCTTCCATCCGAGCAACGAGGTTCTTGCTCGCATTGGCCAAACCGATCAGGCGATCCACGGCCAAGGGCGGAGCCGTACACATGCGCAGTGTTGGCAGCGCACTCGGATTGTCATTGAGCGTGGCAGCGCTGATACTGCGCAAGTCTCTTGTGGCGATCAGTGCCGCTTTGACATGCTCGGTCGTCTTGACGCGTGTCGCACGAAACGCATCGGGTGCGAAGCTCATGAACCACTGATTGAACTGGTCAACGGAAGCCGCAATATCGGTCTTCCAAAGGTGCGGCTTGTCCGCATTGATTCGTTTAGGTTTCATGATTCCATTCGGTCGTTGGTATGGGGGCTACACCTGTCGCGGCTACTCTCAAAAAATTGCCATGGAACCTAACTGTCGGGGCGGCGGGAACCTGCAAGCGCGGCCTTCAGAAGGTCCGATTTTCCGATGTTACAGGGGAAGCCAGGTGAAGGTGACGCTACGATTTCGATTTCAAAGAACGAGCAACAGGTACCACGTGTGCTTGAAGACAGTAACTCCGCGTGGCGTTAGCACCAACAGCCTCTTGGCATCTCCTGCTCGAAGCGAACGATGTCGGCCAGCGTGCGCAGCGGTTGCGAGGTGAAGGCGTTCACTTCGGCGCGGCGTTCTTCACATACTTGTCGAACCAGCGAACCATCTCGTAAATCAGTTGCTCGTTCGACTCCAGCGCCGCATACCAGTGCGGCTCGTGCGGCAGCATCACCAGGCGCGCCGTGCCACCGTTGCCGCGGATCGCCTCGTACAGTTTGCTGGCTTGCAATGGGGTCGTGCCCGGATTGGCGTCGTCGGCACCGTGCATGATGAGGATCGGCGTCTTCAGCTTGTCGGCGAAGAAGAAGGGCGAGACTTTTTGATAGACCTCGGGCGCTTCCCAAACCGAGCGGCGTTCGCTCTGGAAGCCGAACGGCGTGAGCGTTTTGTTGAAGGAGCCGCTGGTGGCCACACCGGCCCGGAACAGTTCGGAATGCGCCAGCAGATTCGCCGTCATCAAGGCGCCGTGGCTGTGGCCTGTGACCCCGATGCGCTGCGCATCGGCCACGCCCAGACGCACCGCCTCATCGACCGCCGCCTTGGCGTCGGCCACCAGTTGTTCGAGGTAGCTGTCGTAGGCCTTCTTGGGGTCGCCAACGATGGGGAAGGCGGCGTTGTCGATGATGGCGTAGCCCGCCAACAGCAGCAAGCGGTAGTTGCGCAGCCGGGTGAAGGTCGCCTGCGAACCCGATACCTGGCCGGCCTTGGAGGCATCGGCGTAATCCAGCGGATAGGCGTACAAAATCGTCGGCACCCGTGTGCCTTCCTTGTAGTCCGGCGGAGTGTACAGCGTGAACGACAAATCCAGACCATCGGGGCGCTGGTACTTGACCAGGCGCTTCTTGATGGCGCGCACCGCGGGGGTCGGGTCCGCAATGTGCGTGATGGCCGTGCGCGCCGATGCAAAAGCGGCTTCGCCTGTCGGCGCATCCACGGCTGCACCGAGGGTGCGCAGGTAGGCGTTGGGCGGGTCCATCACCGATTGATGCCAGGTGATAAAGCGCTGGGCGCCCGCTTCCTTGAAGGCGAGAAAGCGCTCGTAGGCATCCTTGTCGCTGCGAAACAGGCGCTGGGTCTGCAAGGTCTTGAGATCGAGCCGATCCAGGAACGGCCGGTCTCCGTCGGGCGACGCGCCGTTGCCGGCGAGGTACATCGAATCGCCATCGAGCCGCACCACCCAGGAGCCATTGGCGAGTTGACGGTACAAAGGACGACCGGGGTTGGCGTATTTCTCGTCGGTGGACAGGTCCCAAAGCAGGCGCGGCTTTTGTTGCGGGTCGTCCACGTTGGCGATGAAGGCCCGCTTCCAGTGCCGGTTGTGGTCGTACTCCTTCAGCAGTGCCATGCTGCCCCGTTCGCTCCATGCGAAGCCATCGAACCGCTGTTCGGTCCTGGCGATCTCGACTGCAGCAGCGGTGAAAGGCGCCTTCAGCGCCAGCACTTTGTCGCGCTCAGGCACCTTGACGTTCCAGTCGCCGCCGTCCAGTGCCTCGGCCCAGACCAGCGTTGCCGGATCGGTTGCGCGCCAGGAAAAATCGCGCGCGCCCAAGGGCACGCCGTGGATCGGCACGCGATCTGCCAGGGGCAGTGAGGCGATGGTCCGCACGACCGGTTGCGCGCGCCTGGACACGTCCCACACTTCGACGTTGCGTGGAAAGCGCTCGTAGGTCGTGACATAGGAATAGGGCTTGTGGATGGCCGTGACCAGCAAATGTTTGCCGTCCGGCGCCGGTTCCACGGCATCGTAATTGCCGGGCTTGCCAAGGCGCACGATGGCGGAGCTGCTCACGTCGACCAACGCCAATTGGCTGGCGGCGTAGTAGTCGAACAGGTCTTCGTCGTGCTTGTTGCCCAGCGTGTCGCGGTTCTCGTAGGTGCTGCTCTGGCCCTTCTCGCCGCCAGTCTCCTGAATGCTCGGACCCTTGGGCGCGCTTGCTTCGGCGGGTGGCGCGCCCATGGCGTCGGGCACCAGCTTGACCAGCAGCGTCTTCTGGTCGGGCATCCATTGCAATTCGCCATCGAACATCGGGTTCAAAC
Organism: uncultured beta proteobacterium; assembly: GCA_903844215.1. Lineage (GTDB taxonomy): Bacteria > Pseudomonadota > Gammaproteobacteria > Burkholderiales > Burkholderiaceae_C > CAIKVZ01. The sequence continues at coordinate 18,714 of CAIMSP010000085.1, read as the reverse complement.
GCGCGCCGGAAATCTTCTGCAGCTTGCCGCTCGCAGCGTCGCCGACCCAGAGTTCCACCGATGCGGCGGCGACATTGGCGAAAGCAAAGCGCTTGCCGTCAGCGGACCAGGTGGGTGAGTCGGGGCAGGCGCGCTCCGGCAGCGCGACGTGGGTTTGCTTGCCATCGGCCACGCGCACCAGTTGGAACTCGCGCACGCAGGGTTTGATGCCATAGCCTCCGGGGGTGTCGTGCTTGGCGTGATTGGCAGGCTCGACGCGCGCGCCCGCGAGCCGCAAAAAGGGCGTCGCCACGCGCGACATGGGCGGATAGTCTTGCCAGGACACCAACAGAATCGTCTCCTGCGTCGGGCTCACCAGGGCCGTGGGCGGCGACGGCGCGTGCATCACGTCCAGGATGTTTTTCGGCGGCTGGTCATAGCCCGACAGCGTCGCGGCAGCGGCGACCATCGTTGCAAAAGACGCGGCGCAGGCCGCGACAAAAGAACAAATCAAGCGGGTATGACGTGGCACAGGCTGACTCCTCAGAGTGGTTGCAATGGCATTCTTCAAGACGACAAGGCAGCCATCCTACCGTAGCGCCAACAGCGGCAGGCGCACACGGAAACTAGGGGATAACCCTCTCAAATTCCATGTGGGGCGTTCCCCTTCCCTGGTCGACCGCTACGTCGGCAATCAACGTGTCACGCTGAACACTTCGAATCGATATGTTTATTGTCGAAGTGACTTGAAAAGTGGGGGCATCACTGTCCAACTTCACTGCAACACGCCGCCAGATGCTAGGTCTATTTCCATTTTCACTTGTTGCAAAAAGAAGAACGCATTCGCCGTCGGACTTGAACTCTTCAAATATCAATAACATTCTGACGGGCAGCAGGAAGTTTTGCCCTACCCACCACCCGGACAACTTCGAAACCGCTGCACCGAGTTTGTCACCAGGGGGCTTCACGGATATGTCGTTAGGTAGCTTGAAGCCATCGGTGTTAAATTTCTTTGGCAGGGTTATCTCCGCCGGTGTGGATTCAATACGGTGTGCTTGCTTCTGCTCCAATTGCTGGCTGAACTTGATGAATCGAGTTTGACTGTCCTCCCGCAATACTTTGGGCAGATCTGTGCCAATTCTGATTCGCTCTTGCAGATCCTGATCGCTGCGGGGACAAACCCTATTCCATGCAGCTTTCGCCCCATCCAGGTTCGGTTCGGCACCTGCTTCCTCAAGGATAACTCTTGTAAGTTCGTACGAGTTCTGACCGTGGCGCGACTGGTAATACGCCAGAGATTCGAATAGAGGGACCCACATAAACGGGTCGTTCAACACAGTCGGGTCACACGACCATCGATTCAACTGAAGTCCGTAGATGGCGAGCATCCAAGCAGTCGCTCGGTTTTGTCCTTCCTCGTTGATAGAGTCCTTAACGCGTGGCGACATAAGCAATTCCCGCGCGAACTCTGGGAAACCATAGTAGGCAGCCAACATCAAGGGGGTCATCCCGGCAGGTGTTTTCCTTACCAACTCATTGGCGAAAGGGTCTCTTGACACAAGTTGTTTAAGTTCATCCCGAGCCGCCGACTCGGCGCGGCCAAAACCATTAGAACTCGGCGAGGACGCACCGATTCGCTGAATCTGCCGAGCAAACGAATCAATGATTTGATGCGGCGTACGTGGGATGGACGAATTCGCCTGAGCACCAGCAATAGCATGGGTGAAAAAGAAAATGACGATCACAAGCGCCGAAAAGAAGGGCCTCTTCCAATAATCCGAATTCATAGCGACAAAGCTTACTCCACTCCGGGCAGAAGACCTATTTCGAGCCACCAAGAAGCGTTGTAGTTGACGATGCGTGGGGCGCTGGGACACATTGGCGGTGTTGTCGGCGGCGGAGCCTTTATCAAGGCACGGAGCCATTGTGTCTGCGTGTCTGAAGCGCCCAATGCGCCGGATCTAAGCGAAGCTCAGCCCAGCAACATTCCCTGGCGTTCGATGAAGGCCACGACCTCGGCCAGGCCGTCCAAGGTCTTCAGGTTGGTCATGACAAAGGGGCGCAGGCCGCGCGGTGTGGTGCGCATGCGAATGGTGTCGGCGCGCATCACTTCCAGGTCCGCACCGACGTGCGGCGCCAGGTCGGTCTTGTTGATCACCAGCAGGTCGCTCTTGGTGATGCCGGGGCCGCCCTTGCGCGGGATCTTCTCGCCAGCGGCCACGTCGATCACGTACAGCGTCAAATCGCTCAGCTCGGGGCTGAAGGTGGCGGCCAGGTTGTCGCCGCCGGACTCGATGAAGACGATGTCGGCGTCGGGGAACTCCACCAGCATGCGGTCGATGGCTTCGAGGTTGATGGACGCGTCTTCGCGGATCGCCGTGTGCGGGCAGCCGCCGGTCTCCACGCCCATGATGCGCTCGGCCGGCAGCGCGCCACTGACGGTGAGCAGGCGCTGGTCTTCCTTGGTGTAGATGTCGTTGGTGATGGCCACCAGGTCGTATTCGGAGCGCATGGCCTTGCACAGCATTTCCAGCAAGGTGGTCTTGCCCGAGCCCACGGGCCCGCCGATGCCGACGCGCAGCGGCGGGAGTTTTTTCGTGCGATGGGGTATGTGATGCAGTGCGGTCATGATCGAAAAAGTCGTGAGTATTGGGTTTCGTGCTGTGCCGACAGGATGGCCAGCATGGGGGTGAAGGCCTGGCGCGCGCTGTCCTTGGTGGCGATGGCTTGGTCCACCACCGCGGGAATTTCATCGGCCAGGCGCGACAGGATGCGCTGCCCGGCGCTTTGGCCCAGCGGCACGGATTTGATCGCGGCCGACATCATGTTCTCGGCCCAGCTAAAGGCAAAGGCCAGCAGCGCATCGCGCACGCCGGCCTGGGTGGCGGACGCGGCCAGCGCGAAGGCGGTCGGGTAGGTGGGCTGCATCCGCGCGCAGGCCTCGATGTCTTGCGCGCTGGCGGTGTTGTGGTGGCGCAGCCACTCCAGCAGCGAGCGCCCCATCTGCTCGGTCTGTGCGCGCAACTCCTGGCTCTCGCGGGTTTGCAGCACCCAGGCGTTGAGCTCGCGCAGCTGCGCCAGGTCGCTGCGACGCCAGGCGCCGATGGCCTTGGCCAGCAGCGCCAGATCGCAGCGCCCCAGGCTCAAGTGCAGTTGGTCCACCAGCCACTCTGATGCAGCGACTTCCGAATCGACCCGGCCGCTGTCCACCGCCGCTTCCAGGACCTCCGAATAGGAAAAGCCACCCACCGGCAGCGCAGGCGAGGCCAGCCACATCAGTTGCAGCAGGCTGGGTGCCGGCAGCGCGCCAACTTTCGCGCTGCGCTTGTTCTTCAATCGGGCGCGCATCAGTGCTCGTGATCGTGTTTGCAATGCGGGCCGTGCACATGCGCCGAAGCGGCCGCCTGGATGGCGATGACCGGCTTGTGCGAAGGCGCGTGTGCATCCGCATGTGCGTGGCCGCCCGAGGCATAGGCGCCGTTCTCGGGCTCGAACGCTTCCAGCACCTCGTTCACCGTCAGATGCATGGCGCGCAGCAGGTCGGCCAGCACATGGTCGGGTTCGATTTTCAGGTGGTCGCTCTGGAGTTCGATCGGCACGTGACGATTCCCCAGGTGGTAGGCCGCGCGTGTCAGATCGAAGGCGCTGCCGTGCTGCGCGCAGGCCGTGATGCGCAGCACTTTTTGCAGCGCCGCGATGACGCGGATGAGCGATCCGTCCTCGGCCACCAGCACATCGCCGCCGCGCAGCACCGTACCACGCGCCAGGAACACGCCGATGCGGCGTCCCTGCGAATCGGCGGCCTCGAACCGGCTCTTTTGTCGCAGGTCCCAGTCGGCTTCGATCGTGGCCGCGCGCTTGAGCAAGGCCGCAGCCAGACCCTGGCCTTGGGGAATGAGTTTGCAAGTTTTCAGCATGGTGGTAAGAGTGCGCGCCTGGGGCTTGAATTCGGTGGGGGAACGACGATAATATAACAACCGTTATAACCTAAAGATCCGCCATGTCCGCACTCAAACTCACGCAAATCGGCAACTCGGTCGGTGTCATCCTGCCGAAGGAGTTGCTCTCCTACCTGAAACTCGGAAAAGGTGATTCTGTGTTCTGGACCCAGGCTGCCAACAGCGTGAACCTGAGCGCCTACAACCCCGAGTTTGAATCCCAAATGACTGAAGCACGTCGCATCATGAAGAAGCGCCGTGAAGTGCTGCACGAGTTGGCCAAATGAAACCTGCCATACCATGGCTCTGGCTTGCTGGGTCCGTGATTCACGCCGTGCACGAAGAACAGTTGGCGGAACACGGTGGAAGCACAGGCGTACGCGACGCGAATCTCCTCGCGTCAGCGTTAGCCAGACCGGAGCAACTCGCGCACTACGGCACACCCGATGTCGCCGGCCTGGCTGCAAGCTACGGATTCGGTATTTCACGCAACCATCCCTTTGTTGACGGCAACAAGCGCACCGCCTTCGTAGCTGTGGAACTTTTCCTCGCGCTCAATGGTTTTGAACTGATGGCGTCCGACGCAGACTGCGTGGTCAGCATGCTCGAACTGGCCGCTGGCAACATGCCCGAGGAGGCCTTCGCGGCGTGGATTCGGCAACGCATGAAGAAGGCAAACCGCGAGATTCAAAACAAGAAATAACGTTGCGCCATCGGCAGGCTGGTGGCGGGTTCGCAGGTGAGCAGTTGGCCATCGGCGCGCACCGCGTAGGTCTGGGCGTCGACTTCCATTTTCGGCAGATAGTCGTTGTGGATCATGTGCTGCTTGCGCACGCCGCGGATGTTTTTCACGGCGCTCAAGGTCTTGGCCAGGCCAAATTTTTCCTTGATGCCGGCCTTCATACCGGCCTGCGAAACAAAGGTCAGCGAGGTGCGCGCGATGGCGCCACCGAAGGCGCCGAACATCGGGCGGTAGTGCACCGGCTGGGGCGTGGGGATGGAGGCATTCGGGTCGCCCATCGCGGCCATGGCGATGAAGCCGCCCTTGAGGATCAGCGCCGGCTTGACGCCGAAGAATGCCGGTTTCCAGATCACCAGATCGGCCCATTTGCCGGGTTCGATGCTGCCGACCTCGTGCGCGATGCCATGCGTCAGCGCGGGGTTGATGGTGTATTTGGCGATGTAGCGTTTCACGCGAAAGTTGTCATGGCGCGCGCTGTCGCCGGGCAAAGAGCCGCGCTGCTGCTTCATCTTGTGCGCCGTCTGCCAGGTACGGATGATGACTTCGCCGACACGGCCCATGGCCTGACTGTCGCTGGACATCATGCTGATGGCGCCCAGGTCCTGCAGCATGTCCTCGGCGGCGATGGTCTCCTTGCGGATGCGGCTTTCGGCAAAGGCCAGGTCCTCGGCGATGGCCGGGTCCAGGTGGTGGCACACCATCAGCATGTCCACGTGCTCGTCCAGGGTGTTGATGGTGTAGGGTCGCGTCGGATTGGTGGAACTGGGCAGCACGTTGGGCTCGCCCACCACCTTCAGGATGTCGGGCGCGTGGCCGCCGCCTGCGCCTTCGGTGTGGAAGGTGTGGATGCCGCGGCCCTTGAAGGCGGCGACGGTGTTCTCCACGAAGCCCGACTCGTTCAAGGTGTCGGAGTGGATCGCCACCTGGATGTCGGCCTCTTCCGCCACGCTCAGGCAGTTGTCGATGGCCGCCGGCGTCGTGCCCCAGTCCTCGTGCAGCTTGAGTCCCAATGCGCCCGCGTTGATCTGCTCGTGCAGCGCGTCGGGCAGGCTGGCGTTGCCCTTGCCCATTAGCCCCAAGTTCATGGCGAAGGCATCGGCCGACTGCAGCATGCGCTCGATGTTCCAGGCGCCCGGCGTGCAGGTGGTGGCGAAGGTGCCGGTGGCCGGCCCCGTGCCGCCGCCCAACATGGTGGTGACGCCACTGGTGAGCGCCTCTTCGATCAACTGCGGGCAGATGAAGTGGATGTGCGTGTCGATGCCGCCAGCGGTGACGATGCTGCCCTCGCAACTGATGACCTCGGTGCCGGGGCCGATGACGATGTCCACACCCGGCTGCACGTCGGGGTTGCCGGCCTTGCCGATGGTCTGGATGCGCCCGTTCTTCAAACCGATGTCGGCCTTGACGATGCCCCAGTGGTCGATGATGAGCGCGTTGGTGAGCACGGTGTCCACGGCCCCGCCGTCGCGCGTGCGCTGGCTCTGCGCCATGCCGTCGCGAATCGTCTTGCCGCCGCCGAACTTCACCTCTTCACCATAGCCACCGGCACGCAGCGTGTAGTCGGCCTCGACTTCAACGATCAGATCGGTGTCCGCCAGGCGCACGCGGTCGCCCACCGTGGGGCCGAAGATCTCGGCGTAGGCGCGTCGTCCTATGGTTGCCATCAAAGCGCTCCCTGGGTCAAGCCCCGAAATCCGTACACCACGCGCGCACCGCCGTAGTCCACCAGTTCCACCGTGCGCTGCTGGCCCGGCTCGAAGCGCACGGCCAGGCCCGACGCGATGTTCAGCCGCATGCCGTGCGCGGCTTCCCGGTCGAAGCGCAGCGCGCCGTTGGTCTCGGCAAAGTGGTAATGCGATCCCACCTGGATGGGTCGGTCGCCGCTGTTTTGCACCAGCAATGTGTGCGTGCGCCGACCGGGATTGAGCACGTGGTCGGGGCCGTCGGTGAAGAGTTCGCCTGGAGTCATGGTTAGACAATCGGTTGGTGCACGGTCACCAGCTTGGTGCCGTCGGGGAAAGTGGCTTCGACCTGAATGTCCGGAATCATCTCGGCGATGCCGTCCATGACGTCGGCGCGGCTCAGGATGGCGCGCCCTTCGCTCATGAGTTGCGCCACGGTCTTGCCGTCGCGCGCGCCTTCCATTACGGCCGCGCTGATCAGCGCCACGGCCTCCGGGTAGTTGAGCTTCAAGCCGCGCGCGCGGCGCCGCTCGGCCAGCAGGCCGGCGGTGAACAGCAACAGCTTGTCTTTTTCACGAGGCGTTAGTTCCATATCGTTTCACTCAATGCGGGGGTCGTTAGCTCGTGCGGCCGCAAATGCCGGCCGAACACTCGGAGTTAGTTCCATATCGTTTCACTCAATGCGGGGGTCGTTGGCTTGTGCGCATTGTCTCGCAACTTGCATGCCGATACGCCAGCAATGATGCCCGGGGTTGCATGCACCAGGATGATGCTGGAAACGTCTCCACGCCGCCATTCGCTTGCTAATGGTGCAAGCGCCGAGGTGCTGGTGGTGCATCGCGCTGGAGCAAGCCGGGCTGACGTGGCTGCCGCACGCATCCAACGAAGCTGGCACGGTGCTTGCGATATGCCTTGTAGCGGTTTGTTTTCAAACTGCCCATTTCGCCTAACCCACTTCCTTTTACTGGAGCATCACGATGAATCGTCGAGGACATCTCAAGGCCGTCGCCTTCGCCGCAGCGCTGGCCACTGGCGCGTTGACTTTCACCACGCAAGTACTGGCAGCAGACACGATCAAGGTCGGCGTCTTGCACAGCCTGTCGGGCACCATGGCCATTTCCGAGACCGTGTTGAAAGACACGGTGCTGATGGCGATCGACGAGATCAACGCCAAGGGTGGCCTGCTGGGCAAGCAGCTCGAACCCGTGGTGGTGGACCCGGCCTCCAACTGGCCGCTGTTCGCAGAGAAGACCAAGCAGTTGCTGGGCCAGGACAAGGTCTCCGTGATCTTCGGTTGCTGGACTTCGGTGTCGCGCAAATCGGTGCTGCCGGTGGTCGAGGAAATGAACGGCCTGCTGTTCTACCCGGTGCAGTACGAAGGTGAAGAGCTCTCCAAGAACGTGTTCTACACCGGCGCGGCGCCGAACCAGCAGGCGATTCCTGCGGTGGACTACCTGATGAGCAAGGACGGCGGCGCGGCCAAGCGCTGGGTTCTCTTGGGCACCGACTATGTCTATCCCCGCACCACCAACAAGATCCTGCGCGCCTACCTGAAGTCCAAGGGCGTGGCCGACAAGGACATCGACGAGAAGTACACGCCGTTTGGCCACGCCGACTATCAGACCATCGTCGCCGACATCAAGAAGTTCTCCGCCGGTGGCAAGACCGCCGTCGTCTCCACCATCAACGGTGACTCCAACGTTCCCTTCTACAAGGAACTGGGCAACGCCGGCCTGAAGGCCAAGGACGTTCCCGTCGTCGCCTTCTCCGTGGGCGAAGAAGAACTGCGCGGCGTGGACACCAAGCCGCTGGTGGGACACCTGGCTGCATGGAACTACTTCATGTCGATCAAGGGAGCGGCCAACGATGAGTTCATCAAGAAGTGGTCGAGCTACGCCAAGGCCAAGAAGCTGCCCGGATCGGACAAGCCCTTGACCAACGACCCGATGGAAGCCACCTACATCGGCATCAACATGTGGGCCCAGGCCGTGAAGAAAGCCGGCAGCACCGACACCGACAAGGTGATCGCGGCCATGGCTGGCCAGACCTTCAAGGCGCCCAGCGGCATCACCTCGACCATGGACGCGAAGAACCACCACTTGCACAAGTCGGTGTTCATCGGCGAAATCAAGGCCGACGGCCAGTTCAACGTGGTGTGGAAGACGCCGGGCCCGGTCAAGGCCAAGCCCTGGTCGCCGTACATCGAAGGCAATGCATCGAAGCCCGATGAGCCGGTGAAGAAGTAACTTTTGACTGACCCCTCTCCCGCTGGGAGAGGGCGGGGGTGAGGGCCAACGCTTGCCCGCCCCTCACCCTAACCCTTTCCCCGGCACGGGGCGAGGGGATGAATACCCACTTTCATGTTGCTTCGATCATTCATATTTCTTGCCGCGCTGTTCGCGGGCGTACCAGCCCAGGCGCTCACCGCGCTCGAAGCCCGGGCCATCGCCAGCGGCGACACCGACGCGCGCATTGCGGCTCTGAACCAGGCCATGACGAGCGCCGATGCGCGCACGGCCGCCTTCATCCAGGCGCTGTCGGACGATGCCATCAAGCTCTCAGGCGAACAGCTCATCCTGCTCAAGGACGGCAAGGCCTACGACCCGGTGACAGGCATCGAAGCGGCCATGCCAGCGGCGCTGGACGACATCACGAACAACAACCGCATGCGCGGCGAACTCGACAACGCGCTGGCCGCGCTCAAGCTCTTTTCCAAGGACGAGGTCGCGCGCGCCGCAGCCATCCGTGAACTGCAGGGCAGCAACGACGATGCTCGCCTGCCCTTGATCGAGAAGGCCCTCGCCAGCGAGACCGTGCCCGCACTGAAGGATCAGTTAGACCTGCTGCGCGCCGCCATGCTGTTGAACAGCAGCGACAAAACCCAACGCCTGCAAGCCGCCACCTTGCTGGCGCAAAGCGGCATCCCGAGCACCAAGACGCTGCTGCTGGAGCGCCTCAAAATCGAGACCGAGGGCGACGTGAAGTCCCGGCTGCAAGCCTCGCTGCGCAAACTTGAAACCTCGCTCGCCTGGGGCGAACGCCTGGGCCAACTGTTCACCGGCATCAGCCTGGGTTCCATCCTGCTGCTGGTGGCGCTCGGACTGGCCATCACCTATGGGCTGATGGGTGTGATCAACATGGCGCACGGCGAGCTGATGATGATCGGCGCCTACGCCACCTATGTGGTGCAAGGCGTGTTCCAGAAGTATCTGCCCGGCGCCTTCGACTGGTATTTGCTGGCGGCGGTGCCGGTGTCCTTCATGGCCTCGGCGCTGGTGGGTGCGGCGCTGGAGCGCAGCGTGATCCGCTTCCTCTATGGTCGTCCCCTGGAGACACTGCTGGCTACCTGGGGCATCAGCCTGATGCTGATGCAGGGCGTGCGCAGCCTCTTTGGCGCACAGAACGTGGGCGTGGAAAACCCCCGCTGGATGAGCGGCGGTGTGCAGTTGCTGGGCAATTTGCAACTGCCTTTCAACCGCATCGTCATCATCGCCTTTGCCGCCGCCGTGCTGCTGGCCATGGCCTGGCTCATCGGCCGAACGCGCCTGGGGCTGTTCGTACGCGGCGTCACGCAGAACCGTCCCATCGCTTCCTGCATGGGCGTGAACACCGCGCGCATCGACACCTATGCCTTTGCGCTGGGCTCGGGCATCGCGGGCCTGGCCGGCTGCGCGCTGAGCCAGGTCGGCAACGTGGGCCCGGACCTGGGCCAGGGCTACATCGTGGACTCGTTCATGGTGGTGGTGCTGGGCGGCGTCGGTCAACTCGCCGGCACCGTGTATGCCGCCCTCGGCCTGGGACTGCTGAACAAGCTGCTCGAAGGCTGGACCGGCGCCGTGCTGGCCAAGATCGCCGTGCTGGTGTTCATCATCATCTTCATCCAGAAACGTCCGCAGGGAATATTCGCTATGAAGGGCCGCAGTGCGCAAGCTTGACGTCATGACGAATCCTTCACCCCTCACCCTGCCCACACCGGCTCCGCTGCTCAGCCGCAGCGGCTGGAGCGCCTACGTCGCAGCCGTGCTCGTGGTCTGCGCGCTGGTGCCCACGCTGAATTTGCTGGTGCCGCGCGACAGCGTGTTTTACTTCAGCGACTACGCCGTGGCACTCACGGGAAAGATCATGTGCTACGCCATCTGCGCTTTGGCGATGGACCTGATCTGGGGCTATACGGGCATTCTGTCGCTGGGCCACGGCCTGTTCTTCGCGCTCGGCGGCTACGCCATGGGCATGTACCTGATGCGCCAGATCGGACTCGACGGCAACTACAAAAGCGCCCTGCCCGACTTCATGGTGTTCCTGGACTGGAAGACCCTGCCCTGGCACTGGAGCTTCTCCGACAGCTTTGCGGCGACGCTGCTGCTGGTCATCGCCGTGCCGGGCCTGGTGGCCTTTGTCTTTGGCTACTTCGCGTTTCGCTCGCGCATCAAGGGCGTGTACTTTTCCATCATCACCCAGGCCCTGACCTTTGCCGCGATGCTGCTGTTCTTTCGCAATGAAACCGGCTTTGGTGGCAACAACGGCTTCACCGATTTCAAGCGCATCCTGAACCTGCCGATCGCCACACCGGTCATGCGCATGACGCTGTTCGTGCTCACGGGCGTGACGCTGCTGGCCTGCTATCTGGGGGCGCGCTGGCTCATACAGAGCAAGTTCGGCCGCGTGCTGCAGGCCATCCGCGACGCCGAAACGCGGGTCATGTTTTGCGGCTACTCGCCGCTGGGCTACAAGCTCACCATCTGGACCATCTCGGCCATGATGTGCGGCGTCGCGGGCGCGCTCTACGTGCCGCAGGTGGGCATCATCAACCCGAGCGAAATGAGTCCCGCCAATTCGATCGAGATCGCCATCTGGGCGGCCGTAGGCGGGCGCGCCACGCTCATCGGCCCCATTCTGGGTGCCTTCATCGTGAACGGCGCCAAGAGCTGGCTCACGGTGGCTTATCCCGAATTCTGGCTTTACTTTTTGGGCGCGCTGTTCATCGGTGTGACCTTGTTCCTGCCCAGCGGCGTGGTCGGTCTGATCTCGTCATTGCGAGCGAAGCGCGGCAATCCACGCTCTGGGGAGGTCAAGCCATGACCCCCGATCTGCTGGAGCAAGGCGCCAAGCGCGCCGAAGAACACGCGGCCAGACGCTCGGCGCAACCAGGTCAGACCGAGTCCGGCGGGCGCAGCGCCGGCTTTGGCCGAATCGCGCATGCGCCGGGTGTCGTGGACCTGACCCATGGCCGCATCCTCTACCTGGAAGACGTGAACGTGAGCTTCGACGGCTTCAAGGCCATCAACAACTTGTCGCTCGACATCGCGCCGGGCGAGCTGCGCTGCATCATCGGCCCCAACGGCGCGGGCAAGACCACGATGATGGACATCATCACCGGCAAGACGCGTCCGGACTCGGGCAGCGTGTTCTTCGGCAGCACCATCGACCTGCTGCGCTACAGCGAGCCGCAGATCGCACAGCTGGGCATCGGCCGAAAGTTCCAGAAGCCCACGGTGTTCGAGCAGCTCAGCGTGTTCGAGAATCTGGAACTTGCCTTGAAGACGCACAAGGGCGTGCTGCCTTCGATGCGCTTCAAGCTCGACTCGGCGCAAAGCGACAAACTGGCCGAGCTGCTGCACACCGTGCACCTGGCACAGAGCGTGACGCGCAGCGCCGGCAATCTAAGCCACGGTCAAAAGCAGTGGCTGGAGATCGGCATGCTGCTGATGCAGGACCCCAAGCTGCTGCTGCTGGACGAACCCGTGGCTGGCATGACCGACGAAGAAACCGCGCGCACGGCCGAGCTCTTCCTCACGCTCAAGGGCAAACACTCCCTCCTCGTCGTCGAGCACGACATGAGCTTCATCCGCACCATTTCCGAGATCGTCACCGTGTTGTGCGATGGCGCCGTGCTGGCGCAGGGCACGCTCGATCAGGTGCAGGCGGATGAGAGGGTGATCGAGGTGTACCTTGGACGCTGAACTGAAGTCGGGTCTTGCGCCGACGGCGCGCTTTTGCCGGGGTTTCGTCCCGGCGGGCGACGGTGGTGTCTGGCAGTTCGCGGGGCATGCCGGGTCTCGCCCCGGCGGGCGAGGTACGTTTTCTTTGCTTCGCCAAAGAAAAGTACCCAAAAGAAAGGCCAGCCGGACCGCCAAACATCCAACATCCGAATACCAAAACCCACTGCCGCAGTGCACAAGTACGCGCCTTCGCGCGTCCTTGTTTGATCCGTGTCTTTTGAATTTCGGTAGTTTGAATTTCGGCCTTTTGGTTCTTCGGACTTCGCCGTGTGGCAGAGCTGAGCAGCGCAGCGGCGGGCGGATCAGGGCGGGCGTCTGTTTGAGCCCGCAGGGCGAGTTTAGCCCGACCCCGCTCGACGCAAGCAGCGCAAGGAACCGCGCAGCGGCTCTGACTTCGGCTCGCCTTCTTTTGCTTACTTTTCTTGGCGAAGCAAGAAAAGTGAGTGCCCTGTCGGGGGCATATCCCGACAATGCCCCGCTGGCCAGCGCCACTCCCGAAACAGCGCCTTTCAAATGCTAAACGTCAACAACATCAACCAATATTACGGTGGCTCCCACATCCTGCGCGACGTGAGCCTGCAGGTGCAACCGGGCCAGGTCACGGTGTTGCTGGGGCGCAATGGCGTGGGCAAGACCACGCTGCTCAAGTGCCTGATGGGCTTGGTGCCGATCCGCAGCGGCAGCATCGAATTCGAGGGCCAAGCGATCCACCAGGCCACGCCCTACGAACGAGCGCGTGCTGGCATCGGCTTTGTGCCGCAAGGGCGCGAGATTTTCGCGCGGCTCACGGTGGAAGAGAACCTGCGCATGGGCCTGGCCTACAAGCCGGCCAGCACACCCATACCGAGCGAGCTGTTCGAGCTTTTTCCGGTGCTCCAACAGATGCTGCAACGGCGCGGCGGCGACCTCTCGGGCGGACAGCAGCAGCAGTTGGCGATTGCCCGGGCGCTGGCAGCCAAGCCCCGACTGCTGATCCTGGACGAGCCCACCGAAGGCATTCAGCCCAGCATCATCAAGGACATCGGCCGCGTCATCCGCATGCTCGCCGACAAGGGGCTGGACGGTGAGCGCGTGGCCATCCTGCTGGTCGAGCAGTACTACGACTTCGCCCAGGAACTGGCCGACGACTACCTGGTGATGGAGCGCGGCGCCGTGATCGCGCGCGGCGCTGGCAAGGACATGCAAGCCAACGGCGTGCGGCAACTGGTGGCGATCTGAGTTCGGCACGCGCCTTCGCTACCATCGTGCCATGACCTGGCACGCCTCACTCTCGCTTGACTACACGCTGGAAGCGAATCGCAGCGTCGCGCGCTTCGTGCATGACGGGCCGCTGCGCGTACTGCAAACCCTGTACCCGGAGGGCGATGCCGTGTGCCACAACATACTGGTCCATCCGCCTGGCGGGCTGGTGGGCGGCGACACGCTGGACATCCAGGTGCACGTCGGACGCGGCGCCCACGCCCTCATCACGACGCCGGGCGCGACGCGCTTTTACCGCAGCGAAGGCGAGTTGGCGCTGCAACGCACGCAGCTGCGCCTGGATGCGGGCGCGCGCCTGGAGTGGCTGCCGCTGGAGGCCATTCTGTACAACGGCTGCCGCGCGGAAAACCGTCTGAGCTTTGAGCTCGAGCCCGGCGCCGAACTGCTGGCCTGGGACATCACGGCGCTGGGTCTGCCGCACGCCGATCAGCCCTTTGTGCGCGGCAGCTTTTGCCAGCACCTGGAGCTGCCAGGGGTGTGGTTGGAGCGCGGCCTGATCGCGGCCAGCGACACGCGCTTGCTCAACAGCCCGCTGGGCTTGGCCGGCCAGCACTGCATGGCGTCGATCTTTTTTGCCACGGGCAGTGCCATGCTGCGCGAGCGCCGGCAAGGCGCGCTGGACTGCGCGCGTCAGCTGCTGCTGGCGCATCCACTGAGCGCGCTGGCCGGAGCCACCAGTCCGAATCCACAACTGCTGGTGCTGCGCGTGCTGGCGCCACAGGTGGAGCCGGCGCTGGAGCTGTTGCAGCGCGTCTGGGCGGCATGGCGAGAATTCCTCTGGGCCATGCGCCCCGAGCGGCCCAGAATCTGGGCGATGTGAAAGCGGCTGCTACCTGCCGTGGCTCGATGCCGCGCGTCGGCGCCGCTCCAGATAGGCCTGCACTTCGCCGACCACGCCCTTGCGAAAGGCGAGCACGCACAACACGAAGATCACGCCGATGATCACGGTGACCCAGGAGCCGACCTTGTCGGCCAGCAGGTCCTGCAGCGAGACCACGATGCCGGATCCAAAGACCGGGCCGAAGAAGGTGCCCACGCCGCCCAGCAGCGTCATCAGGATGACCTCGCCCGACATCGTCCAGTGCACGTCGGAGAGCGTGGCAAAACCCATCACCAGGGTCTTGAGCGAACCGCCCAGACCGGCCAGCGCCGCCGACAGCACAAAGGCCAGCAGCTTGTAGCGATCCACCTGGTAGCCCAGAGAAATGGCGCGCGGCTCGTTCTCGCGGATCATCTTGAGCACCTGGCCGAAGGGTGAATGCACGATGCGCGCAATCGCCAAAAAGCAGGCCACGAACAGCGCCACCACCACGTAGTACAGGGCCGTGTCCGACTCCAGCGAGAACAGCCCGAACAGCGCGCCGCGCGGCACGCCTTGCAGACCGTCTTCGCCGCCGGTCAAGGGCGACTGCAGGCAAGCAAAATACACCATCTGAGCGATCGCCATGGTGATCATGGCGAAGTAAATGCCCTGGCGCCGGATCGCCACCAGGCCCACCAGCAGGCCGATGAAGCCCGCGCCCACCACGCCCGCCGCAATGCCCAGTTCGGGCGTGAAGTGCTGCGACTTGATGAGCCAGCCCGTGATGTAGGCCGCCGAACCGAAAAACGCCGCGTGACCGAAAGACAGCAGGCCGGTAAAACCCAGCAGCAGGTTGAAGGCGCAGGCAAAGATGGCATAGCACAGCAGCTTCATCACGAACACCGGATACAGGCCCAGCATGGGCGCCGCCAGCAGCAGCAGCAACAGGGCGGCGTAGGTGAGGCGCAGGAGTTTGACAGCAGGGGGCATGGCTCAAGCTTCCTTGCCAAACAGGCCGTTGGGTCGCACCATCAGCACCAGCACCATGATCACGAACACCACGATGTTCGAGGCTTCGGGGTAGAAGACACGCGTCAAACCTTCCATCAGGCCCAGCGCCAGGCCGGTGATGACCGAGCCCAGGATCGAGCCCATGCCGCCGATCACCACCACCGCAAACACCACGATGATCAGGTTCGAGCCCATCAGCGGACTGACCTGGATGATGGGCGCGGCCAGCACCCCGGCCAGCGCCGCCAGGGCCGCTCCTGCGCCGTAGGTGAGCATCACCATCAGAGGCACGTTGATGCCAAAGGCCTGCACCAGCGCGGCGTTCTCGGTGCCGGCGCGCAAATAGGCGCCCAGGCGCGTGCGCTCGATCAAAAACCAGGTGCCCAGACACACGACCAAGGACACCAGCACCACCCAGGCGCGGTAGTTCGGCAGCACCATGAAGCCCAGATTGGTGGCGCCCGACAGCAGTTCGGGCACGTCGTAATTTTGTCCGGACGCGCCATAGATCTCGCGGAACATCCCTTCAAAGATCAGCGCCAGACCAAAGGTCAGCAGCAGTCCGTACAGCGGATCGAGCTTGTAAAGATGTTTCAGGAACGCTCGCTCGATCACCACGCCCAGAATACCCACGGTCAGCGGCGCCAGCAGCAGCGCCGCCCAGTAATTGATGCCGAACTGATCCAACATGATCCAGGCGGCGAAGGCGCCCATCATGTAGAGCGCGCCGTGGGCAAAGTTGACGATGCCCAACAGGCCAAAGATGACCGCCAGCCCCAGGCTGAGCAAGGCGTAGAACGCGCCATTCACCAGGCCCAGCAGTAACTGGCCCAGAAAAGCTTGAAGGGGAATACCGAAAATTTCCATGCAGTTCCGTCAATTCAGGCCTAACTTTCACGTAAAAGAACAGCGGCCGATTGCACGCGCAACCGGCCGCCCCGGGGCGTCAGATCACTTCTTCAGCAGCGAACACTTGGACTCGGCCACCGTGGTGAAGGCCTGGTCGCCCGGAACCTTGGCCACGGTCTTGTAATAGTCCCAGGGTGTGATCGAATCCTTGGAGCTCTTCACCTGGTACAGGTACATGTCGTGAATCATGCGACCGTCGGCGCGAATCTGACCCTTGCTGTAGAAGTCGTCGAACTTCATGCTCTTGAGCGTGGCCATCACCTTGTCGGCGTCGGTCGTGCCTGCCGTCTGCACGGCCTTGAGGTAATTGGCCGTGGCCGAGTAGTCCGCCGCCTGCAGGCTCGAGGGCATGCGCTTGTATTTTTCAAAGAAGCGTTTGGCAAACTTGCGCGAAGCGTCGTCTTGGTTCCAGTACCAGCTGTCGGCCAGTTGCAGGCCTTCGGTGTTGGCCAGGCCCAGGCTGTGCACGTCGTTGATGAACACCAGCAGGCCGGCGACCTTCATGCTCTTGGTGACGCCAAATTCCTTGGCCGCCTTCATCGCGTTGGTGAAGTCGCCGCCGGCATTTGCCAAGGCCAGAATCTGCGCCTTGGACGACTGCGCCTGCAGCAGGAAGGAGGAGAAATCCGAGGCGTTCAAGGGATGGCGCACCGCGCCGGCCACGGTGCCGCCATTGGCCTTGACCACGTTGGCCGCGTCGCTCTCGAGCGAGTAGCCGAAGGCGTAATCGGCGGTCAGAAAGTACCAGCTCTTGTTGCCGGCCTGCACCAGTGCCTTGCCCGCCACCTTGGCCAGCGCCACGGTGTCGTAGGCGTAGTGCACGGTGTAGGGCGTGCAGTCTTCATTCGTCAAGCGGGCCGAGCCCGCGCCGATGGAAATGAAAGGGCGCTTCTTCTCGGCCGCGACCTTGGCCATGGCCAGCGCCGTGCCCGAACTGGTGCCACCCACCAGCATCGCCAGGCCTTCCTTGTCCATCCATTCGCGCGCCTTGGAGCTGGCCACATCGGCCTTGTTCTGATGGTCGGCCGTGAGCACCTCGATTGGGCGGTTCAACACCTTGCCGCCGAAATCCTGCACTGCCCACTTCACCATTTCAGCGCCGGCCGGGCCGTCGATGTCGGCATACAGGCTGGACATGTCGGTGATCATGCCGATGCGGATCGGGCCGGTGTTCTGCGCCGAAGCGCCCGCGCCCAGTGCGATGGCGAGTGCGGCTACAAGTACTTTCAATTTCATGAATGTCTCCTGGTTTGGTTACGAGTGAAAGAAAAACGACGGGGTCAGATCACGATGGGCCTAAACCCCCAGATATTCCTGCAGCATGCCCATGTTCTGCTGCAACTCGGCCTGGGCAAACTGCTTCACGATGCTGCCGTGCTCCATCACATAGAAGCGGTCGGCCAGCGGCGCGGCGAAGCGAAAATTCTGCTCCACCAGCACGATGGTGTAGCCACGGGCCTTGAGCGCCAAAATCATCTCGGCGAGCTTTTGCACGATCACCGGTGCCAGGCCTTCGGAGATTTCATCGAGCAGCAACAGGCGCGCGCCGGTGCGCAAAATGCGCGCCACGGCCAGCATCTGCTGCTCGCCACCCGACAGTCGGGTGCCGGGGCTGTTGGCGCGCTCCTGCAGATTGGGGAACATCGCGTAGATTTCGCCAATGCTCATTCCACCCGGTGCGATGGTGGGCGGCAGCATCAGGTTTTCAAACGCCGTCAGGCTGGCAAAGATGCCGCGCTCTTCCGGGCAGTAGCCCACGCCCAGACGCGCCACCTTGTGCGCCGCCAGACCGACCGCCTCCTTGCCGAAAATCTTGATCGAGCCCTTGCGCATGCCGGTCATGCCGACAATGGCACGCAGCGTGGTGGTGCGGCCCGCGCCATTGCGCCCCAGCAGCGTCACGACCTCGCCTTCGTTCACGGCCAGATTCACGCCGTGCAGGATGTGCGACTCGCCGTACCAGGCGTGCAGGTCTTCGATGCGCAACAGTTCCTGGGCCATCAGTGACTCGCTTGCAAAGTGGCGTCGGCGCTGCCCATGTAGGCCTCCATCACCAGCGGATCCTTTGCCACTTCGGCATAGGGGCCGTCGGCGATGATGGCGCCACGCTGCAGCACGGTGATGCGGTCGGCGATGGACGACACCACGTTCATATTGTGTTCCACCATCAGGATGGTGCGGCCACTCGACACCTTTTTGATCAGTTGCGTCACACGGTCCACGTCTTCATGGCCCATGCCCTGGGTGGGCTCGTCGAGCAGCATCAGTTCGGGCTCCAGCGCCAGCGTGGTGGCCAACTCCAGGGCGCGCTTGCGGCCATAGGGCAGATTCACGGTGAGCTCGTCGGCGAAGTCCTGCAGATCGACTTCGGCCAGCAAAGCCAGCGCCCGTT
>CAIMSP010000084.1 GCA_903844215.1 uncultured beta proteobacterium | reverse complement strand
GCTCGCCAGGTAGGCTTGGAGCAAGCGGCGCGCCGCGCAACTCAGAGCAGCGCGGCCTGGCGATGGGCTGCGTGCATCGCGGCCTCGTCGCCGCGCTGCTCGGCCAGCACCGCCAGCGTGCGCCAGGCCTGGCGCTTCAGACTGACCTCGGACAGCTTGGGCACGGCCTGCTCCAGCAACTGCTGGCCCTTGCCCCAGAGTTGCCGCTGCACGCACAGCATGCCGGCCAGGTACTGCAGATTCGCGTCGTTGGGTTGCCGCTTGTGCGCCGCCTCAACCCGTGCCAGCCACTGCGAGCCCTGCAGGCTGGGCGCCGACTGCAAACCGGCTTGCAGCACCTGAATCACCTTGACGCGCTGGCTCTCGTTCAAATCCAAGGGCCGCTGCATCAGGCCTTCCCACACCGGCAGCACCCATTGCAGGGCCTGCTCCACGTCACCGCCCAGGCTTTGCAGGCGTTGCGCGGCATGCAAGGCCACGTCGCTCTGGCGCTGTTCCTCGGCATCGAGTTGGCTCCAGGCGCGCAGCAACTGCTCGGGGTCGTAGGCGGCGCTCAACAGCTCCTGCGCCAGACCGCGCAACAGGCTGGCGGCGGCGGTTGGCGAAAACGCCCCGTGCTTGGCCAACAGCCGCGCCGTTTCCAGCGCCTGACGCGTCTTGCCCGCCAGGCGCGCGGCCTTGAGCCGCATGCGCAGCGCCAGGGTGCGCCGCGCCGCGCCGTGGGGCAGGGCCTCAAGCCGCTCCCAGGCGGTGCTCACGTCGCGATCATCCAGTGCCCAGCGCGCCGCGCGCATCTGCACCCCTTCGCTCAACTCCTGCGCCGGCTCCAGCGCCAGACGCAGGTGCTCGTCGCGCCTGGCCTTGTCCTGCAGGGCATGCGAGGCCTCGGCCGCCAGCGCGTGCCCCAGGGCGCGCACGCGCGGGGCATCGGCCAGCGCTTCGCCGGAACTGGCCAGCGCCTGCTCCTGCTGCAAGGCCGCCAGCGCCGATTTGCGGGCCCGGATAAAGCGACCCGCATACTGGTGCAACTGCGCGTCCACCAGCGCCGACAGCAGGCTGCGCTCGCGGTATTGGACGCGCCAGCGTTTGGCCAGCTCAGGCATGGCAAACAGCGCCGCCAGCGTGCGCAAGGACAGATGCAGCAGCAGGAACGCCGCCAGCAGCAGCAACAGCACCAGATTGAGCGACAGGTCAACCCGGTACGGCGCCCAGAACAGCGTCACCGTGGCCTGGTTGTTGCCCACGAACAGCGCGGCGGCCACGGCCACGCCAAACAGTGCCAGCAACCACAGGGCGACGCGCATCGGGGCCTACCTTCCGGCGGCGGCTGTGGCCAGCGCCGCCAGGGTTGCGTCCAGGCGCGGCAACTCCAGGTTCATCGTCTGCGCCTGCACCTGCAGCAACAAGGCGGCGGCGGTCTGGGTCTTGCGCGAAGAGCGGTCGAAGTATTTGTGCACCGACTGCGTGGCTGCGACCAGATCGGCGCGCGCAGATTCCGTCTGCCGTGCAAGCAGGCCCAGGCGCGCATTCAGCAGCTTGAGCTTGAGGTTTTCGCGCACGAAGAAGGACTGCTCGGGCGACAGCAGCGCCGCCTCGGGTTGTTCAATCCGGCTCACGCGCATCAGGCGCCGCGCTTCATCCTGCAGCAGCAGCCCGGCGCGCTCCCACCAGGCCAGGCTCTGCGGCGTCGGCGCCGCCTTGGCGCCGCTGGCCGGCGCGGCGCTCGGCCCGACCGCGTTGGCCACCGGCAACTCGTCTGCCAGGCGCACCAGTTCGTCCAGCTTCACCAGCAGCGCAGGCGTGTCTGCCACGGTCGCGGCCTTGATGCGATCGACGTCGCGCGCCATGGCGCGCTGCAAGGGGTTCAGGCGCGGCTGCGCGGCCCGCGCCACACGCTGATCGGCGCTTTTAAGCGCGGCCAACAAGGGCTCCAGGCTGCCGCTGAGCTGGCTTTGCTGCTGCGCCAACAGGACCGCCGACTCGATGTCCACCACCAGGTTTTCATCCCGCGAACGCGACAGGCTCTTCATCAACTCTTCCAGTTGGGTGCGCTGCAGCGCCACCTCGGAGATCTTGGTTTCGCTCAGCGCCAGGCGCGCAGCGGTCTCACGCGACAACTCTTGCGCCTGACGCGCCAGGGTGCGGGCCTCCAGCGCCTGCACGCCGGAGTCGGCGCTTTGGCGCGCGAGTTGCTCCTGAATGTTGGCCAGCTTTTGCCACAGCAGACCGCTCAGCAGCAACGACGCCGCCGCCAGCAGCACCAAGGCGAGCACGCCAGATCGAGCCAGCGACCACCGGGCTGAGCCCGCTTCGGGCGCGGGCGCATCGGCCGACGCTGCAGGCGCGGGCTCGCCAGCGGGGGCGGAGGATGCAACGGGCGCGGAGTTCATGCCTGCGATTCTATCGACGCCACCACGTCTTGCAGACTCGGGCGTGACTCCCACACCACACCAAAACCGGCGTCGCGTGCCACTTGCGCGATGCGCGGGTGCGTGGCCAGGGCCCGGGCTTGGCTCCAGTCCTGTTGCGGCAGCAGTTGCACCAGGTTGGCGATGGCTTCAGAGCTGCTGAACAGCCAGACCGATCCGTCCTGCGCGGCCATCCCTGCCAGCGCCAGCCACGGCGCCGAACCCGGGGGCGCGCTGCGCCCATAGGCCACCACAAATTCCACCTCGGCACCCGCGCCACGCAAGCGGCTGGCCAACCAGTCGCGGCCCACACCGCTGGCCGACACGTCCGGCGTCGCTTGCGCATCGCTGCCGCGCACGATGAGCACGCGCTGGCCGGGAGCAACCCTGGGGCCGACCAACTGCCACAAGGCTTCGGAGTCGAACTGACCGGCCTCGGGTGCATCGATGAGGGCGGCGGCGACGCCGTTGCCCAGCAGCGCGCGGCGCGTCCCCGGCCCGGTCGCCCAGGCCCGGGTCTGCGGCGCCCGTTGCGCCCAATCGGCAAGCGAGTCGGATTCCTGGGCCGCAGCGAATTGCGTGGCCGCATTGCCACTGACAAACATCAGCGCGCGGTAGCCGCTCAAGCCCTGCCACGCCCGCCGCAAGGGGGCCTGGTCCGGCGCCGGCGCGATCACAATGAGCGGCCATGCCAGCACCTGGTGGCCACGCTCTGACAGGTAATTTACCCAGGGTGCGGCGTCCTGTTCGGGTCGGGTGACGATGACTCGCATGCGTCGGCTAACTCACATGCACGGCACGCGACGCGCACCGATGCATGAAAGTCAGTTGTTTCACGTTAACGCGGCGTCAAACAGAACCCATGCGCAGACTGCGTGCACCGCCCTCGCACAGCAGGGCAGCGACCTGCTCGCCCAGCGCGCTGGCGCGCGACAAGTCGTTGATGTGGCGCGTGAGCTCGGCCCGCACCAGCGGCTGGATCGGCGCCGACTCATCCGGATCGCCCCAGGCGGCCTGGATCGTCAAGTCAGATCCACTCCAGGTGGCATGGGCGGCCAGCGGCATGGAGCAACTCCCGCCCATGGCCCGGCTGACGGCGCGCTCGGCCGCCACGGCCAGCCAGGTCGGCTGGTGCGCCAGTGGCAACAGCGCGGCGATCAGGTCGAGTCGATCCGAACGCACTTCCAGTCCCAGCGCGCCCTGGCCCGCCGACGGCAGCATCTCGCTGGACTCGAAGGTGGCGCGGATGCGCGAGGCCAGGCCCAGGCGCTTGAGGCCTGCGGCGGCCAGCACGATGGCGTCGTAGTGACCGTCGTCGAGCTTGCGCAAGCGCGTGTCCAGATTGCCGCGCAGCGCTTCAATCTTCAGGTCGGGGCGCAGTGCGCGCAGCAGGGCCACGCGGCGCAGGCTGGAGGTTCCCATGACGGCGCCCTGAGGCAACTCCGCCAGGCTGGCATAGCGGTTGGAAACAAAGGCGTCGCGCGGGTCTTCGCGCTCCATCACGCAAGCCAGCGCAAAGCCTTCGGGCAGGTCCATCGGAACGTCCTTGAGGGAATGCACGGCAATGTCGGCGCGCCCCTCTTCCATGGCGACCTCGAGTTCCTTCACAAACAGACCCTTGCCGCCGACCTTGCTCAGCGAGCGATCCAGGATCTGGTCGCCGCGCGTCGTCATGCCCAGCAGGGTGACGGCATGGCCGCGCTGCTCCAGCAGGGATTTCACATATTCGGCCTGCCACATGGCAAGGCGACTCTCGCGCGTGGCGATCACGATGGGTACGGGGGAGGAGCTCAATGTCGTAACCTGTTGGTAATTTTTTGCAGGCGTCAATGCTAGCATGGGCGCTGTCGCCCACCCTGAAGAAAGCCTGCCCGATGAACGCCGTGCCAGTTCCGCCTCTGCCCAAAACCCGCACCCGCGCCAAGAACTCGACCGCACCCGCCGCTGGCGGCAGCGCCGCACTGGCCAAAGCCAAGGCGAATGAACGCCCGCTGGTGGAAGACATCCGCCTGCTCGGCCGCCTTTTGGGCGACGTGATCCGCGAGCAGGAAGGCGACTCCGCCTTCGAACTCGTGGAGCAGATCCGCAAGCTGTCGGTGGCGTTTCGCAGGCACGCCGATCAGGAGGCCGACAAGAGCCTGAAAAAACTCCTCAAGGGCTTGAGCGGCGACCAGACCGTGAGCGTGATTCGCGCCTTCACCTACTTCAGCCATCTCGCCAACCTGGCCGAAGACCGACACCATATCCGCCGCCGCGCGGTGCATGAACGCGCCGGCGACACCCAGGAAGGCAGCATCGAAGTGGCGCTGTCGCGCCTGCGCTGGGCCGGCATCACGCCCAAAGCCATTTCGCAGACGCTGGCCAGCGCCTACGTCTCGCCGGTGCTCACGGCGCACCCGACCGAAGTGCAGCGCAAGAGCATTCTGGACGCCGAGCGCGACATCGCGCAGTTCCTCACGGCGCGCGACGACATCAAGCTGCGCGCGCTGCTGTCGCCCTCGGGCAAGGACGCGCTGACGCCACGCGACCTGGCAGCCAACGAGGCGCAGCTGCGCGCCCGGGTCATGCAACTGTGGCAAACGCGCCTGCTGCGCACCTCCAAACTCACGGTCGCCGACGAGGTGGAAAACGCGCTGAGCTACTACGAATCGACCTTTCTGCGCGAGATCCCCAAGCTCTACGCCGATCTGGAGCGCGAGCTCGGACAACACCCGGTGGCCAGTTTCCTGCGCATGGGCCAGTGGATCGGCGGCGACCGCGACGGCAACCCCAACGTGAGCGCGCAAACCCTGCAATACGCGCTGCGCCGCCAGGCCGAAGTCGCGCTGCGCCACTATCTGACCGAGGTCCATTACCTGGGCGGGGAACTCTCGCTTTCAGCGCTGCTGATCGACGTCTCGCCCGCGATGCAGGCGCTGGCCGACAGCTCGCCGGACCAGAACCAACACCGCAAGGACGAGCCCTATCGGCGCGCCCTCACCGGCATCTACGCCCGGCTCGCGGCCACGCTCAAGGAGCTCACCGGGGGCGAGGCCGCGCGCCACGCCGTGGCGCCGCAAAACGCCTACCGATTGGCCGAGGAATTTCTCGCCGACCTGTGCACGATTCGCGCTTCGCTGCTGACGCACCACGGCGACGCGCTGGTCGCGCAGCGCTTGCACCCGCTGATCCGCGCGGTGGAAGTGTTCGGCTTTCATCTGGCGACGGTGGACCTGCGGCAAAGCTCGGACAAGCACGAGGAGGTGGTGGCCGAACTGCTGGCCGTGGCGCGCATCGAGCCCCACTACAGCGCGCTCGACGAAAACGCCAAGCGCGCCGTGCTGCTGCAGCTGCTCAACGACGCGCGCCGGCTGCGCGTGCTGGGGGTGGACTACTCGGCCCACACCCAGGCCGAACTGGCCATCTTCGAGGCGGCCAAGGCGATGCGCGAGCGCTATGGCGTGCAGGCCATTCGCCACTACATCATCAGCCACACCGAGACCGTGAGCGACCTGCTCGAAGTGCTGCTGCTGCAAAAGGAAGTGGGACTGGTTCAAGGCCGACTTGATGACCCCCACGCTTGCCACACCGACCTGATCGTGGTGCCGCTGTTCGAGACGATTGAAGACCTGCGCAACGCCGCGCCCATCATGCGCGACTTCTACGCGCTCCCCGGCGTGGCCGACATGGTGCGGCGCTCGGGCGCAGAGCAGGACATCATGCTGGGCTACTCCGACAGCAACAAGGACGGCGGCATCTTCACCAGCAACTGGGAGCTGTACCGCGCCGAGATCGCGCTGGTCGAACTGTTCGACCAGTTGGCCAACAGCCACAACATCCAGTTGCGCTTGTTCCATGGACGCGGCGGCACCGTGGGTCGCGGCGGCGGCCCCAGCTACCAGGCGATCCTGGCGCAGCCACCGGGCACGGTGCGCGGGCAACTGCGCCTGACCGAACAGGGCGAAGTCATCGGTTCCAAATACGCCAATCCGGAGATCGGCCGGCGCAATCTGGAGACCCTGGTGGCCGCGACGCTCGAAGCCACGCTGCTGCAGCCCACCAAACCGGCCTCGCCCCGCTTCTTGCTGGCCGCAGCCGAACTGTCGCAGGCCAGCATGTCGGCCTACCGTGCGCTGGTGTACGAGACCCCGGGCTTTGCGGATTTCTTTTTCGGCTCCACGCCGCTGCGCGAAATCGCCGAACTCAACATCGGATCCCGCCCGGCATCGCGCAAGGCGACGCAGAAGATCGAGGACCTGCGCGCCATTCCCTGGGGCTTTAGTTGGGGCCAGTGCCGCTTGACGCTGCCGGGCTGGTATGGCTTTGGCTCGGCCGTGGAAGCGTTTCTGAACGAGGGCGGAGCCAAGTCGCGCAAGGAGCGCATCGCCTTGCTGCAGAAGATGGAGCGCGACTGGCCGTTCTTTCGCACCCTGCTCTCCAACATGGACATGGTGCTGGCCAAGAGCGACCTGGCCCTGGCCTCGCGCTACGCCGAACTGGTGAGCGACGCACGCCTGCGCAAGAAGATCTACTCGACGATCGAGGCCGAGTGGCATCGCACCGCAGCCGCCCTGGGCCTGATCACCGGAGAGAAGCAGCGATTGTCCAACAACGCCGCGCTGCAGCGCTCCATGCGGCACCGCTTCCCCTACATCGACCCGCTGCACCACCTGCAGGTGGAACTGGTGCGGCGCTACCGCGCCGGCCAGGCCGATGAGCGCGTGCAGCGCGGCATCCACATCTCGATCAACGGGATCGCTGCGGGCTTGAGGAACACCGGCTAGCCGCTTGCGCGAGCGCAGGTTGGAGGCCGCTCCCTCTCCCGCCTGCGGCAGCGGGTGGGGGAGCGCGCAAGGTCTCAGAATTTCTCGTGCGGCTGCAGGTAGCGCCACTGCCCCACGGGCAGTTGGTTGAGCATCACGCCGCCGATGCGCACCCGCTTCAGGCCCACGACCTTGAGCCCGACCTGCTCGCACATGCGCCGGATCTGCCGCTTCTTGCCCTCGGTCAGGACAAAGCGCAGTTGCTCCGGGTTCTGCCACTCGACCCGCGCGGGTTTAAGCGCCTGGCCGTCCAGGCTCAGCCCATGGCGCAGGCGCGCGAGCATGGCCGGCGCAAACACCGCCTGCACATTGCTGGTGACGGGGTCGTCGTCGTCGATACGCGTGAGCTGGCCCGGGTTCAGGTCGGTTTGATTCAGGCCGAGGTAGGTCACGCGCACCAGGTATTCCTTCTCCATCACCGACTCCTCGCCAATGAGCTGGCGCGCGACGCGGCCGTCCTGCGTCAACACCAGCAAGCCGGTGGAGTCGATGTCCAGGCGACCGGCGGGCGCCAGGCCGCGCAATTGGCTGCCGTTGAAGTGAAAGCGCGCGTTGTCCTCGCGCCAGCGGTTTTGCGGCTGCACCAGCACCACCGCCGGTTCGTGCCCATCCTCGGCCTGGCCGCTGACATAGCCGATGGGCTTGTTCAAAAGGATCGTGACCTGCGTCGCCTGCTGCCCCTGGGCCTTCTTGTCCACCTCGATGCGCGCGTCAGCCGTCACCTTCACGCCCATCTCGGCCACCTGGCCGTTCACCTTGACCCAACCCTTGTCGATCCAGTCGTCCGCCTCGCGGCGCGAGCACAGGCCGAGTTCAGCCATGCGTTTGTTCAGTCGGGTCGGCGCGTTCGCGCTCGCCGGGGCGGCGACGCGGCGCAGCGTGCCAGTGGGGGGTGTTTGTGTCATGGGGGAATTATCAGACCTTTGGCGCGCTGCTGATGGACTCGGTGGCCACAGCGCCAAGGGCAGCGTGTCCGGCGCGCCCAGCGCCAGCGCGGGGTGGGTCATTGGCCGACACCGCGCACGCTGGACCTCAGTGCCGTCAGATCCAGCACCCTCAGGCCGCCGTATTCGACGCGTATCGTTCCCTGCGCCTGCAACGTGTTCAGCGCCTCGTTCACGCGTTGGCGCGACAGCCCCACAAGGTAGGCCAGTTCCTGTTGCGTGATGCGCAGCAGCTCGCCCACGCCGGGGTAGAGCACGGGATTGAAGAGTGCGGCCAGGCTGCGCGCGACCTGCATGTCGGGGTTGTGCATGCGGTCGATTTCGCGCGCCGCGATGAACTGACCCAGGCGCTCGTTGAGCTGGTTCATGACAAAGCGGTTAAAGCCAATCGAGTGGTCCAGCAGCCAATGAAAGGTGTCCACCGAAATGCCGGCGACCACGCTTTTGCGCAAGGCCTGGATGTTGTAGCGGTAGGACTCGCGCTTGAGCGCCGTGCCTTCGCCGAACCAGCCGCCAGGTGGCACGCCGGTGAAGGTCATGGTCTGGCCCTGGGCGTTGTCGCTGCTCATCTTGAGCAGTCCCGACACCACGCCGAACCAGTAGGTCACGGGGCGACCCACGCGGCAGACGTAGTCGCCGGGCAAGGCGTCCCCGACCTGCAGCTCCTGCACGGCCCGGTCCTGCTCGATCGGGCTGAGCAGCACCAGCCACGGGATGTTGTTCAATTCCTCGGGTGTTGGGGGGCGACGGCGCTGGTGCAATGCGGGACGGACGGCCACGAGGGTGCTCCTGTTCCTAGGGAAAGTCCTAGGGTGAATTGGCGCCAATTGTCGTGCAAACGACAACATAGCGTCAAACCAAGTCCTACTATGCGAGCCATGTTAGCAGTGGGGCGCACAGCGCTCGCCAGTCAACGGACGACCAAGGACCCTGAATGCAGACGACTTTTCCACAGCTGTTGCTCCGACACGCCGCCGAGCGCGCGCAGGCCCCAGCCATGCGCGAGAAAGAATACGGCATCTGGCAGGCCCTCACCTGGGGCGCCTTGGCGCGCCAGGTGGAGCACCTGGCCTGCGGCCTGCATCAGGCGGGTCTGGCGCGCGGCGAGCACATGGTGGTGGTGGGCGCAAACCGCCCGCGTCTGTACGCCACGATGCTGGCCGCGCAGTCGCTGGGCGCGATCCCGATTCCCCTGTACCAGGACGCGGTGGCCGCAGAGTGCGTGTTCCCGATCACCAACGCCGACGTGCGCTTCGCCGTGGTGGAGGACCAGGAGCAGGTGGACAAGATGCTGGAAATCCGCGACCGCTGCCCGGCGCTGTGCAACATCTATTTTGACGACCCGCGCGGCTTGCGCAAATACGACGAGCCGGGGCTCGCCGCGCTGGACGAACTGATGGCATCGGGCCAGGCGTTTGCCGCGCTGCACCCCGATTTCTTCAAAACCGAAGTGGCCAAGGCCGGGCCGCACGACGTGGCGGCGATGTTCTTCACCTCGGGCACCACCGGCAACCCCAAGGGCGTGGTGCACACGCACAACTCGCTGCTGGACCGGGCGCGCGCCGGCGCCGTGTTTGACAAGCTCACCAGCGCCGAAGAGGTGCTGGCCTATTTGCCGCCGGCCTGGATCGGGCAGAACATCTTCAGCTACGCCCAATGGCTGGCCTGCGGCTACGTGGTGAACTGTCCCGAGTCGGCCGCCACCGTCACCATCGACCTGAAGGAAATCGGTCCCACCTATTACTTTGCCCCGCCGCGCGTGTTTGAAGGTCTGCTCACCAGCGTGATGATCCGCATGGAAGACGCCTCGCCGGTGAAGCGCCGCCTGTTCCACGCCTTCATGGAGCTGGCGCGGCGCGTCGGGCCGTTGAAGATGAACGGGCGGTCCGTGGGCTGGCTGGACGGCCTGCTGTACGCGCTGGGCGACGCGATGGTGTTTGGTCCGCTGCGCAACAACCTGGGATTCAGCCGGGTGCGCGTGGCCTACACCGCAGGCGAGGCCATCGGCCCGGACCTGTTCACCTTTTACCGCTCCATCGGCATCAACTTGAAACAGCTCTACGGCTCGACCGAAACCGCCGTCTTCGTCTGCTTGCAGCCCGACGATCAGGCCCAGGCCGACACCGTGGGCGTGCCCATTCAAGGTGTGGAAATCAAGGTTTCCGACACGGGAGAAATCTTGGTCAAGTCGCCCGGTCTGCTCAAGGAGTACTACAAGAACCCGCAAGCCACGGCCGAGGTCCTGACGCCCGACGGCTGGTACCACACCAGCGACGCGGGCTTCATCGACGCGCACGGCCATCTGAAGATCATCGACCGCGTGAAGGACGTGGGGCGCATCCAGGGTGGCAGTTTTGACGGCGCGCTGTTCGCACCCAAATACGTCGAGAACAAGCTCAAATTCTTCCCCTACATCAAGGAAGCCGTGGCCTATGGCGACGGACGCGAGAAGGTCTGCGTGATGCTCAACATCGACATGGACGCGGTGGGCAACTGGGCCGAGCGGCGCAACCTGCCCTACGCCGGCTACACCGACCTGGCGCAAAAGCCCGAGGTCTATCAGCTGATCAAGGACTGCGTGGAAAAGGTCAACGCGGATCTGAGCGTGGACGCGTTGCTCGCGGGCAGCCAGATCAGCCGTTTCCTGGTGCTGCACAAGGAACTCGACGCGGACGACGGCGAGTTGACGCGGACCAACAAGGTGCGCCGCGGCTTCATCGCCGAGAAATACCAGCCCTTGATCGACGCGCTCTACGGCGGCAAGGCCGAGCAGTTCATCGAGACCGTGGTCAAGTTCGAGGACGGGCGATCGGGCAGCGTCAGCGCCACGTTGAAAATTTCGGACACCCAAGTCCTGGCACCTTTGAAGGCGGCAGCATGACGAAGAAGATCGGTGACGTCATCCTCGACGTGAAAAATATTTCGCTGCGCTTTGGCGGGGTCAAGGCGCTGACGGACATTTCCTTTGACGTGCGCGAGCACGAGATCCGCGCCATCATCGGCCCCAACGGCGCGGGCAAAAGCTCGATGCTCAATTGCATCAACGGCGTGTATGCGCCGCAGGAAGGCTCGATCAGCTTTCAGGGCAAGACCTTCAACCACATGAACAGCCGCCAGGTGGCGGAGATGGGCATCGCGCGCACCTTTCAGAACCTGGCCTTGTTCAAGGGCATGAGCGTGATCGACAACATCATGACCGGGCGCAATCTGCGCATCAAGAGCAATCTGCTGCTGCAGGCGCTGCGCATCGGACCGGCGGAAAAAGAGGAATTCAAACACCGCGAATTCGTCGAGCAGATCATCGATTTTCTGGAGATCCAGGCGCACCGCAAAACGCCCGTGGGGCAACTGCCCTATGGCCTGCAAAAGCGCGTCGATCTGGGCCGCGCCCTGGCGATGGAGCCCAAGGTGCTGCTGCTTGACGAGCCCATGGCCGGCATGAACCTGGAAGAGAAGCAGGACATGTGCCGCTTTGTGCTCGACATCAACGACGAGTTTGGCACCACGGTGGTGTTGATCGAGCACGACATGGGCGTGGTGATGGACATCTCGGATCGGGTGGTGGTGCTGGACTACGGCAAGAAAATCGGCGACGGCACGCCCGACGAAGTACGCAACAACGAAGAAGTGATCAGCGCCTATCTGGGCACTGGGCATTGAGCGCGGGAGAAGCACAGTGACGATCGCATCCTTTCTTGAAACCCTGCTCGGCGGCCTCATGGCCGGCATGCTGTATTCCCTGGTGGCGCTGGGCTTTGTGTTGATCTACAAGGCCTCGGGCGTGTTCAATTTCGCCCAGGGCGCGATGGTGCTGTTTGCGGCGCTGGCGATGGCGCGCTTTGCCGAATGGATTCCCATCTGGACCGGGATGACCAATCCGCTGCTCGCCAACCTGGGCGCTTTTCTCATCGCCGGCGCCATCATGTTTGTCGTCGCCTGGTTGATCGAGCGCATGGTGCTGCGCCATCTGGTGAACCAGGAAGCGACCACCTTGCTCATGGCCACGCTGGGCATTGCCTATTTTCTCGAAGGCCTGGGGCAGAGCCTGTTTGGCAACGACATCTACAAGATCGACATCGGCATGCCCAAGGATCCCATCATGGCCCTGGAGTCGATGTTCGAGGGCGGCATCCTGATCAACAAGGAAGACCTTTACGCGGCGCTGATCGCGGCCGTGCTGGTGGCCGCCTTGAGTCTGTTTTTTCAGAAGACCTCCACCGGTCGTGCGCTGCGCGCCGTCGCCGACGACCATCAGGCGGCGCAGTCGATCGGCATCCCCTTGAACCGCATCTGGGTCATCGTCTGGTGCGTCGCCGGCGTCGTGGCGCTGGTGGCCGGAATGATCTGGGGCAGCAAGCTGGGCGTGCAGTTTTCGCTCACCACGGTGGCGCTGCGCGCGCTGCCGGTGGTGATCCTGGGGGGCCTGACCTCGGTGCCCGGCGCCATCATCGGCGGACTCATCATCGGCGTGGGAGAAAAGCTCTCCGAAGTGTTCCTGGGGCCCTTCGTGGGCGGCGGCATCGAGATCTGGTTTGCCTATGTGTTGGCGCTGGTGTTCCTGCTGTTCCGCCCCCAAGGTTTGTTTGGCGAGAAGATCATTGATCGCGTGTAACGCGAGCAATGATCTTCTCGCCGACGGCTAATTTTGCGCAGCCAAGTTAAGCGAACGAAGTGAGCGGCCAAAGCCAAAAGACGGATTAGAGGAAACCATGTTCTACAGAGAAAACGGCCAGTTCAAAACCTCGTACCGCGAGGACCAGCAGATCTTCGGCATCACGCAGGATCGCTGGTTTGTGCTGGCCCTGCTGGCCTTTGCCTTCATTGGCGTTCCGGCCCTGGCCGACGAGTACCTGTTTCGCGCCATCTTCATTCCGTTTCTCATCATGGCGCTGGCGGCGCTGGGCGTGAACGTGCTGGTGGGCTACTGCGGTCAAATCTCGCTCGGGTCTGGCGCGTTCATGGCGGTTGGCGCCTATGCGGCATTCAACTTCTTTGTGCGCGTACCCAACATGCCGCTGATCCCCGCGCTGATCCTGGGTGGTTTGTGTTCCACGGCCTTCGGCATCCTGTTCGGTCTGCCCAGTCTGCGGGTCAAGGGCCTGTACCTGGCGGTGGCCACGCTGGCGGCGCAGTTTTTCTCCGACTGGATGTTCCTGCGCATCAAGTGGTTCACCAACGATTCCTCCTCGGGTTCGGTCTCGGTGTCGGGGCTGCAGGTGTTGGGCTTGCCGATCGAGAGCCCGGCATCCAAGTACTGGCTGTGCCTGTCGGTGTTGGTGGTGCTGGCCTTGATGGCAAAGAACCTGGTGCGCGGCGCCATCGGCCGCGAATGGATGGCGATTCGCGACATGGACGTGGCCGCTGCCGTGATCGGCATTCGCCCCATGTACGCCAAGCTCAGCGCCTTCGCCGTGAGTTCCTTCATCATCGGCGTGGCCGGCGCACTGTGGGGCTTTGTCTATCTGGGGGCCTGGGAGCCGGCGGCGTTCTCCGTGGATATCTCCTTCAAGCTGCTGTTCATGGTGATCATCGGCGGCATGGGCTCCATCATGGGCAGTTTCTTCGGCGCGGCCTTCATCGTGCTGCTGCCGATTGTGCTCAATCAGATCTTGCCCATGTTTGGCAACGCGCTGGGTTGGAACATCTCGACGGCGGCCGCAGCGCATGCCGAACTGATGATTTTTGGCGCCTTGATTGTGTGGTTCCTGATCGTCGAGCCGCACGGTCTGGCCAAGTTGTGGTCCACCGGCAAACAAAAGCTGCGCATCTGGCCGTTCCCGCATTGATCCCTTGATTCTTTCGACAGTTGGTTCACCGTTAGTTCGTTCACCCATGGCACCGTCGGTGCTTAAAACTTAGGAGATGACAATGAAGTTACGCACGTTCGTATTCACGGCCGCGATCTTGGCGGCGGGCTCTAGCGCCTTTGCCCAGGCCAAGGAGCAGTTCTTCCCGCTGCTGGTCTATCGAACCGGCGCCTATGCGCCCAATGGCACGCCCTGGGCCAACGGCAAGCAGGACTACATCAAGATGGTGAACGCGCGCGACGGCGGCATCAATGGCGTGAAGATCACCTACGAAGAGTGCGAAACCGGCTATGCCACGGACCGTGGCGTGGAATGCTACGAGCGCCTCAAGGGCAAGACCAACACGCTGTTCGATCCTCAGGCCACGGGCATCACCTTTGCGCTGACGGACAAGGTGCCGGGCGACAAGATGCCCTTGATCACCGTGGGCTACGGCTTGGCCGCATCGCAGGACGGCGGCGTGTTCAAGTGGAATTTCCCGATTCTGGGCAGCTATTGGACTGGCGCCGACATCCTGATCCAGCACCTGGGCAAGAAAGAGGGCGGACTCGACAAGCTCAAGGGCAAGAAGATCGCGCTCGTTTACCACGACAGCCCGTTCGGCAAGGAGCCGATTGCACTGCTGCAGGAGCGCGCCCGGACGCACGGTTTTGACTTGCAACTGCTGCCGGTGACGGCACCCGGCGTGGAGCAAAAGGCCACCTGGCTGCAGGTGCGTCAATCCAAGCCGGATTACGTTTTGCTTTGGGGCTGGGGCGTGATGAACTCGACCGCGCTCAAGGAAGCGCAGGCCACGGGCTATCCGCGCGACAAGATGTACGGCGTGTGGTGGTCGGGTGCCGAACCCGATGTGAAGGACGTGGGCATGGGTGCCAAGGGCTACAACGCGCTGGCGCTGCAGCACGGTGCAGACAAGGACGCCAAGGTGGTGAAGGACATCCTCAAGTTCGTGCACGACAAGGGCCAGGGCACCGGTCCCAAGGATGAAGTCGGTCAAGTGCTGTACATGCGCGGCCTCATCATCCAGATGCTCGGCGTCGAAGCCGTGCGCGCTGCGCAAGAGCGTTTCGGCAAGGGCAAGGTCATGACCGCCGAACAAGTGCGTTGGGGCCTGGAGAATCTGAACCTGACGCAAGCCAAACTCAACGCGCTGGGATTTTCTGGTGTGATGCGCCCGGTCAGCACCTCGTGCCAGGACCACATGGGTTCGACCTGGGCTCGCATCGAGACCTGGGACGGTGCCAAGTGGGGCTTCTCGTCTGACTGGTATCAGGCCGACGAGCAGATCCTCAAGCCCATGATCAAGGCCGCCGCCGACAAGTACGCCAGCGACAAGAAGCTGACACGGCGCGCGCCTGCAGACTGCCAGTCTTGATATGACTTGCCCCCTCTCCCCTCGGGGAGAGGGCGGGGGTGAGGGGTGCTGCATCCTCGCCCTGCGCTGCCAAGGATGTGCAACTTTTCCCTCACCCTAACCCTTTCCCGCACGCGGGCGAGGGAACATGAAATACAAACGCCATGAGTTCATTGCCGACTCCCAACATCGTTCTCAACGTCAACGGCATCGAGGTCATTTACAACCATGTGATCCTGGTGCTCAAGGGCGTGTCGCTGCAAGTGCCCGAGGGCAAGATCGTGGCCATCCTGGGCGGCAATGGCGCGGGCAAGACCACGACGCTGCGCGCCATCTCCAATCTGCTGCGCGGCGAGCGCGGCGAAGTCACCAAGGGATCGATTGAATTGCGTGGCGAGCGCATCGAGAACCTCTCACCCGCCGACCTGGTGCAGCGCGGCGTGGTGCAGGTGATGGAGGGGCGGCACTGCTTTGCGCACTTGACGATCGAGGAAAACCTGCTCACCGGCGGCTACACCCGCAAGGACAAAGCCGAGCAGGCACGCAACCTGGAGAAGGTTTACGCCTACTTCCCGCGCCTGAAGACCCGACGCACGAGTCAGGCCGCCTACACCTCGGGCGGCGAGCAGCAGATGTGCGCCATCGGGCGCGCGCTCATGACCAACCCGAACATGGTGCTGCTGGACGAACCCTCGATGGGCCTGGCGCCGCAGATCGTGGAGGAGGTTTTCAACATCGTGCAAGACCTCAACGTGAAGGAAAAAGTGACCTTCCTGCTGGCCGAGCAGAACACCAACATGGCGCTCAAATACGCCGACTACGGCTACATCATGGAGTCGGGCCGAGTCGTGATGGACGGTCTGGCCTCGGACCTGGCGAACAACGAGGACGTGAAGGAGTTCTACCTCGGCGTGGGCGGCGGCGAGCGCAAATCGTTCAAGGATGTGAAGAGCTACAAGCGGCGCAAGCGCTGGTTGGCTTGAAGGCGGAGGAATTGACACCATGATCCATTTTTATGACACCCTGGAGACGCGCGTGCCGCAGGTGCGCGAAGCCGAGTTGATGCGCTCACTGCCACAGCAGGTGGCGCACGCACGCAAGTCCAGCGCGGCCTTTGCGCAAATTCTGCAAGCGGTGGATCCGGTCACGGTCAGCAGCCGCGCCGCGCTGGCGCGCTTGCCGGTGACGCGCAAGACCGACCTGCACGAGCGCCAACTGGCGCAGCGCCAGAGCGACGTCTTTGGCGGCTTCAGCGCCGTGGGTTTTGGTGCGCACATGCCGCGCGTCTTTTCCAGTCCCGGCCCGATCTATGAGCCCGAAGGCAAGGCGGCGGACTACTGGCGCATGGCCCGCGCCATCTTTGCCGCCGGCTTTCGCCCCGGCGAGCTGATCCACAACTGCTTTAGCTACCACTTTGTTCCGGCCGGCTCCATGATGGAAACCGGCGCGCACGCGCTGGGCTGCACTGTGTTCGCCGGCGGCACGGGACAGACCGAGCAGCAGGTGCAGGCCATGGCCGAGTTGCGGCCCGCGGGTTACATCGGCACGCCCAGCTTCCTGAAGATCATCGTGGAAAAGGCCGCGTCTCTGGGCGTGGCCCTGCCCAGCGTGACCAAAGCCATGTTCGGCGGCGAGGCCTACCCGCCCAGCCTGCGTGACTGGTTCCTGCAGCACGGCATCCAGGGCTACCAGTGCTACGCCACGGCCGACGTCGGCCTGATCGCCTACGAGACCTCGGCGCGCGAAGGCCTGGTGATCGACGAAGGCGTGATCGTGGAGATCGTGCGCCCCGGCACCGGCGACCCGGTGCCCGAAGGCGAAGTGGGCGAACTCGTGGTCACCAGCTTGAATCCGGCCTATCCCTTGATACGCTTTGGCACCGGCGACCTGTCGGCGCTGCTGGCCGGGCCCTGCCCCACGGGCCGCAGCAACGCGCGCATCAAAGGCTGGATGGGGCGCGCCGACCAGACCACGAAGATCCGCGGCATGTTTGTGCATCCGGGCCAGGTGGCCGACATCGTGCGACGCTTCCCCGAAGTGGCGCGTGCGCGCCTGGTGGTGACGGGCGAGATGGCCAACGACAGCATGACGCTGCAGGTCGAGACCACGTGCAGCGGCCTCGATGCCCTGGCCGCCAAGATTGGCGAGGCGATCCGCGACGTCACCAAGTTGCGCGGCGACGTACTGCTGGTCAGCCCCGGCTCGCTGCCCAACGACGGCAAGGTGATCGAGGACGCACGCAGCTACAGTTGATCGCCTTTTTGCTGCGCATGAATCAGGCGCAGCGAAACTTGCTGCTATAATTCGGCTCTTCGCGGCTGTAGCTCAGTTGGATAGAGTACTTGGCTACGAACCAAGGGGTCGTGGGTTCAATTCCTGCCAGCCGCACCAAACGGGATAAGGCTTAGTAGATTCATTTCTACTAAGCCTTTTTTCTTGTCTGTGTGAAATGGGTTCACGATTGCCTTTACCCCGTCTATGACTGCGCTGCTGCGACGCCGGCTAGTTCCACTCCCGCATGGAACCCGAGCTTTGCAGGCCGCTATATCCCCAGTGGCATGTGGCGGGCATCGAAACCCAGAGACTGGAGTTCCCGTCTGAAGTGCGTCATTGCCAGTGGAAATACCTGTGCCACAAGCAGATATTGATACGGCTCCTCAGCAAACAGGGGCTGCACGGCGGACTCCTGGGTCGCAACGGGGTATTCGAACTTTGCTTCGTAACTGGCGTTGAACTGAGCCGTCTGCTCTGCCGCATCGGCCTTAGATGCTTTGGCGGCAAGGTCGATCTTCACGACGGCTTGCAAGGGTGCGGGTACGTCTTGCGCTGAACCCAAACCCAATTCAATTGTCTGTGTCAGCTCAAAATTCCACGGCGCGTCCCCGCTCGACGCCGCCTTGTTTTCGCCGTGGAACGCGGTTGCCCTGAAGGACACGAGCTTGGGCCGCAAGCTGACTACTTCCATTTTTTTGCCTCAGCCGGATACTTAACCGATGTCCTGTTCGATGGGGAAAAACCACTGTCGCGAAAATTTGCCATCACAATGACGTTTGTCGTGCTCGTTCCCACCGTGGCCACATGGTCGGCTGATTTGCTTGGCTTCAACTCATCCGACAAGCCTTTATCGTCCACCAGTTTCCAAAAGGCTGGCTCAAACCCTCGAACGAGACGTAGCAATGAATCCATGGCTTCAGAGTGCGCCACATCGTCGTTTTCGTACTTGCTGAAGGCCACCGGGCCGCCACCAAACAGCCTTGCGGCTTGGTCCTGCGTCAATCGATATTGTTTGCGCAGCGCCAGAATCTCCGCGCCGGTAAGCAAACCATCCACCGTCTTGCGAAACGCCATGACCGCGCGTTTGTTCAACCGGCTTTCTTCGGCACCGGCATAGTCAGACGTGCACGTATCGCACACCTGGTAGTGCATGGGCACCATGGCCTTCTGACCCTTGTATTCGCTCTCAACTTGTTCCACGTGCGACTGCACGTGTCCTTCGCCACAAATCGGGCAGAGCTCTTTGCTATCCATCTTCATCCTCATGTTGCTGTGTGACAAGAAAATATCAACACCATCGTGCCAAGCTTGCTGATTGCAAACTTCAAAAAATATTCGATTCGCATTTCCTTTTGCGCCGTCGGCACCCATTCAAGGACGCGAATTGAATACGCGTCACAAGCGGCCCACGCCCCTTTGCCGTTTTCGCACCACTCTGAATCGATGTAGTCCGCATGGCCAAGGCTCCGAATCAGTCTGATGACGTCGTCGTGATCCCAACCGAGTTCCCGTACGTTGCTAAAACAGGCTTTCGTGATCAAGTTGAGACCGGTTCCGTCCTTCAGAATCCCCTTCACACGCTCCAAGTCATACAGCGGCCCGCCTGAAATTTTCTCGCCGCCACCATAAGTGGGCGATGTCGAACTGTACTCCGAAATGACGTGAAAACTTACCATGGTGGTAATTCTAGGGTTTTTACCGGGGAAATTCCTGTATATTTAACCAGAATTTTCGACGCTTTCACCCCACACCCGGTCAATCGCGGCCTTGACCTTGGCTTCCATGCGACGGATCAGTTCACGGTTGGAGTAAGACACCGTCGTGACCTTGCCATGGGAGACAAAGCCGAAGACTGCTGGTACTTATAGCGCCCACACAGTGTCCAATGATGTGCATCGGCTTCTCTTCTTTCGCAGAGACTCGACCACCCGGTCGATACTCGCGGCCTCGCTGCTCGTCCCTTGCCCAAGCATCTGCTTCTTTATGGCCTCCAATTGCTGGATCATCCGGGCAAGCGATATCCCTTCAATGATGCTGTCCTGCATTTCAAACGAAGGAACCGGAAAAACTACTTCGTTTAGGTCATTCGGATCTAGGGTCACGTTCGTAGCACCAGACATCAGAGGAACGAGCAATTCTTCCTTGTGGGCTGAAAGAATTTCATAGACATATCTGGGACGAAGTTTGGTTTTGTCCCGAACAGTCACGCAACACATGGTATCTGCTAGGGCAAATTTCCCTTCTTGATAGTGCAGCCTCTTGATGTCCGCTTTGCCGTGTCCTGACGAAGAAACCAGTGGGACGCAGACAGCATCACATTCAAACGAATAATCAGCGGAGGTTTTGCGCTCTGGTGCCGGGACAACAAGCGGATAGTCACCTGGAGGGGTCGCCATATTCGGCGACAGTCCTCGGACCACATCACAGCAATCACCTAGTCGTAAGGTCGGTGTTGTCAGCGCCGTTAACCTGGCAAACCTATCGTCGAGTCTGTACCACCGCCCAATTAGGTGAATCGACTTCTGAGCAAGAATTCTTTCCTTCTTCACGAGACTGGATACGCACTGAAACTGATTGGGGTCAAATGTGCCGGCAGTCTCGATCGAATATTTGAAAGCTTGCAAAGCACGTTTGGCTTCAGGAATGTCGTTGGCTGAGATTGCATGTCGGGTATCAGATTGGCTATACCCATCCGCATCGACCTCAATGAACAGCACGTCGCGAGATATACGAGCAAGCTTCTTGTCGATAACCAAAATGTGTGTTTTAACGCTGGCATAGGGCTTAAACACGCCATGGGGCAATGTGATGACGGCAAGCAGCCTGCCGTCTTGAACCAGTTTTCTTCTAACGTCGACAAATGCACTTTGCTCAACAAACATCACGCCTTCTGGCACGATCACACCGGCCTTTCCCATCACGGATAGGTGCTCAGAGATGAAATCCACGAAGAGCAGCTCCGCCCGTTTTGAAGTAACGCTGAATCGCTTGTGAGGTTTGATTCCCCCTTTAGGCGTCATAAAAGGTGGATTGGCCAGAATTACGTCGAATTGCCGCTCCCAATAATTCTCGCTAGTAAGGCTGTCATATTCGACGATATCTGGAGAGGCAAAACCATGCAGATACATATTTACCAACGACAAGCGAACTGGACAGTGCCCAGTTCTCCCGTAGCGTTCATGCTGCCATGCGCTCGGTATCAGGTGGCGGGTCATGGCGGCGGTATTTGCGCATGATTTTCGCGAGGTCAGGTGCAAAAGCGGGAACCGAGAAAAATACCGGGAG
>CAIMSP010000083.1 GCA_903844215.1 uncultured beta proteobacterium | reverse complement strand
TGGGCCAGCCATGTGCAGCTACTGCGGCGCAGAGCTTAACTGAAAACACCGTTGTTCCAGCCCAAATCGAGCATGATGTGCGTCAATGAAGTGCCAATCTCTCACATTCAGTTGAGGACAGAGCACGCGCGCTTCGCAGCTTGGGTCTGTCCCGCAATCTCAATCAGTTGAGGACAGAGCACGCGCGCTTCGCGTCGCTTTGGTCTGTCCCGCAATCTCAATCAGTTGGGGACAGAGCACGCGCGCTTCGCGTCGCTTTGGTCTGTCCCGCAATGTCTCATAATTGGGAATGAGCACTCGATGGAAACCCAACGTCACCGTGGCCGCCGTGATCGAGCAGGGCGGGCGCTTTCTGCTGGTGGAAGAACACACGTCCGAGGGCTTGAAGCTGAACAACCCCGCCGGCCATCTGGACTGCGGCGAGACCCCGGCCCAGGCCTGCCGACGCGAGACGCTGGAGGAGACGGCGCATGCGTTCGAGCCCACGGCGCTGGTGGGCATCTACCTGTCGCGTCAGCGCAAAGCCGATGGTGGCGACATCACCTATATGCGCTTCGCCTTTTGCGGCGAACTGGGCGCGCTGCTGCCGCTCCGAGCGCTGGACCACGGCATCGTGCGCACGCTGTGGCTCACGGCCGATGAAGTGCGCGCCAGCACGGCGCGGCATCGCAGCCCGATGGTGCTCAAGTGCATCGAAGACTTTCTGGCGGGCCAACGCTACCCCCTCGAACTGGTGATCAGCGACGCCAGCGTGGTCGAATGACAGCCTCAGGCACGGATCGCTCGCCGCCGATGAACCCGCAACCCAGCGGCCAGCGCGTGGTGGTGGGACTCAGCGGCGGCGTGGACTCGGCGGTCACGGCCTGGCTGCTGAAACAGCAGGGCTACGAAGTCGTCGCCCTGTTCATGAAGAACTGGGAAGACGACGACGACTCGGAATACTGCTCGTCCAACATCGATTTCGTCGATGCCGCGGCGGTGGCCGACGTGCTCGGCATCGAGATCGAACACGTCAACTTCGCCGCCGAATACCGGGACCGGGTGTTTGCCGAGTTCCTGCGCGAATACCAGGCCGGGCGCACGCCGAATCCCGACATCCTGTGCAACGCCGAGATCAAGTTCAAGGCCTTCCTCGACCACGCGCTGCGCCTGGGCGCGCAAAAAATCGCCACCGGCCATTACGCCCGGGTGCGGCTGAACGCCGCCACGCGGCAGCACGAACTGCTCAAGGGCCTGGACCCGTCCAAAGACCAGAGCTACTTTCTGCACCGACTGAACCAGACGCAGCTGTCAAAAACCCTGTTCCCGGTGGGCGAGTTGCACAAAACCGAGGTGCGTCGCATCGCCGCCGAGATCGGCCTGCCCAATGCCCGCAAGAAGGACTCCACCGGCATCTGCTTCATCGGCGAGCGCCCGTTCCGGGAATTCCTCAACCGCTACATCGCCAAGGAGCCGGGCCCGATCAAGGACGAGCGCGGACGCGTGCTCGGGCAGCACGTGGGCCTGAGCTTCTACACCCTGGGCCAGCGCCAGGGCCTGGGCATCGGCGGCATCAAGGCCAAGGGCGCGGAATTGCAAGCGGTGCTGGCCAAAGGCCAGCGCGGCGTGGGCGACCACAGTCCGTGGTTTGTCGCGCGCAAGGACATGGCAAGCAACACGCTGTGGGTGGTGCAGGGCCACGACCACCCCTGGCTGCTGTCGCGCAGCTTGCAGGCCGATTCGGCCAGTTGGGTCGCGGGAACAGCGCCAGCGGACGCCCACTTTGCGGCCAAGACGCGCTACCGCCAGGCCGATGCGCCTTGCGCCCTGCGCTCGCAGGACGGCACGCACTTTGACATGAATTTCACCCAAGCCCAATGGGCCGTGACACCAGGCCAGTCGGCCGTGCTCTACGACGGTGAGGTCTGCCTGGGCGGCGGGGTGATCGAGGCCGCGCAGGCCTGACATCGACGCCGGGCGAATCTCTGGGCTGCGCTGCCGGCGAGCGTGCTCAACGTGTTTCAATGCACGCCCGACATCACTGCCGGGCGAATCAACGCGATGGAGTGGCCGCGCGACAACGTGAGTGGCTTCAATCCACGCCCGACATCACTGCCGGGTGAATCTACCGTTCGTCGGCTAATAGCTACCGCTCATCCGGTTTCAATCCACGCCCGACATCACTGCCGGGCGAATCGGCCACCCGTCGCCACCTGGGTAAGTGGCTGGAGTTTCAATCCACGCCCGACATCACTGCCGGGCGAATCTCGATGCGGCCAGAAAATGGGCGGGGGATGCACTGTTTCAATCCACGCCCGACATCACTGCCGGGCGAATCATAAAACCTCGAGACTGCCACTCCGCAGCTAAGTTTCAATCCACGCCCGACATCACTGCCGGGCGAATCGCTTGAGGCAGAGCTTGGCGAGTGGCCGGAAATCGTTTCAATCCACGCCCGACATCACTGCCGGGCGAATCAAAATGATGAGG
>CAIMSP010000082.1 GCA_903844215.1 uncultured beta proteobacterium | reverse complement strand
CGCGCATCCCAGCCTGGAGGTGGCGCTGGAACGCAGTCTGACGGAGTTGCTGCAGGGTCGCAGTTTTGAAGGCCTCAACGATCTGCCTCAACCCACCTTCACCAGCAACGCCGTGACCGAGCCGAACAACTTTGTGGAACATTTCATTGATTCCAGCGGTGTGGTGTCGTGGCGCTTTTTCAGTGCCAAGGCTGACTTCGATTTTGTCGAGTGGGATTTTTCCGGCCAGGGCCAGATTGACAAAATGAGCTCCAATGCCGAGGAAGCCGCAACCCTGTTCGGCATTCTGCAAGACCTGGGCAAAGAAGCGTACATGGCGGTGTATGACCAGCTGGGCGCCACGGCCTGCCGCATCCTGGTGCCGGGCTATTCGGAGGTGTATCCGGTGGATGATTTGATCTGGGATAACACCAACAAGGCACTGTTGTTCCGTGCCGATATCTTGAACCTGCATCGCCTGGACGATGCAAGCCTGCAAGCCCTGCTTGAGCGTCTGGAGAACAATGAGCTCGACGAATACGCCGACATTGCCACCTTGATCGGCATCGAATTTGACGAGAACACGGCCTGGGGCCAATTGACCGTG
Organism: uncultured beta proteobacterium; assembly: GCA_903844215.1. GTDB lineage: Bacteria > Pseudomonadota > Gammaproteobacteria > Burkholderiales > Burkholderiaceae_C > CAIKVZ01. The sequence goes on along the minus strand of CAIMSP010000082.1, from coordinate 24,335 downwards.
ATGGAGTTGAAGCTGCTGATTCAGCTGGCCTTGAAGCAGTTCGAGGCGGCGCAAGAGCTGGTGGGAGCCTTCCTGCAATACAACGACAACACGGTCGAACGCAGATTGTTTTATCAGGCCTTGAACGTGGTGCTGGAGGTGCAACTCGATGACGAGCTGGAGTTGGAGGACTACCTTGTGAATTTCCGCCGCATGTTTGGCAAGCCTCGGATGGACGCGGTATTGGGCTCAGTGGACGGCAGCGTGCGCTTCTTCGGCTTGACGCCAACGAGCATGAAACTGGAGACACTCGATAGGCACCAGCGCCTGATCGACAGCTACAGCAAATTGCACACGGCACGGGCCCATGTGGCGGCCGCGTCCAGCCACGGGGACTGATAGCCCTGCAAGCGGACCCGCCTACGGCGGTGCGCTTAAGTCAAACAGTAAACCGTTACTCCATTTCGAGTGACTGTAGTCGAGAAATTTCTACTACCGCTTGCAGCCCCAAAGAGTCAGCCACCGTCGCGGGCCGCAGAGAGTCGAGCTGAACGTCAAGTCTGGAGAAATTTGTAGCCGGATCGCAGCGCGTGCGAGCAATCGGATGAACGAAGTTCGCGCCAGGTGCAGTTCAAACAGCTTGCGTCAAAAGGCTGTCAGTTGCTGAAGAGTTCAGAGTGAGTGCCCGATCGCACAAAGTTGATCGCGTTGGCCTCGACCTGGTAAATCAGCAAGAAGTCGCCACCGATGTGGCACTCCCTGTGATCGGCCCATGCTCCTTTCAACGGGTGATCAAGCCATTCAGGGCCGAGGGGTGCGTGATTGGCGATCAGCAACAGCATGGCCTCTTTGAGCCGCACCAGATCAAAACGGCCGGAGTGTGACAGCCGTGGCCCAGGTCGGCCAGCCGCAGCGCCTGGGGCGAGAGGTTGCGGATCTGCAGGCGCTCGACCAGCGCGCTGCGGCGCGTCAGGCGCCGACCCGCCTCGTCGAGCAGCGCGGCGGCGCGCGAGCGTTCCGCAGGACTTCCGGCAAGCAACAGCACAGACATGGAAACTCTCCTGCTCTTCGTGGTGACGCGGACGGGCTACTTCAGGTAGATCTGGTCGAAGCTGCCGCCGTCGGCAAAGTGCTCCTTGTCGGCCTTGGCCCAGCCGCCAAAGGCCTCATCGATGGTGAACAGCTTGATCTTGGGCAGTTGCCGGGCGTACTTGGCCTGGGCCTTGGGCGAAATCGGGCGGTAGAAGTTCTTGCCCACGATGTCCTGGCCTTCGTCGGTGTAGAGGTATTCGAGATAGGCCTGCGCCACGGCGCGCGTGCCCTTGCGCTCCACGATCTTGTCCACCAGCGTGACCGGGGGTTCGGCCAGGATGCTGAGCGAGGGGTAGATCACATCCACCTTGGAGCCAAATTCCTTTTCCAGCAGGTGCGCCTCGTTCTCCCAGGAGATGAAGACGTCGCCCTGGTTGCGCTGGGCAAAGGTGATGGACGAGCCGCGCGCGCCGCTGTCGAGCACCGGCACGTTCTTGTACAGCGCCTGGACGAAGTCTTTGGCCTTGGCGTCGCTGCCGAACTTGCGCCGGGCAAATTCCCAGGCGGCCAGGTAGTTCCAGCGCGCGCCGCCCGAGGTCTTGGGGTTGGGCGTGATCACGCTCACGCCCGGGCGGGTCAAATCGTCCCAGTCCTTGATGCCCTTGGGATTGCCATGACGCACCACCAGCACGATGGTCGAGGTGTAGGGCGACGAGTTGTGCGGCAAGCGCTTTTGCCAGTCCTGCGGAACCCACTGGCCGTTCTTGTAGAGCGCGTCCACGTCGCCGCCCAGACCCAGCGTCACCACGTCGGCGTCCAGGCCATCGATGACGGAGCGCGCCTGCTTGCCGGAGCCGCCGTGCGACTGCTTGATCGCCACGTCCTGGCCGGTCTTGGCTTTCCATTGCTTGATGAAGGCGGCGTTGATCTCGGCATAGAGCTCGCGCGTCGGGTCGTAGGACACGTTGAGCAGCGTTTGCTGCGCCTGCGCCACCAGGGCGGTGGCGGCCAGTGCGGCGGCGAGCGTGAGACGGAGGAGTTGGCGGCGTGGCGTCATGTGTGGCTTCCTGGGGATACCCATTGATTGCGATGGGTTGGATTCTGGAAGCGATGCGCCGCAAAGGGAACGACTGAATTTTCACTTCTAAATTACCTAAACATCTTTAGGCCGTTGAGCTTGCCTGCGCCGAGAGCCCTTGTAGTAGACTGAATCTTCACGTTGCCAGGCGCGGCCATCTGCTGCCGCCTTCTTCACCACCGAGTTCAGGAGAATCCCGATGACATGCACCCAAGGTTCGCGATTATTCAGGTCCACGCTGCTGGCGAGCAGCCTGCTGATCGCCGCGCAATCCAGCAGTCAAGCGGCTTCGGTCGCGCCCGTGGCGGCGGAAAATGGCATGGTGGTCAGCGCTCAGCATCTGGCCACCGAGGTGGGCGTGACCGTGCTCAAGCGCGGCGGCAATGCCGTCGATGCAGCCGTCGCGGTGGGCTATGCACTGGCCGTGGTCTATCCGGCGGCAGGCAATCTGGGCGGTGGCGGCTTCATGACCATCCAACTGGCCGACGGGCGCAAGACCTTCCTGGACTTTCGCGAGAAAGCGCCACTGGCGGCGACGGCGAATATGTACCTGGACAAGGACGGCCATGTCGTCAAGGGGCTCAGCACCTACGGCCACCTGGCCGTGGCCGTGCCCGGCTCGGTGTCGGGCATGGAATACGCGCGCGAAAAGTACGGCACGCGCCAACGCGGCGAGCTGTTGGCACCGGCCATCGCTCTGGCTGAAAAAGGATTCTTGCTGGATCGGGGGGACATCTTTTTGTTCAGCACGGCGACCGCCGATTTCCGCAAGGACCCGGCGTCGGCCGCCATCTTCCTGAAGAAGGGCGAGGCCTACGCCGTGGGCGACAAGCTGGTGCAAAAAGACCTTGCCAAAACCCTCAAGATCATCAGCCGTCAGGGCGTGGATGGCTTCTACAAGGGCAGCGTGGCCGCAGCCCTGGTCAAGTCCAGCCAGTCGGGCGGCGGGCTCATCACCCAGCAAGACCTGAACCAATACAGCACCCGTGAAATGGCGCCCATCGAGTGCGACTACCGTGGCTACCACGTCGTGTCGGCGCCCCCGCCGAGCTCGGGCGGCGTGATCATTTGCGAGCTGCTCAACATCCTGGAGGGCTATCCGCTGAGGGAGCTGGGCTTTCACTCGGCGCAGGCGGTGCACTATCAGATCGAAGCCATGCGCCACGCCTACGTGGACCGAAACAGTTATCTGGGCGACCCGGAGTTCGTCAACAACCCCATTGCCCGGCTCACCGACAAGGCCTATGCGGCGCAAATCCGCGCCGTCATCGACCCCAGCAAGGCCGGTGTTTCCAAGGACATCAAACCGGGGGTGGAGCCACACGAGGGCAGCAACACCACGCACTACTCGATTGCCGACCGCTGGGGCAACGCGGTCTCGGTCACCTACACGCTGAACGACTGGTTTGGCTCCAAGATGACGGCGCCTGGAACCGGGGTGCTGCTGAACAACGAGATGGACGACTTCACGGTGAAGATCGGCGTGCCCAATATGTACGGTCTGGTGCAGGGTCAAGCCAACGTGATTGCGCCGGGCAAGCGCCCGCTGTCATCGATGAGCCCGACCATCGTCAGCAAGGGCGGCAAGCCGGTGATGGTGGTGGGCACGCCCGGCGGCAGTCGCATCATCACCACGGTGCTGCACACCCTCCTCAACGTCATCGACTACGACATGAACGTGCAGGAGGCGGTGGACGCGCCGCGTTTTCACCAGCAGTGGTTGCCCGACGTGACGAACATTGAAAACTTTGCCCTCTCTGCCGACACGCGCAAGCTGCTGGAGACCGCCGGACAAAAGCTCGGCGCTCCGCAGCCCGTCAACCACGTGACCGCCATTCTGATTGGCGCCCCGAGCCTGAACGGCAAGCCCGTGGGCAAGAATCTTTTCTACGGCGCGAACGATCCACGGCGCAATGGCGGCTTGGCCGCAGGCTACTAAAAGCGGATGGCCGTCGGCAGCTGATTCGACCGCTCAGACACTTTCGCACTCATGCCCCGCTGCGGCGGGGGCCATGACTGGGGCGGCCATCGGCTTAACCTCAAGGGGTAAACTATGGCGACGTACCAGAAGTCCGACGGCGGCTCTCGGGGTCCGTTGGAGGTTAGCCCATGGTAATGAACCGAAGTGGGACGCGAGCGCATCGAGTCGGCGCCGCCACCCAAAGTCGTTGTCCAGGCCCTGCGCAAAGCAGGGCCCCCGGGTCTGCTCAGCCGGACGGCGGCTCGTTAACCGCCTTGGGCTAAGGCGGGCCGCATGAACCGCAAGATCACCCTGTGGCGCTCACTCAAGACCCGGGTGACCCTGCTCACCCTGAGCATCTTTGTCATCGGCATTTGGTCCGTCGCCTTCTATGCCAGCCAAATGCTGCGCGAAGACATGCAACTCGAGTTGGGCGAACAACAGTTCTCCACCGTGTCGGCGCTGGCCCGTGAAATCGATAGCCGCTTGAGTGATCGCCTCCTGGCACTGGAGACCGTTGCCAAAGAAGTCACGCCCAAAGTGATGGGCAATGCAGCGGCATTGCAAAACTTGCTTGAACAGCGCCCGCTGTTGCAACTGCTGTTCAATGGCGGGGTGTTTGTCACCGGGACCGATGGCACGGCCATCGCGGACGTGCCGGTTTCAGCCGGCCGGATCGGCACCAATTACCTGGACCGGGAATCCGTTTCCATTCCCCTGAAAGACGGCAAACCGGTGATAGGGCGCCCCGCCATGGGCAAGAAATTGGGCACACCCATTTTCAGCATCATTGTTCCGATATTCGATGGCGGTTCGCGGGTGGTCGGTGTCATGGTGGGCACGATCAACCTGGGCAAACCGAGTTTTCTCGATCAGATTGCGCAGAATCGCTACGGCAAGAGCGGCGGCTATTTGCTGATCGCTCCGCAGCATCGGCTGATCGTCACCGCATCCGACAAGACCCGCGTCATGCAGCCAACGCCCGCCCCGGGCGTCAACCGCATGCACGATCGTTACAGCCAGGGCTTTGAAGGCTTTGGCACGGCGGTCAGTTCGCGCGGGGTTTTGGAACTCTCGGCGGCCAAGGGAATTCCTGCGGCGGGTTGGTTGATCGTGGTCACCTTGCCAGCGCAGGAGGCTTTTGCGCCCATCGATCGGATGTTGCAGCGCCTGTTTGCCAGCGCCTTGATTTTCACGCTGCTGGCAGGCGCACTCACGTGGTGGATGATCAGCCGCATGCTGCGCCAGCAATTCGCGCCCATGCTTGCCGCCAGCCAGGCGCTGGCGGCGCGCTCCAGCGGCGATCACCCCATCAAGGCCTTGCCGGTATCGCATGCCGATGAAGTTGGCCAACTGATTGGCGACTTCAACCGCTTGATGGAGAACTATGCGCAAAGAGAAGAATTGCTCAAAGCCAGCGAGTCGTTCAAGGACGTGGTGCTGAATTCGATGGACGCCGAAATTGCCGTGGTGGACCAGCACGGCGTGATTCGGGCCGTGAATGCACGCAGGCGTCAGTTCTCTTTGGAAAACAGCGCCGAGCCCGGCAAACCCGCGCCACGCACCGGCGTTGGCAGCAATTACCTCAGCGCAGCGCGCGTCGATTTAATTTCCGATACGGAGGATGTCTTGCCAGCGCGAAATGGCATTCAAGCCGTTCTGCAAGGGCGACTGCCGAGCTTCAGCCTCGAATACCCTTGCCATTCACCACAGCAGTTGCGCTGGTTCTCCATGACGGTCATGCCTTTGGGTCAGCACGCCAACGAAGGGGCGGTGATCACGCACCGGGATATCACCGAGCGCAGGCAAACCCAGGACAGTTTGCGCCGCAACCAGATCATGATGGAGCGCACGGAAGGCCGGGCGCGGCTGGCCAGTTTCGAGTGGGAGGTGGATACCAACATCGTGACCTGGTCACCCCAGATGTTCCGGATTTTTGGCCGCGATCCGGCGCAGGGTATTCCGAATCTGGACCGGCAGGGCGAGTTGTACACGCCACAGTCCACGCAGGAATTGTTTGCCGCGGTGCGCCAGGCTGTGGCGCACGGCACACCCTATGAACTCGAACTGATGACGGTGCAGCCCGACGGGGAGCAGCGCCCCTGCTGCGTCACGGGTTTTCCGGAGCGCGACGCCAGCGGGCGGGTGGTCCGCTTGTGCGGGTTGGTGCAGGACATCACCGAACGCAAGCGGGAAGAAGAAAAGATCCGGCTTGCTGCCAGCGTGTTTAGTCATGCCCGAGAGGGCATCACCATCGCCAACCCGGACGGCACCATCATCGACGTGAATGAAGCCTTCAGCCGCATCACCGGCTACGCGCGCGAGGAGGTGATTGGCCAGAACTCACGCTTGCTGCAATCAGGCCACCACAATCGCGCTTTCTACGAAACCATGTGGAAAGTACTGGCGACCGAGGGTCACTGGAGTGGTGAGATCTGGAACCGTCGCAAGAGCGGCGAGTTGTTTGCGGAGATGATCTCCATCAGCGCCGTGCGCGACGCCAGCGGCAAAACGCGGCAATATGTCGCCCTGTTCTCCGACATCACGGCCATCAAGGAGCATCAAAGCCAGTTGGAGCACATCGCGCACTTTGATGCGCTGACCAGCCTGCCCAACCGGGTGCTGCTGGCGGACCGCCTGCAGCAGGCCATGGCGCAGGCGCAGCGGCGCGGTCAACAATTGGCCGTCGCCTACCTGGACCTGGACGGATTCAAGGCGATCAACGACCAGCACGGCCATGGGGCCGGCGACCAACTGCTCGTTGCCCTGGCGCACCACATGAAACAGGGCTTGCGCGAGGGTGACACGCTGGCCCGAATGGGTGGCGACGAGTTTGTCGCCGTGTTGTGCGACCTCGCAGACATGGCGGCGAGCCTGCCCTTGCTCACGCGATTACTGACTTCGGCGGCGCAACCGGTGCAGTGGACCGAGCTCAGCCTGCAGGTTTCGGCCAGCCTGGGCGTGACTTTTTTCCCGCAGTTGCAAGACATCGACGCGGACCAATTGCTGCGCCAGGCCGACCAGGCCATGTACCAGGCCAAAGTGGCCGGGAAGAACCGCTACCAAATTTTCGATGCGGCGCAAGACCGTGACCTGCGCGGCCACCATGAAAGTCTGGAGCGCGTTCGCCTGGCGCTGGAACACCGTGAGTTTGTGCTGCACTACCAGCCCAAGGTGAACATGCGCACCGGCCAGGTGCTGGGTGCCGAAGCGCTGATTCGCTGGCAGCACCCGGAGCGAGGCTTGCTGGCGCCGGCCATGTTCTTGCCGGTGATCGAGAACCACCCCTTGGCCGTGATGATTGGAGAATGGGTGATTGAGACGGCGCTGACCCAAGTCGAAGTTTGGCAAAGTGCTGGACTGGCGTTGCCGGTGAGCGTGAATATCGGTGCCCGACAGTTGCAGCAAAGCGATTTTGTGGAACGCCTGCAAACCATCCTGGCCAGTCATCCCGGGCTCAAGCACGGCAGCCTGGAACTCGAAGTGCTGGAGACCAGCGCCTTGGAAGACATTGCCAGAGTGGCGCAAGTGATTGAAGCCTGTGCCCTGATGGGCGTGGGATTTGCGCTGGATGACTTTGGCACCGGCTATTCATCGCTCACTTACCTGCGACGTTTGCGCGTCACCCTGCTCAAGATCGACCGCAGTTTTGTGCGTGACATGCTTGACGACCCCGATGATTTGGCCATTTTGCAAGGGGTCATTGGCTTGGCCGCCGCCTTCAAGCGCCAGGTGATCGCCGAAGGCGTGGAGACCGTGGCGCACGGCAGCTTGCTGCTGCGACTGGGATGCGAGCTGGCCCAGGGCTACGGCATCGCCCGGCCCATGCCGCCAGAGCAGGTGCCCGCCTGGGCCGCCACCTGGCAGCCGGATGCCGCATGGACTGAATCGCCGTGGCATGGCGCTGCGCCGCAGGCGATGGATGCATAGGTGTCATCGGGAAGGCGCTTGGCGCGCGTCGTCGGGGGCAAATACCGGGTCCGTCCAATTGCAATTGCACATGGCTTGATTCATTTCTTGAACCTATGAAAGCGGCTTCATAGAAGAGCCACGACTGCGTGACGGCGCTGGCGCACAATCGTCACGGAACCGCGCTGTGCCATTGCGTGCCACGAACCGAGGGCAAGGAATGATGTCGAAAACAAATCGAGTTAGCTGGGCCTGGGCCGCGCTGCTGTTGACGGGCCCAGCCATGGCGCAGACGCAAGTGCCCCCGGCTGTGGGGGTCGGCGTGGTGGGCGTCTACGCCGCAGGCAGTCTGCGCGAGCCTTTGAGCCTGATTGCGCTTGAACATGAAGCCCGCACGGGACAAAAGATCGTGCTGACGTTTGGCGCCTCCGGACTGTTGCGCGAGCGTATTGAGCGCGGCGAATCGCCCCAAGTCTTTGCGTCTGCCGACACCGAGCATGCGCAACGTCTGGCCACGTTGGGCTCATGGCAAGCACCAACGGTGCTGGTGCGCAACGCCTTGTGTGCTTTGACGAGTGAGGCCATCAACGCCACGCCGGACACGCTGCTCGCGACGCTGCTGCGTCCCGATGTCCGACTGGGGACTTCGACCCCCAAGGCCGACCCAGCGGGGGACTACGCCTGGGCGCTATTTCGCAAAGCCCAGACGATTCAGCCCGGCGCCTATGCGGCACTGGACGCGAAAGCGCAAATGCTCACCGGCGGCGCCGATTCACCCCTACCGCCAGCCGGGCGCGGCGTGTATGCATGGATCATGGATGAGCGTCGGGCCGATGTGTTTCTCACCTATTGCACGAATGCCGTGGCCGCGCAACGCGATGTGCCGCAGCTCAAAGTCGTGCTGCTGCCGACCGATCTGCAGGTCAGCACGGCCTATGGATTGACCGTGGCCGCCGACGCCAGTCCAGCCGCCGCAATGTTCGCGCGCAGCCTGCTCGAGCCAAGCGCACAGGCGCAGTTCAAACGCTTTGGTTTTGCTGCGCCTTAGGCGCTGACTTGCGACGCCTCGGCCGCGAAGCCAGACCCTGAGCCGCCCGGATTCGTTCAGCCGAGTGTTGGCTGCGCTTCAGGGCCTCTTCGCGGCCACGACCAGGATGAACTGCTGCGCCACCACCGTCGGCAGATAAACCGCCTTGTCGAGCGGGTTCATGGCCATGGTCTTGGCACCTTTTTCGGTCACCAGTTTCGCCGCCACGGTGTAGTGGTCAGCGTCGTCCTGATGGGCCACGACCAGCGTGCCCGTGCCGCCGCCACCTGAAGTCAGCACGGTGCGCGTGTCGGCGTCGTAGATCACGGCGTCCGGGTGCTCACCGATGGCAAACTGCGCGACCTGCTGGCCGCTGTGGCTGTCGGTCACGACCGCCACACCGTTGGCGCAGGCGGAGAACAAACGGGCGTTCTTCAAGTCCAGCGCCAAGCCGGTGGGTTCCACGCAGCCCTTGAGCGGCCACTTGGCGACGACCCTGTGGGACGCCGCGTCGATCACGTGCAACTCCGACTTATCCTCGACATTGAAGAAGATCTTGCCGTGCTCGTCGGACACGGCAAACTCCGGCCGACCGTTGACCTTGACGCTGTCCACCACTTTCAATGTCGTGGCATCGATGACTTCAAAGTCCGCGCTGCTGCCGTTGAAAGCGTAAACCTTGTGCGTCAGCGGTTCGTACAGGATGACGTCGGGGTTCTTTCCCTTGAGCGCAATTTCGGTCTTGGTCGCCAGAGATTCAAGGTCGAATACCGTGACCGAGTTGCTCTTGCCGTTGCTGGTGAAACCCAGCTTCAGATCCAGAGCGATCGCCACGCCATGCACGCCCTGCGTGTTGGCAATGGCACCGACGATCTTGCCCGAGGGGATGGCAACCACGTCAACCCGATCGCCACGCGTGACAAACAGGCGCTGGCGTTGGCTATCGATAGAAATGAAGTCCCATTTGCTCGCCGCCCCCAGGGGCAGACGCTGCACGACTTCGTAGGAGCCGGCATCGGCCGCCATGGAAGAAACACAGAACAGACTGCCCAGAGCCAGGGCCAGAAAATTCTTGTTGAAGTTGGTCATAAGGTGAATCGTGATGGATGGATCAATAGGACAGGTTCAGGCCGAACTGGTAGGTCGCGCCGTAGAACTCGCGTTGGATCACGCGATTGGAAGCGCCTTCGGAGAACACCATGGGTGTGTTCGTCAGGTTCTTTGCGTTGAAGTACAGGGACACCTGCTTGTTCACCGCGTAGGACGAACCCAGGTCGAGCGAGACGCGCGGCTCCGAATACACGTCCGTGCCCGTGCCACCGATGCCAAACAGGTTGCGCGACAGGTAGTAGCTCGCCAGGCGCAGGTTCAGGCCGTTCTTCTCATACGACACCGAGGCGTTGGCCGTGTGCTTGGAGGTGGACGGCAGCGACGAGGTCTCGCCCGCACGAATCGCAAAGCGCGAATCGACGAAGGTGTAGTTCAGCCCTAGACCCAGGCCGCTGAATGTCTCTGGGAGGCCCTTGAGCTTTTGCTCGTAGTTGAATTCCAGGCCGCGCGCATAGGAGCTGTCGATGTTGCTGTAAGTGATCACGTGGGCCGCTCCGACAAAGCCGGCGAACAGGCCGTTGTTGGGGAAGGTCTGGCTCGTGACCCCGTTGGCGATGTAGTTCTTGAACTCCTTGTCGAACACACCGATCGACAGCACGCCGGCGTCGTTCAGGTAGCGTTCGATCGAGAAGTCAAAGGAGTTCGCGGTGGTGGGCTTCAAGTCCGGGTTGCCCTGTGTCACCTGGTTCGCCGCCGGGTTCACGATCAGGGAAGGCGTGACCTGATTGAAACCCGGTCGGGCGATGGTGGACGAAAAGGCCGCGCGCGCAACCAGCGAAGGCTCGACCTCGTACCGGGCCTGAAGGCTGGGGAAGAAGTTGGCGTAGCTCTTGCTCGCATTCACCGGCTTGACGAAGGCGTTTCCGTTCGCGTCAACGCTCTTGCCGAAAGCCGAATAGTTGCCCTTGGTGGACTCGACGCGCGCGCCGCCGGTGACACCTAACTTGCCGGCCTGCATCTGGTACTGGCCATAGGCGGCGAGCACGTCTTCCTTATCGGTCTGCGTCTGCATGGCCGAGTTGATCGCGTCTTTTGCACTGATGGTCTGGTAGCTGGCCAGGGTGTTTTGCAGCAGCCCCGACGTCATCTGCGGGCCGTTGTTGTAGGCGCCGTCGTAGAAGCTGACGTTGCCGCCGCTGGATGCCGCTGTCAACGCCAGTGCGGGAACGCCTGGATAGGAATACGGCTGACCTCCCGCATTGCGGGTGCGCCAACGGCCGCTCACGCCGACCTTGAGCGATTCCTCTTCAAAGCTGCCCCATTTGACCGGCATCTTGAGGTTTTCTGCGGTGGACATTTCCTTGTCCTGAATGCTCTGCGTGCTGTTCTGAAACTTCGCCAGCGTGTAGTTGGCTGGGTTCAAGTAGTCCGCACCCGTGACCGTGAACTTGGGGGTATTGCCGGCACCACTGTTGTTGTAGGCGATGCTGCCCGAGGCCGGAGTGAAGTTGAAATCGGAGTTGTAGTCGTACAGTTTGTTGAACGAGCCCTGGGTGTAGCCGACACGGTAGTCGAGTACCTTGTCACCCAGGATGTTCTTGCCACCGATGACGAACACCTTGTTGTTGATGCGTTCCTTTTCGTCGCGCAGCGTCTTGTCAAAGCCGTTGGCGGTCATGCCGTCGGTGAACACGCCATTGGCAAAGGTCGGGCTGCCGTCAGGCGTGATGGTCAGGCGGTTGCGCAGCACGGTCTCGGTGTAGCCGGCGTCAAAAAAGCGCACGTAGTAGTTGCTGTCCTGATCGGGTTGATAGCCCAGGTCGAAGCCCAGTCCATGGCGCTTACGGTTGTACTGGTAGCGGCGTTGATCCCAGCCGGCATAGGACAGCGATGGGTGCACACCGTCATCGAGGAAACCGGGTTCGACGTCGTCGATGCCGCGCTTGTCTTCGTAATACGAGGCCGTGAACACGACGGAAAACGGGCGGTCCGAATAGCCTTCGGCGGCGCCCTGGCCGCTGCTGCCGCTGCCAAAGCGACCGCCTGCGGAGATCGACAGATCGGCGATGCCGGTGCTGCGCAGCGCTTCGAATCCGCTGCCGATGCGCGCTTCCACAAAGGGCTGGCTGTTGCGCGGCGCCGTCTTGGGCGTGATCTCGATCGTTCCACCCAGGGCTTCAGCGTCCTGCTCCGGCAGGTTCGACTTGGTCACGGTGATGGCGCCCACGAGTCCGGTGGGAATCGCATCCAGCGCCACCGCGCGGCCACCACCAAAAGGCGAGGCGTTGTTCGAGGGCGGCAGGCGCAGGCCACCAAACGTGGTGCTATTCAGGTCGGCGTCCAGGCCGCGAATATTGATGAAGCGGCCTTCACCGGTGTCGGTTTCCAACGAGATGCCGGGGATGCGGCGCACGGTCTCGGCGATGTTCACGTCGGGCAACTTGCGCATCTCCTCCACGGTCATGACGTTGATCAGATTGGGCGCCTCTTCCTGGGCCTTGCGCGCCACCGAGTTGGGCGTGCGCTGGGCGCTGATGGTGATGGTCTCGAGCGCCGACATCGGCACCGGTGCCTGCTGCGCCGACACGCTGGCGGCGTAGGCTTGAACGATGAGGAGCGAGATCAGGGAGCGTTTGGGGCAGAAGGCCATGGTGGGTGTTTCCGTTGGAAGTGAAAGAAATCAACGGCGAATCTAAAATTCGAACAAGACGCCGTCGTGGCGTTCACATAACTTTACCGCTGCGTGGCTTTGGCGACACAAGGCCGATGTGACGAATCATTACAAAATCGACACCGGCCGTTCATAGAATCTTCTCGAAATGCCGCCAAAATCGGTTCAACCAAAGACCTCGTGGAGCGGCTTGAAGCGCAAGTTTTCGCTCGTCCCGGGTCCGCATTCCGGCCTCCCTGTTCCAGCCCATTTTTGACCTGCGTGTCGGGGGCAAACCCTGGGGCTTTTTCCCATCCAGTCAACTTGAGGAGGCGCCATGAAGTCCCATGCCAATCAGATTTCACCTGCATCGGGCAACGCCTCAAAGCTTTCTGCGGCCACCCCCGTTGCGGAGTTGGTGGCGCAAGTCTTTGAAACTGCGCCACCGGAGTTTCGCGTCACCTTGTTGGAGCAGTTGCTCAAGCCCTTGGGGGTGCTGGCCCTGCTGGCGATTGCCGACGGCGTGTTCGCAAGGATACGTTTTGGCGGAGGCTGGCCATCCATGATCATCCGCTTTGAAGACGCACAAAGAGTGCAGGCCAAAGATGTCGTGGCCTTGGTGGCACGCTTGCAGCAGGTCAGTGTGGAGTCACTGGAGGGAATCGCCAAGACCCTGGCGGGGGCCCCGCACTTGGGCGGCGCCGCCGCAGCGGCGCTGGCCTTGACGCTGCTGGTGCAGCGCGCTCAAGCCCGTCGCAGTAGCGACTAGTCGTTCAAAGGCGGGCTTCCGCCGTCATCGCTTCCTCGTCTTCCTGAGGCACAAACACCATCCGGGTCTTGTTGTTGATGTCCATCAGACCGGCGTAGCGGCCCCAGGCAATCATGGTCTGAAAGACGCGCTCGGGGTTGTCGTAGGGCAGCGCACTGGCGATGTCCTTGATGACGCGGTCCGCATCCACTTCTTCGTATTCCTTGAGCAGCGCGATGATGATGTGGAACAGTCGCAGCTTGAACACCTGCTCTGCAAAGATCGTGCGCCGGACCACGCGGTCGGCGGCGACGAAGCGCTTGCCCAGCTCGGTGAACCGGACTTCCTGTTTCGGCGTGTCCACCAGGCCCAGGATCTCGGCGGCCTTGACGATGGAGATGGTTTCACCAAACTCCTTGCCGATTTCATCCGAGATGTCGTAGATGTTGGAGAGTTCTGGCGAGTCGTTCAGGATGCTCATCAAACCCAGGATCTGCCCGACCGGCACAAACGGGATCGACTCCATGCGCGAGCGTCCGCGCGATACGGGCTGGCCTGCGACCGGGACTTCGATTGGAAGATCGGGCAGCGTCATGGTCGTGATGGATTCATGGATGATGCTGACCAGGCGCTGAAACTCCGGGTCCTTGGCGTCACGCGGATAGGGCAGGCGGTTCTCCAATACGAGTCCAAGACGACCGGGGTTGGGGAACACCACCACAATGCGATTGGCCATCTCGACGGCCTCTTCGATGTTGTGCGTCACCATGAAGATGGAGCTCAGCCCGTTCTCCGGGTTGCGCCACAGGCTGATCAGTTCCTGACGCAGGTTTTCTGCGGTCAGCACGTCGAGCGCGCTGAAGGCCTCATCCAGGCACAGCAGCTTGGGCTGCGACACCAGGGCGCGCGCAATGCCCACGCGCTGGCGCATGCCCCCGGACAGTTCGCGCGGATAGGCGGCGTGGTAATTGCCCAGACCAATCAACTCGATCGCGCGGTCAACCGCCGCATCGCGCTCGGCGCGCGACACCTTGCGCGCCATCAGGCCCACGGCGACGTTTTGCTCCACCGTCAACCACGGATACAGGGCAAAAGTCTGAAACACCACCGAGGCGTCGGGGTTCACACCGTCCAGACGCCGGCCGTTGGCCAGCACGCGGCCGGAGGACGGCTCGATCAGCCCCGTGAGGCAACGCAGGATGGTGGATTTCCCCGAACCGGACTGACCCAGCAGGGCCAGCAACTCGCCCGGCTGCACCGCCAGATCGATGTCTTCGAGCACCTTGAGCTCGTGCCCGCCCGAGGTCTTGAAGGTCTTGGAGACCGCATTCAGTTCAGCGACCGGATGTACAACTTTTGGGGTATTCATGGGCTTGTCCAAATCTAATCCAGGCGGAACCGACGTTCCGCAAAGGCATACAGCTTGCGCCAGAGAAACTTATTCATCAGCACCACGAACAGCGACATCACGCCGATGCTCAAGATGATCATCGGCGTATCGCCCGACTTGGTGACCGTGGCGATGTAGGCGCCCAGGCCGTCGGCCTGAAGGGTGGTGTCGCCCCAGGTCGCCAATTCCGCCACGATGCTGGCGTTCCAGGCGCCGCCCGCCGCGGTGCAGGCGCCGGTCACCCAGTACGGGAAGACCGCCGGCAAGATCATGGTGCGCCACAGATTCCAGTGGCGCAGGCCGTAAACCCGCGAGGCTTCCTTCAGGTCATTCGGTATCGCCATGGCACCGGCCACGACATTGAACAGGATGTACCACTGCGTTCCCATGGCGATGAGCAGGATGCTGCCCCAGTTCATCGGGATGCGCGCAAAGATGAAGAAGCCGACCACGATGGGAAACGTCATGTTCACTGGAAACGACGCGCCGATCTGCGCCAGCGGCTGGGCAAAGCGCGCCACCTTGGGCTGGAACCCGATCCACACGCCGATGGGCGTCCAGACCAGGGTCGCCAGCACCGTCATCGCCACCACCCGCAGCAGGGTCAGACAGCCAAGCCACACCACGTGCAGCACGGTCTCCAGCGTCAAGGAGCCACTCAGGGCCTGCGCGGCGGCGCTCAGGCCGGTGAGCACTTGGAACGCAACCCAGAGGCCCAGGATGGCGCCCAGGATGCGCCACAGCGTGCGTTTTTGCTTGCCGCGCAGCGGTGCCACGCGCACCTTGGCGGGCACAGAGATGCGGGAACACCGGTCGCTCAAGGGTTGCCAGATGGTCTCGCCGAACCAGGTGAAAACGTAGGCGCCGCGCAGCAGCTTGTAAACCCAGGAAGTCGCCGGGTTCGTTGACTCGGTGAGCTCGATCTTGAACTTGTCGGCCCAGGCCAGCAGCGGCCGCCAGACCAATTGGTCGCTGGCAATGATCAACACCAGCATGGCCAGCACCGCCCAGATCGCCGCGTGGTGGTCGCCGCGCTCGATGGCCGAGGCCATGTAGGAACCCAGGCCCGGCAGCTTGATGTCCTTGTTCATCACGCTGATGGCTTCGCTTTGCGCCACAAAGAACCAGCCGCCGCCGAACGACATCATGGAATTCCAGATCAGGCTGTGCGCGGACGCCGGCAGCTCGACCGTTTTAAAGCGCTGCCAGGGCGTCAAGCCATAGGTGGAGGCGGCCTCCTGCATGTCCGTGGGGATGGTCACCATGGAGTGGTAGAAGCCAAACGCCATGTTCCACACCTGGCCGGTGAAGATGGCAAAGATGGCGGCGCATTCCACGCCCATCAGGCTGCCGGGGAACAGCGCCATGAAACCGGCGACCGTGGCTGACAGAAACCCCAGCACCGGCACCGACTGCAGCACGTCCAGCGCCGGCAGTATGAAGCTGCGCGCGCTGCGGCTTTTGGCGGCGAGGTAGCCCGTGGCAATCGCAAAGAACAGGGAAAACAAGAAGGCGATCCACATGCGCAGCAAGGTGCGCCCGGCATAGTAGGGAATCTGCCAGGGCGAGGCGTCCACCTGCAATACCGTGGAGTCGTCAAAATGCACCAGCATGCCCTTGCCAAAGTGCAGCGCGCTCCACAGCAGTCCGAACAGCGCCAGCATCACGGCCGCGTCAATCCAGCCGAAAGTACGCGGTTCATTCTGCACGCAGAGCTGGGGCGAGGTGTTTTTCATGGGGGGCCTAAGCTAACACAAGCGCAGGACCAGCGCATTTCGGCAGGCCCCGGCTTGGAGATTTTCGTCGCCACCAGGCGGGTCCTGCGCCACCGGTGCGACGTGCCAGCCGATGGCAGCGGCTCAGCGCGTCTGCAGCAACTGGCGAATCCGCTCGATGGTCTGCTCGACCGGCGCCGAGCCGGCGACGTCCAGGCCGAGCCGGCGCGCGATGTCGTTCACGATGGCCGGATTCAGCGGCAAGCCGCCCGCGTCCACGGCGCGAATCAACTCCGTGGCGCGCTGACGATCCGCTGGCAGCTCGCCGTGGCGGACCAGCAGATCTTTCAACCAGGTCAGCGAGCGCGCTGGGCGGGGTGGTTGGTGCAGGGGCATGGGCGTGAGGAGGTGGACCGGCACAGCGGGCCGGCTTGTGGGCCCGCCGCCGCGCTATTTCTGCGCACTTGTGCTCCGTTCGGCAAGTTGGCGCCGCAGCTCTTTTTCTTCCTTGAAGCGCGCGGTCGCGTCGCGCGCCACCGCCATCGAGCCCAGCATCTCGCCCGCAGCGTTCTTCACCATGGCAAAGCTCATGTCCACGTAGCGCGCTTCGCCACTCTGGTGCAGCGACCGCGTGATGAGCGAGGTCCTGCCAGGCAAGGTTGCCCCGCGCGCGACCGCCTTTTGAAAGCCCTCCCAGTGCGGCTTGCGCAGCCGCTCGGGGATGATCAGATCCAGGCTTTGGCCAACGGCCTGCTCGGCAGAAAAACCAAACACGGATTGCGCGCCGCTGTTCCAGGTCCGGATGATGCCCTGCAGATCGGAAAAGATCAGCGCCTCGGGCATGGATTCGAGTAGCGCCTCGGCAAGGCCGCTCGCCTGGCTGTGGTTAGCGTCTGACATGTCTCATCCTTTCAGTCAATCGTGAATGCATGGTTTAAGCCTTCTTGCGCGATGCCGGCATCGCCACCTTGGCTGATTTTGCCTTGCTTGTGACCGGGGCGATGAGCTGGTCCAGCGTGACGCCGTCGAGCACCGACAGGTAACTGCGCGTGGCCTGCTGCAGCACGCCCTTGAGGCGGCACTGCGGGCTCAGGCCGCATTGGTTGCTGCCGCCATCAAAGCACTCCACCATCATGAAATCGGTCTCCGTCTGGCGCACCACATCGCCAATGTTGATTTGCGTCGCGGGCCGGCACAGGCGCATGCCGCCGCCGCGGCCGCGCGTCGTTTCCAGCCAGCCGTGCGCGCCCAGTTGATGCACGATCTTGGTCAGGTGGCTGCGTGAAATGGCATGGCTGTCGGCAATCTCGGTGATCGTCACCGGCGCAGCGCGATGCTCGCAGGCCGCGCAGTACATCAGCACGCGCAAGGAATAGTCGGTCCACTGGGTCAGTCGCATGGGGTGAAGTGAAATTTACAAAAGATTCATTTAGCATGAATCATATCGTCTATGATACATACATATCAAATGAATGTTTAACCGGAGCTCCCCGCATGCATGCCCGCCTTCAAACCAGCCTGTCCGAAGCCTTTGTGCTGGATGCAGCCCAGTCCATCGGCCAGATCGCCGTGCAACTACCCGGCGCCACCGCCGTCTTTCGCCGCCTGAAGCTCGACTTTTGCTGTGGCGGCCAGATCAGCCTGGCGCAGGCCGCCGCCGACAAGGGGCTGGACGTGCCCTCCGTGCTGGGCGAACTTGCCGCCCTGCAGCGCTCGCAGGGCGCGGCCGAACCCAGCGATGCGAGCACGCTGATGGAGCACATCCTGGCGCGCTACCACGACGTGCATCGAGAGCAACTGCCCGAACTCATCCGCATGGCAAGGCGGGTGCAGGCGGTGCACCGCGATCACCCGCAGGTGCCCGTGGGTCTGGCGGAATTGTTGGACCATGCGGAGCAGGATTTGTTGGTCCATCTGTTCAAGGAAGAGAGCCAGTTGTTCCCCCTGCTCAAGGACGGAGGCGGCGCCGCAGCGCAGCAGCAGATCGGCGTGCTTCGCGCCGAGCACGCCCGCCTGGGCCTGATGCTGGAGCAACTGCTGGCGCTGAGCCACAACGCCACGCCACCAGAGGGCGCCTGCAATACCTGGCGCGCCTTGTACGCTGGCCTGGCGCAAATGCATGACGATCTGACCAGCAACATCCACCTGGAAAACAATGTGCTGTTCACGCAGTTTGAAGCCCCGGTGCAAGCCCAGTCCAAGTCGCCTTGCTGCGGCGGCTGCGGCTAAAGCAGCGCCCTGCCATGAGCCACGCCCAAGCCCCACGCCGGCCTGAGTCCGATCCAAGCCCGAGGCAGCGCTTCGCCCTTTGGGAGCTGGGTTTTCGGCCGTTCTACCTCCTGGCCAGCGGCTTTTCGGCGCTGTCCATCGCGCTGTGGGGCCTGCAGTTTTCCGGCTGGCTGAATCACGCCTATCTGCAGGGCCCGCTGTGGCATGCGCACGAAATGCTGTTCGGCTTTGCGCTGGCGGTGGTGGTCGGCTTCTTGTTCACCGCCGGTCGCAACTGGACCGGCCAGCCCACGCCCAGCGGCGCCTGGCTGGCCGCCCTGGCCGCGCTATGGGTGGCGGGCCGGGTGCTGGTGCTCACGCCGTTGGCCTGGACGGCGGCGCTGGCAAACACGGCCTTCCCGGTGGCCGCGGCGATCGCGCTGGCGATCCCCTTCATCAAGGCGGGCAACCGGCGCAACTATTTCTTTGTCGGCCTGCTCATGCTGCTGGCGCTGGGGCAACTGAGCGTGCATCTGAGCGTGCTCGGCGTGCTGCAGATTCCGTCCTGGGCCGGCATTGGCCTGGCCCTGGATGTGATGCTGTTTGTGCTGGCGGTCATGGCCGGCCGCGTGATCCCGATGTTCACCAACAACGGCGTGCCGGGCGCCAAGGCGAGCCGCCAGCCGATGGTGGAAAAGTCCGCCCTCGGCCTGGTCTTGCTGATCCTGGTGGCTGATCTTCTGCAATTGAATGGCCCCTGGTTGGCCGTGCTGGCTTGGGCGGGCGCGGCGGCGCATCTGGCGCGCTGGCTGCTGTGGCAGCCCTGGAAGACGCTGCGCACGCCCATGGTCTGGGTGCTGCACATGGCCTACCTCTGGATACCGGTGCACCTGATGCTGCGCGGCGGCGCTGCACTGAACTGGCTGGCGGCGTCGGCGGCGACGCACGCGCTGACGGCGGGCGCCATCGGCTGCATGGTGATGGGCATGATGACGCGCACCGCCCTGGGCCACACCGGACGCAAGCTGGTGGCGACGCGCGCCGAAGTCAGCTGCTATGCGCTCGTCGGCCTGGCGGCCCTGGTGCGCGTGGCGCTGCCGCTGCTCGCGCCCGCGCTGCTGGCCCAGGCGGTGCTGCTTTCATCGCTGCTCTGGTCCTGCGGATTTGGCCTGTATGCGCTGCGCTATTGGCCCATCCTGAGCCGCAGCGACGGCCTTGCGGGGTAGGCCGCGCCAGCCAAGGTGCTCGGCCCGGCACCGAGTATCAGGCTGCGTGACCGCGCCGCACCGCGCTCAATATGCCGCGCAGGATGTCCAACGGCGGCGGCGGGCAGCCCGGGACCACGAGGTCCACCGGGATGACGTTGGCCACGCGCCCGGCGCTGGCGTAGCTCTCGCCGAAGAGGCCACCGTCGGCGCCGCAGTCGCCCACGGCCACGACCAGCTTGGGGTCGGGCGTGGCGTCGTAGCTGCGCTTCAAGGCTTCCACCATGTTGCGCGACACCGGGCCCGTCACCAGCAGCAGGTCGGCATGGCGCGGACTGGCGACAAACTTGATGCCCAGCCCCTCGATGTTGTAGTAGGGGTTGCCCAGCGCGTTGATCTCCAGCTCGCAGCCGTTGCACGAGCCCGCGTCCACCTGGCGGATCGACAAGGCGCGCCCCAGGATGGCCAGCAGCTCGCGTTGGATGCGCTGCACTTGCACCTGCGGCGCCTCGCTGGTTGGCGGGGCTTCGGTGCGGATGCCATTGCGCGTGATCTGGCGAATGATGTTCCACATCAGAGATCCTGCCCTGAATAGCTGAGGTTGAAGGACTTGTTGATGAGCGGAAAGTCCGGCACGATGTTGCCGATGACCGCGTGCTCAAGCACCGGCCAGTTCTGCCAGGACGGGTCGTGGCAGTGGCAGCGCAGGATGGCGTGCTGCCGTTCGGCGGCGGCGAGTTCCAGCGCCACAAAGACCTCACCGCGCCAGCCCTCGACCCAGCCCGCGCCGCGCGTGGCCTGGGCCGGCAGCGACAACGGCGCCACCAGCTCGCCCGCAGGCAGGTCCACCACCATCGAGCGGATCAGCCGCAGCGACTCGGCCAGTTCCTCGAAGCGCAGCGTCACGCGTGCCGCGACGTCGCCGTTGCGCTGCGTTGCCATCTTCGGCGGCAATTCGTCATAGGGCGCAAAAGCGTGGTCGCAGCGCAGGTCCCAGGCCTGGCCGCTGGCGCGCCCCGCCAAGCCCGTCAAGCCCAGGCGCGATGCCAATTCGGGTGTGACGCGACCGGTGGTCATGAAGCGGTCCTGCAACCCGGCATGGTCCTCGTAGATCGTGCGCAGCGTGGCCACTTCGCGCTGCAACTGGTCGCACTGCAACATCATGGCCTCGCGCTGCGGCCGTTTGACATCGCAGGCCACGCCGCCGGGGACGACGCAGTCCATCATGAGCCGGTGGCCGAAGGCCTCTTTGGACAGGCGCAGCCAGTCTTCGCGCAGGCGCGAGAACTGCGCCAGGCCAAAGGCAAAGGCCGCGTCGTTGCCCAGCGCGCCCAGATCGCCCAGGTGATTTGCCACGCGCTCGCGCTCCAGCATCAGCGCGCGCAGCCAACGCGCGCGCGGCGTGATGTCGCAGCCCGCCGCCGACTCCAGCGCCATGCAATAGGCCCAGGCATAGGCCACGGTGGAGTCGCCCGAAACGCGGCCTGCCAGGCGGTGCGCATCCAGCGCCGCCAACTGCGTGAAGCGCTGCTCGATGCCCTTGTGCGTGTAGCCCAGACGCTGCTCCAGACGCAGCACTTTTTCGCCGACGACGGAGAAGCGGAAATGCCCGGGTTCGATCACGCCGGCGTGCACCGGGCCCACGGCGATCTCGTGCAC
Organism: uncultured beta proteobacterium; assembly: GCA_903844215.1. Classification (GTDB taxonomy): domain Bacteria; phylum Pseudomonadota; class Gammaproteobacteria; order Burkholderiales; family Burkholderiaceae_C; genus CAIKVZ01. The sequence goes on along the minus strand of CAIMSP010000082.1, from coordinate 2,725 downwards.
GCCCTCGCCTTCGACGCGCACAAAGGGGTAGTCCTGCAGCGGCGCGTCGGCAAATTCCTGTGCGCCCGCGTTGCGAAGCGGATGGTGAGCGCTGGGCCAGGCGCCGTGGTTCAGCCAGGGCCGCGTGTCCTGCGCGCCTGCGGCGTGCACGCCCGACAGTTCGGCCGCGGCGCGCTGCATTCTTGCGGCGCCAGGGAACGCCTGCGCGAGATCGGGATAGCGGCCGCCCAGGGCCTCCAAAGGCAGCTCCAGCCACACCAAGCCTTCCAACACCACATAGGCCGCGCAGACGGCGTTCTGCGTGCCCCACAGAGCCAGCAAGCGGCCGCCGCCGTCGCGCAGCGCCAGCGCGGCGGCGCTCCAGTCCTGCGGGTTCACGCCGGCGTGCCAGATCGGCACCGGCGCGGCCAGCGCTTGCAGATCGAGGTCGATGTTGAGGCCGGGAAGCTTCATCTTCCTCCCAGCATGGCTGCGGCCTGCACGTACCAGGCGTTGAGGTAGGGCGGGATGTACAGGCCCAGCACCAGCGCCAGCCCCAGGTGCACGAACACCGGCAGCAGCGCCGGGGGATGGGCCAGCGCCTTGAGTTGCGTTTCGCCAAACACCATCGGCAGCACGCGGATCAGCACCGAGGCGAAGGCCACGCCGAGCGCCAGAAACAGGAAGGGCGTGGCCCAGGGTTGCTCGCGCATGGCCGTGGTCAGGATCAGAAATTCGCTGGCAAACACGCCAAAGGGCGGCATCCCCAGAATCGCCATCACGCCCAGCATCAGGCCCCAGCCCACGGTCGGGTTCACCTTGATCAGGCCGCGGATTTCGCTCATGACCTGGGTGCCGGCCTTTTGCGTGGCGTGACCCACGGTGTAGAAGATCGCCGACTTGACCAGCGAGTGCACCGTCATGTGCAGCAGGCCGGCAAAGTTGGCCACGGGGCCACCCATGCCGAAGGCAAAGGTGACCAAGCCCATGTGCTCAATCGACGAATACGAGAACATGCGCTTCACGTCCCTTTGTCGCGACAAAAAGAACGCCGCCACCAGCACCGACAGCAGGCCAAAGCCCATCATCAGTTGCCCGGCCAGCGGTCGCGCCAGCGCGCCGTCGGTCAGCACCTTGCAGCGCAACACGGCGTACATGGCCACGTTGAGCAGCAGCCCCGAGAGCACGGCCGATACCGGCGTCGGGCCTTCGGCGTGCGCGTCGGGCAGCCAGCTGTGCAGCGGCACCATGCCGACTTTGGCGCCGTAGCCGATGAAGAGGAAGGCAAAGGCGAGCGTGATGATGGCCGGATCGAGCTGGGTCTTGATCGCGTCCAGGCTGGTCCACAGCAGCGTGGCGCCCTCGGGGCCCAGCACCTTCTCGGCCGCCATGTACAGCAGCACCGTGCCGAACAACGCCTGCGCGATGCCCACGCCGCACAGGATGAAGTATTTCCACGCCGCCTCCAGGCTCGCGGCCGTGCGGTACACGCTGACCAGCAGCACGGTCGTGAGCGTGGCCGCTTCCATCGCCACCCACAGAATCCCTAAGTTGTTGGTGGTGAGCGCCAGCAACATGGTGAAGCCAAACAACTGGTACATGCCGTGGTAGAGCCGCATGCGCGGCGGCGTCATCTTGCCGTGGTCCTGCTCGATGCGCATATAGGGGCGCGAGAAGATCGCCGTCGTCAGTCCCACAAACGCGGTCAAGGTCACCAGGAAGACGTTCAGCGGGTCAATGAAGAACTGCTGGTTCCAGAGCAGTTGCGGACCATCGGCAATGACCTGGGCCGTGAGCGCGCAGGCCGCCACAAAGGCCCCAAAACTGAACGCCACGTTGAGGTTGCGCGCAACATCACGGTGGCCCGTGAACGCGAGCACCAGGCCGCCCAGCAGCGGGATTCCAAGGACGAAGGCCAGCGCGTGCATGCTCAGTCTTCCTTCAGCGCTTCAAGGTTGTGGATGTCCAGGCTGTCGAACTTTTCGCGGATCTGGAACATGAACACGCCCAGGATCAGCACGCCCACCAGCACGTCCAGCGCGATGCCGAACTCGACGATCATCGGCATGCCGTTGGTGACGGTGGTGGCGGCAAAGATCAGGCCGTTTTCCATGGACAAAAAGCCAATCACCTGCGGCACGGCCTTGGAGCGCGTGATCATCATCAGGAACGACAGCAGCACGCAGGCCAGCGCAATGCCGAGCGAGCCGCCGGCCATGGACGAGGACAGGCGCGAGATCGGCAGCGCCAGGCTGAAGGAAAAGATCACCAGGCCAATACCCACCAGCATCGTGGTCGGGATGTTGATCAGCGTCTCCACGTCCCAGCGCACGTTGAGATGGCGGATCACCCGGTGCAGCATCCAGGGGATGAGCACCACCTTGAGCGCCAAGGTGAGCAGCGCCGACACATAGAGGTCGCTCTGCTGCGTCTGGTAGCCCAACAGCAGCGACGCCGCCACCAGAGCGGCGCCTTGCAGCGTGAACAGGTTGATGAGCGAAACGATGCGCCGCTGCGAAATCATGGCAAACGACAGCATCAGGATCAGCGTGGCAAACAGGTTGATCAGCTGCGGCAGGTACCTGATCATTCGGAAACCTCCGCGCTGAACGCTGCGGTGCTATGAGCCTTGGGAGCGGCCCGGCGGCTCATTCGGAAACCTCCGCGCTGAACGCTGCGGTGCTATGAGCCTTGGGAGCGGCCCGGCGGCTCATTTGGAAACCTCCGCGCTGAACGCTGCGGTGCT
>CAIMSP010000081.1 GCA_903844215.1 uncultured beta proteobacterium | reverse complement strand
CGCGGCCAGCAGAATTCGCAGGCGGCGCCGGTTTGTGAAGCTCAGTTTGACCATGGGGCGTGTCTCGTGAAAATTCAAACGTAGCTCACGGCCACGATTTCGTAATGCCTGACACCACCCGGGGCCAACACCTCGGCGGTATCGCCTTCGTGCTTGCCGATCAGGGCGCGTGCAATGGGGGAGCCGATGTTGATCAGGCCCAGCTTCAAGTCGGCCTCGTCTTCGCCCACGATCTGGTACTTCACGCGCAAGCCACTGGCTTCATCTTCGAGCTCGACCGTGGAGCCAAACACCACCTTGCCCTGAACGTCGAGCGTGCTGGGGTCGATGATGAGCGAGCCAGAGAGCTTGCTCTCGACCTCGGCGATGCGCCCTTCGATGAAGCCCTGGCGGTCCTTCGCAGCGTCGTACTCGGCGTTCTCGCTCAGGTCGCCGTGCGAGCGCGCCTCGGCAATCGCGGCGATCACGGCGGGACGCTCCACGGTCTTGAGCTTTTGCAGTTCCGCCTTGAGTTTCTCGGCGCCGCGCAGGGTGATGGGGATAGTGGCCATGGTGGTATTGAATAAATGTTCTATCAAAAGGAAACCGCCGAGCGTTGCCGCTCGGCGGTGTCTTGATGGCGCGATTATGCCGTGATTGCGCTATCAGGCAAGCGCCGTAGCGCCCCCAAGTTGAGCGTGCATCTCCTGCACCGAGACCACACCCAGCGTGTCGAGATACTTCATCCCTTCGACCGCCGCTTCAGCGCCGGCGATGGTGGTGAAGGTCGTGACGCGCGCGAGCAGCGCCGAGGTGCGAATCTGGCGCGAGTCGGCGATGGCGTTGCGCCGCTCTTCCACCGTGGTGATGACCAGAGAAATCTCCTGGTTCTTGATCATGTCCACGATGTGCGGACGCCCTTCGGTGACCTTGTTCACCGAGGAACAGGGAACGCCCGCCGCCTGCAGGGTCGCCGTCGTGCCCTTGGTCGCGACCACGACAAAACCCATGGCAACGAGTTCGCGCGCGACCCCGATGGCGCGGGGCTTGTCGCTGGCCTTGACCGAAATGAACACCTTGCCGTTGCGCTCGCCGTCGGCCTTGAAGGGCTTGGGCAGCTTGGTGCCGGCGCCCAACTGGGACTTCACAAAGGCTTCGCCAAAGGTTTTCCCCACGCCCATGACTTCGCCGGTGGACTTCATCTCCGGCCCGAGGATGGTGTCCACGCCGGGGAACTTGACGAAGGGGAACACGGCTTCCTTGACGCTGAAGTAAGGCGGCGTGACTTCGCGCTCAATGCCCTGCGATCGCAGCGACTGGCCCACCATGCAGCGCGCGGCAATCTTGGCCAGTTGCAGGCCCGTGGCCTTGCTGACGAAGGGCACGGTGCGCGAGGCGCGCGGATTCACTTCCAGCACGAAGATCACGTCCTGGCCATCGACGTGTTGGATGGCAAACTGCACGTTCATCAGACCGACAACTCTCAAGGACTCGGCCATGGCCGAGGTCTGGCGCTTGATCTCGGCCACGGTGGCAGCGCTCAGCGAGTACGGCGGCAACGAGCACGCCGAGTCGCCGCTGTGCACGCCCGCCTGTTCGATGTGCTCCATCACGCCGCCGATGAAGGTGCATCCGGTGTCGTCGCGGATGCAGTCCACGTCGCATTCGATGGCGTCGTTCAAGAAGCGGTCCAGCAGCACCGGCGAGTCGTGGCTCACCTTGACCGCTTCGCGCATGTAGCGCTCCAGGTCGCGCTGCTCGTGCACGATCTCCATGGCGCGTCCGCCCAGCACATAGCTGGGCCGCACCACCAGGGGGTATCCCAGTGCGGCGGCCTTCTCAAGCGCTTCGGGCTCGGTGCGGGCGGTGGCGTTGGGTGGTTGACGCAGGCCCAGCGCGTGCAGCAGCTTTTGGAAGCGCTCGCGGTCTTCGGCGGCGTCGATCATGTCGGGTGACGTGCCAATGATGGGAACGCCATTGGCTTCCAGGTCGAGCGCGAGCTTCAAGGGCGTTTGTCCGCCGTACTGCACGATCACGCCCAGGGGCTTTTCCTTGTCCACGATCTCCAGCACGTCTTCCAGCGTCAGTGGCTCGAAGTACAAACGGTCCGAGGTGTCGTAGTCGGTGGACACGGTCTCGGGGTTGCAGTTGACCATGATGGTCTCGTAGCCGTCTTCGCGCATCGCCAAAGCGGCGTGCACGCAGCAGTAGTCGAACTCGATGCCCTGGCCGATGCGGTTCGGGCCGCCGCCGAGCACCATGATCTTTTTGTTGTTGGTCGGTTGCGCCTCGCACTCGCCGCCCTCGGCTTCGTAGGTCGAGTACAGGTAAGCCGTGTCGGTGGCGAACTCGCCCGCGCAGGTGTCCACGCGCTTGTACACCGGGCGCACGCCCAGGGCATGGCGGCGCTCGCGGATCGCCTTGTCGCTGGTCTTGAGCTGGCGCGCCAGGCGCCGGTCGGAGAAGCCCTTTTGTTTGAGCGCGCGCAGCGTGACGGCGTCGATCTGTTCCAGCGTGGTGGTTTCGAGTTCGAGTTCGATCTTCACGATCTGCTCGATCTGCACTAGGAACCAGGGGTCGATCTTGGTGATGGCAAAGACCTCGTCCACGCTCATGCCCATGGCAAAGGCGTCGCCCACGTACCAGATGCGCTCGGGGCCGGGCTCGCCGAGTTCCTTCTCCAGCACCTCGCGGTCCTGGGTCTTCTCATTCATGCCGTCCACGCCGACTTCGAGGCCGCGCAACGCCTTCTGAAACGACTCCTGGAAGGTGCGGCCCATGGCCATGACCTCGCCCACCGACTTCATCTGCGTCGTCAGGCGCGAATCGGCGGCGGGGAACTTCTCGAACGCGAAACGCGGGATCTTGGTCACGACGTAGTCGATGCTGGGCTCGAAGCTCGCGGGCGTGGCGCCACCGGTGATGTCGTTGCGCAGCTCGTCCAGCGTGTAGCCCACGGCCAGCTTGGCAGCGACCTTGGCGATCGGAAAGCCTGTGGCCTTGGAGGCCAGCGCCGAGGAGCGACTGACGCGCGGATTCATCTCGATCACCACCATGCGCCCGTCTTGCGGGTTGATGGAGAACTGCACGTTGGAGCCACCGGTGTCCACGCCGATCTCGCGCAGCACGGCCAGCGAGGCGTTGCGCAGGATCTGGTATTCCTTGTCGGTCAGCGTCTGCGCCGGGGCCACGGTGATGGAGTCGCCGGTGTGCACGCCCATGGGGTCCAGGTTCTCGATGGAACAAACGATGATGCAGTTGTCCGCCTTGTCGCGCACCACCTCCATCTCGTACTCTTTCCAGCCCAGCAGCGACTCCTCGATCAGCAGCTCGTTCGTCGGCGAGGCCTCCAGGCCGCGCTTGCAGATGGTCTCGAACTCTTCGGCGTTGTAGGCGATGCCCCCGCCGGTGCCGCCCAGGGTGAAGCTGGGGCGAATGACGGTGGGAAAACCCAGGGTCTTTTGCACCGTCCATGCCTCTGGCATGGAGTGCGCGATGCCGGAGCGGGCCGAGCCCAGTCCGATCTTGGTCATCGCGTCCTTGAACTTGAGCCGGTCTTCGGCCTTGTCGATGGCCTCGGGCGTGGCGCCGATCAGCTCGACCTGGTATTTCTCCAGCACGCCGTGGTGCCACAGATCGAGCGCGCAATTGAGCGCGGTCTGCCCGCCCATGGTCGGCAGGATCGCGTCCGGGCGCTCCTTGGCGATGATCTTCTCCACCGTCTGCCAGGTGATGGGCTCGATGTAGGTCACGTCGGCCGTGGCCGGGTCCGTCATGATCGTCGCTGGATTGCTGTTGATCAGGATGACCTTGTAGCCCTCCTCGCGCAGCGCCTTGCAGGCCTGCACGCCGGAGTAGTCGAACTCGCAGGCCTGACCGATGATGATCGGGCCCGCGCCGATGATGAGGATGCTTTTGATGTCTGTGCGCTTAGGCATTCTTCGCCCCTGTCGTTTGGTCTTGCGGTTCCATCAAGCCGATGAAACGGTCAAATAGGTAGGCGATGTCGTGCGGACCCGGCGAGGCTTCAGGGTGGCCCTGGAAGCTGAACGCCGGCTTATCGGTGCGCATCAAGCCCTGCAGCGTGCCGTCAAACAAGCTCACATGCGTGGCGCGCAGATTCGCAGGCAGGGTTTTTTCGTCCACCGCAAAACCATGGTTCTGGCTGGTGATGCTGACGCGACCTGTGTCCAGGTCTTTCACCGGATGGTTGGCACCGTGGTGGCCGAACTTCATCTTGAAGGTTTGCGCGCCGCTGGCCAAGGCCATGATCTGGTGTCCCAGGCAAATACCAAAGCTCGGGATGCCCGAGTTGATCAGTTCGCGCGCTGCAGCGATCGCATAGTCGCAAGGCTGCGGATCGCCCGGGCCGTTGGACAGGAAAATGCCGTCGGGTTGGAGTTGCAACACCTCGGCGGCGCTGGTCTGCGCCGGCACCACCGTGACCTTGCAGCCGCGCGAACTCAGCATGCGCAGAATATTGAACTTCACGCCAAAGTCATACGCGACAACGTGGAACTTCGGCGCGCTTTGCGTCCCGTAGCCGGGCTTGCCGGCGAGATCGGGATGGGACAGCTGCCACTCGGTCTGGGTCCAGGGATAGGCGGCGCTGGACGACACCACCTTGGCCAGGTCCAGGCCCGACATGTTGGGCGCCGACCGGGCCTGGGCCACGGCCTGATCCTGCAGCGCTTGCGTCACGGCCGCACCGGCGGCAAGGGCCAGGATGCAACCGTTTTGCGCGCCCGCGCTGCGCAGATGGCGCGTCAGCATGCGGGTGTCGATGTTGGCAATGGCCACCGTGTTTTCCTGCACCAGGTACTCGGACAGCGGCATGGACTGGCGAAAGTTCGACGCGAGCAGCGGCAAGTCCTTGATGATGAGACCGGCGGCATGCACGCGAGCGGCTTCGACGTCCTCCCGGTTGACGCCGGTGTTGCCGATGTGCGGGTAGGTGAGCGTGACGATCTGCTGGCAGTAGCTGGGGTCGGTCAGGATTTCCTGATAACCCGACATGGCGGTGTTGAACACCACCTCGCCGACTGTGGAGCCGCTGGCTCCAATGGAGTTTCCAACAAAGACCGTGCCGTCTGCAAGCGCCAAGATGGCGGGTGGGAAATTTCCCTGTAAAGACAAAAGCACTGGGTTCTCCGAATGAGTTACGGCTGCGCCCCAGCTGGCTCAAGAAAGAATTCTTGCTTGCTGCTTGATTTGGGAAAAGGCTTGAATTGCGCTTGGGCGTTCCGCTTTAAGAAAAGCCTCCCATTATAACGGCCCCGGGCTTCAAGGCGCCCAGACATTCGCGGCAAAACCCGCAATGTCGCTGGCGTTCAGCCCGGCCTGCAGGCGCAGGCGTGCAGGCAGATGGCGGCGGCGGCGGCGACGTTCAAAGACTCTTCGCCACCGGGTTGGGCAATGCGTATGGCCTGGGTCGCGCGCTGGTTCAGTTCGGCGCACACGCCCTGCCCTTCGTGCCCCAGCGCCCAGACGCAGGGCATGGGCAGCTCGGCCCGGTGCAGATACTCCCCTTGGTGGGAACTGGTGACGAGCAGTGGCAGCTCCAGCGCGTCCAGATCCGACAGTTGCGCGCCCTCGATCAGGCTCAGCCCGAAATGCGCACCCATGCCGGCACGAAGCACCTTGGGGCTCCACAGCGCCGCCGTTCCGGTGAGTGCGATCACCTGGCCAAAACCAAAGGCGCTGGCGCTGCGCAATATGGAGCCCACGTTGCCCGCGTCCTGCACCCGGTCCAGGATCACCGTCGCTTGCTGCGGGGCGATCGGCGCCGGCGCCGGCAGATCGATCACGAAGCCCATCTGCGCGGGCGACTCCAGCGCGCTCAAGGCGCGCCACAGTCCATCGTTCAACACCAGGGTTTTGGACGCCGTGGCAAACCACTCCCTGGGCGCGAGCGGCCAAAACGACGCGGAAAATACCGCCAGCACCGGTTTCACGCCGCGCGCCAGTGCGGCACGGCACAGGTGATCGCCTTCGATCCAGACGCGCCCGGCCTTGCGATAGGCGGTGTTGTCCTGGGCCAGTCGGCGCAGCGCCTTGAACTGGGGGTTCTCGCCCGACGCGATCACGAGGACGTCGGGCGTGCTCATGATGAATGCCGCGCCAATGCGTCGCGCACCGGGGCGAAGGAGCGCCGATGCTGCGCGCAAGGCCCGTATTCTTTCAGCGCCGCCAGATGCTGGGCCGTGCCGTAACCCTTGTGCCGCGCAAAGCCGTACTGCGGGTACTGCAGATCGAGCTCCAGGCAGGAACGGTCGCGCCAGACCTTGGCCAGGATGGACGCGGCGGAGATCGCGGGGATCAGCGTGTCACCCTTGACGATGGCTTCGGCGCGAATCTGCATCACCGGGATGCGGTTGCCGTCCACCAGCACCAGTTTGGGCTTCAGGCGCAGCCCCAGCACCGCGCGCCGCATGGCCAGCATCGTGGCCTGCAGGATGTTCAGCGTGTCGATCTCCTCGACGCTGGCCTGGGCAATCGAAAAGCACAGCGCCTTGGAGCGAATCTCGTCAAACAGGCGCTCGCGACGCAGCGCCGTCAGCAGCTTGGAATCAGCCAGACCCTTGATCGGATGCAACTCGTCGAGCATCACTGCGGCGGCCACCACCGGCCCGGCCAGCGGACCGCGCCCGGCCTCGTCCACGCCGGCCATCAGGGCGACGTCGTTCCACTGCAGCAGGGGCTGCTCAAGCTTGGAGAACTTTTTCGATTGCATCAGCGGCCAGTCGGCAGGTGTCGCGCTGCAACTCAAGGTGCAAGGCGGTGAATTTTTCTTTCAGGACTTGGATCTGCTCCGCCGTGGCGTCCAGCCACTGCAGCACCGCGTCAGCCAGCGCCTGCGGTGTGGCGGCGTCCTGCAGCAACTCGGGGACGACGAAATCGCGGCACAGGATGTTGGGCAGGCCGACCCAGGGCTGGATCTGCTTGGGCGCCATGATGCGCCAGGACAACCAATGCATGTTGTAGGCGATCACCATGGGGCGCTTGAACAGTGCAGCTTCCAGCGTCGCGGTGCCACTGGCGATCAGCGTCACGTCACAGGCGGCCAGCGCCAAATGCGACTGACCCGCCGTCACCCGCACCTGAGCCTGCAATCCGGCGGCGCGAACCAGCGCCTGAACCTCATCCATCAGGCCGGGAGCCGCCGGCAGCACGAAGCGCAAGCCCGGTCGCGCCTGCGCCAGCAGGGCCGCGGCCGCCAGAAAGCGGGGCGCAATGTAGCTCAGTTCGGCCTTGCGGCTGCCCGGCAGCAAGGCCACCACCTGGGCGTCCTGTGCCAGGCCCAGGGCCAGGCGCGCGGCCACTTGGTCGGCTTGCATGGGAATCACGTTGGCCAGCGGATGCCCGACGTAGCTGGCCGCAATGCCGTGTTGCGCCAGCAGGGCCGGCTCGAACGGGAACAGGCACAGCACGTGGTCGGCGCTGCGCCGGATCTTCTCCACGCGCTTGGGGCGCCAGGCCCAGATCGACGGGCACACGAAGTGCACGGTCTTGACACCCTGGGCTTTGAGATCCGCTTCCAGATCGAGGTTGAAATCGGGCGCGTCCACGCCGATGAAGACATCAGGCGGCGCGGCCAGCAGGCGCGCCTTGAGCTGCCTGCGGATGCCGGAAATTTCCCGGTAATGGCGCAGCACCTGGGCGTAGCCGCTGATGGCCAGCTTGCTGTTGGGCCACCAGGCCTCAAAGCCCTGCTGCAGCATCTGCGGCCCGCCAATGCCGACGGCCGAAAGCGTCGGCCAGCGCGCACGCAGCCCCTGCAGCAGCAGTCCGGCCAGCAGGTCGCCCGACGCCTCGCCGGCCACCAGGGCCAAGTGCGGCGCAGCCGTGGGCAGGTCCTTCACGTGAACACCGTGGGGCACATCAGCGCGCAATGCCGCGCGCTGCGTTGGCCAGAAACTCGTTCATCAGCGCAATGTCCGCCGCCGCTTCGGGCGTGTCCGTGGCCAGCGCCGCAATCGCGCTACGCGCATCGACCAGCGTGCGGCCCTGGCGATACAACAGCCGATGCATCTGCTTGACTGCGGCCAGTCGGGTGTCGGAGAAACCGCGCCGACTCAGGCCCACGCTGTTCACGCCCCGCACCGCAAGCGGGTTGCCATCGACCAGCATATAGGGCGGCACGTCCTGCGTCACGGCGCTGGCAAAGCCGACCATGGCGTGCGCGCCGACCTTGACGAATTGATGGATTCCCACCAGTCCGCCGACGGTGACCCAATCGGCAAGGTGCACATGCCCGCCCAGATTCGTGTTGTTCGCCAGCGTCGTGTGGTCATCGACGCGGCAGTCGTGCGCGATGTGGGTATAGGCCATGATCCAGTTGTGATGGCCCACGCGCGTCACGCCGCCGGCGGCGACCACGCCCAGGCTGAAGGTGCAGAACTCGTGGATCGTGTTGTGGTCGCCGATCACCAGTTCCGTGGGCTCGCCGCCGTACTTCTTGTCCTGCGGAATCGTGCCGATGGAGTTGAACTGGAACACGTGGTTGTGGCTGCCCAGCGTGGTATGGCCCTCGATCACGCAATGCGCGCCGATCTTTGTGCCTGCGCCGATGCGCACATGCGCACCGATGACGGTATAGGGGCCGACGCTGACGGTGCTGTCGAGTTGGGCGCCGGGGCTGACCAGGGCCGTGCTGTGGATGAGCGTCATGGTGGCTGGCGGCGTTCGATTACCCCACCGTGCGCACGGTGCACATGAAGTCGGCCTCGCAGGCCACTTGGCCGTCCACGCGGGTGACGCCCTTGAACTTGTAGATGCCGGCCTTTTGGCGCTCGATGCTCACGTCCATGATCAACTGGTCGCCGGGCTCCACCGGACGCTTGAAGCGTGCGTTGTCGATGCCGACAAAATAGATCACCGAATTGTCGTCCTTGTCCGCGCCCATGGCCTCGAATGCCAGCAGGCCCGCCGCCTGGGCCATGGCCTCGATGATCAGCACGCCCGGCATCACCGGACGATGCGGAAAGTGGCCGACAAAGAAGGGCTCGTTGATGGTCACGTTCTTCAGCGCCTTGATGCGCTTGCCGGCCTCGATCTCCAGCACCCGATCCACCAGCAAAAAGGGATAGCGGTGCGGAAGTTTTTTCAGGATTTGGTGAATGTCCATCAGATGGTTTTGCTTTCTATGATTTTTTCCAGCGCCTTGATGCGCTCGCGCAGGCTGTGCAATTGCTTGAGTGTGGCGGCATTTTTTTCCCAGGCCGCATTCTCATCGATCGGGAAGAAGCCGGTGTAGTGACCCGGCTTGTGCAGCGAGCGGGTCACCATCGAGGTGGCCGAAATGTGCACGTTGTCGGCCAGCGTCAAATGTCCCAGCACGTTGGCCGCGCCACCGATGGTACAGTGCGCGCCGATCACGGCGCTGCCGGCCACGGCCGAGCAACCAGCCATCGCCGTGTGCGCACCGATCTGCACGTTGTGGCCGATCTGTATCAGGTTGTCCAACTTCACACCGTCAGCGATCACGGTGTCGCTCAGGGCGCCTCGGTCGATGCAGGTGTTGGCGCCGATCTCGACGTCGTTGCCGATGCGCACCGCGCCGAGTTGTTCGATCTTTTCCCAGGCGCCGGCGTTGGGCGCAAAGCCAAAACCGTCCGCGCCCAGCACCACGCCAGGATGAAGGATGCAGCGCTCGCCCACGATGCAGTTCTCGCCCACGGTCACGCCCGACTTGAGCACGGTATCGGCGCCGATACGGGCACCGCGTTCCAGCACGCAAAGGGGGCCGATGCGGGCACTGGCGTGCACAAAGGCCTGCTCATCGATCACGGCGCTGGGATGCAGGCGCGGACCTTGTGCCGCGCTGTGCTGCTGCTTCCAGAGTTGGCTCAGACGGGCGTAGTAGAGGTAGGGTTGATCCACGACCAGGTGGTCACCGCGCAGCGCGGCGGCTTCGCGCAGGGCCGGGGCGACGATCACGCAAGCGGCCCGCGAGCGGGCCAGTTGCCCGAGGTATTTCGCGTGGGTGATGAAGCTCAGCTCGGTCTCGGTGGCCGACTCCAGCGGTGCCAAGGCGCTGATGAGTCGTTGCGGGTCGCCGCAGAGTTCACCTCCGAGCGCCTCGACCACTGAAGCTAAACGCAGCGCCACACCGTGATCACGAAAGATTACTTGGCCGTGTTCATGGCCTTGAGCACGCGATCGGTGATGTCGTGCTTGGGATTCATGTACACGGCCTCTTGCAGGATCACGTCGTATTTTTCGCTCTCTGCCACCTGCTTGATGATCTTGGTCGCGCGCTCCTGCACCTGCTGCAATTCCTCGTTTTTGCGCGAGGTCAGGTCTTCCTGAAACTCACGCCGGCGGCGCTGGTACTCGCGGTCCTGATCCACCAACTGCTTTTGCCGCGCGTTGCGCTGTGCCTCGGGCAAGGTGGGCGCCTCGCGCTCGAATTTTTCACTGGCGGTCTTGAGTGTGTTGCCCAGGTCCACCAGCTCTTTTTCGCGCTTCGAAAACTCCTGCTCGAGCTTGGTCTGCGCCGTCTTGGCGCTGTTCGATTCCTTCAACAATCGGTCTGCGTTCACGAAGCCGACGCGAAACTCCTGCGCTTGTGCCATCAGGCAGGCAGCGGCCAGACAACAAGCCAGCAGGCTCCGAGATGCGAGATAGTTCATTAGAAAGACGTTCCAATGTTGAATTGCAGTGCCTGGATTCTATCCCCAGGGTAGACCGTGATGGGACGGGCATAGGACAGGCGCAGCGGGCCCATCGGGGAAATCCAGCTGATGCCCACGCCATAGGAGGAACGAAGCTGGTTCAACCGAAGGGGCTCATGCTCCGCGAAGACATTGCCCGCATCGACAAAGGCATAGCCGCGCAGTGTTTTGTCGTTGCCGGCACCGGGGAACGGCGAACTGACCTCGGCGTTCAGGTTGATCTTCTTGGGGCCGCCGACGACGGAGCCGGAGACGTCGCGCGGGCCCAGCGTGCCCTGCTCAAAACCGCGCACCGTGCCCAAACCGCCCGAATAGTAATTCTTGAAAACCGGGTACACGCGCCCTCCCAGCCCCGCGCCGGCATCCAGCTCCAGATTCGTGGCGAAGGTGATTTTTCGGGTGATCGGATAGAACATCTGATTCACATAGCTGGCGCGCAGGTAGCGCGCGTCGCCGATCACGCTCATGTCGAAGGAGAGCCGCTGCATGCTGCCGCTGCTGGGCGTGGTGGCGCTGTCGCGCTCGTCACGACCCCAGCCGATGGTCAGCGGAACCGCCGTACTGTTGTAGCCAAATTCATTGCCATAGGCCAGATAGGCCACGGGCATGTTGGTGCCGGGAACGATGTCGGTCTGCTCGGCGGCGGCGCCGAAAAACACCACGTCGCGTTCGCTGAACGGAACGCCGAAACTCGTTCCGGCGCCCAGCGTGCGCAGCTGGTAATTGCCGCCCAGATTCGAATACGGTGTGCTGGCGCGGTAATAGGTGGAGAGGGTGCGCGAAATGCCGTCGGCCGTGAAGTAGGGGTCGGTGGTGTTGACGGCCAGCACCTTGTTGTACTTGCTGGTGTTCACCTCCAGGCCAAGGTAGTTGCCCGAGCCGAAAGCGTTGTCCTGCTTGACACCAAATTGCAGGCCCAACTTGTCGGCGCTGGAATAGCTCGCTCCCAGGCTGATGCTGCCGGTGGGTTTTTCCACCACGGTCAACAAGATGTCGACCTGGTCGTTGGAGCCCGGAACATCCTGGGTCTCGATATTGACTTCCTTGAAGTAACCCAGGCGGTCCACCCGGTCGCGCGAGGCCTTGATCTTCTCGCCGTCGTACCAGGACGACTCCATCTGCCGGAATTCGCGGCGAATGACTTCGTCCCGCGTGGTGTTGTTGCCCGCGATGTTGACGCGGCGCACATAGGCGCGACGCGACGGATCGGCCTGCAACACCAGTGTCACGGAATTGTTGCTGCGATCGATCTCCGGGCGCGCTTCCACCCGGGCAAAGGCATAACCGAAATTGCCGAAGTATTCCGTGAATTTCTTGATGGTCTGGGCGACTTCTTCGGCGTTGTAGGCTTCGCCTGGCTTGATCTTGATCTGGGACTTGAATTCGTTTTCGCGGTTCAGGTAGTTGCCCTCGAGCTTGACGCCGGCGACGACAAAACGCTCGCCTTCGGTGACGTTGATCGTGACCGAGATGTCCTGCTTGTTGGCGGAAATCGCCACCGGAGTCGAGTCGATCTTGAATTCCAGGTAGCCCCGGTTCAGGTAGTAGGAACGCAGCGTCTCCAGATCCGCATTGAGCTTGGTGCGCGCGTAGTGGTCGGACTTGGTGTACCAGCTAAGCCAGCCGCCGGTGTCCAGATCGAACAGCCCTTTGAGGGTGGACTCGCTGAACACCTTGTTGCCGACAATGTGCATTTCCTTGATCTTGGAGGTCTCGCCTTCGACAATCGTGAACGTCAGGTTCACACGGTTGCGATCGGCCGGCGTGATGGTGGTCGTGACCTGGGCGCCATACAGGCTGCGGTTGATGTATTGGCGCAGCAGTTCCTGCTCGGCCCGGTCTGCCAGCGCCTTGTCAAAAGGGCGCCCCTCGGCCAGACCGACGTCGGTCATGGCCTTCTTCAGGATGTCCTTGTCGAATTCTTTGGCACCCGAAAATTCGACCGCAGCCACCGTGGGACGCTCCTCGACGATCAGCACCAGCACGCCCTCGGCCACATCAATGCGCACGTCCTTGAACAGTCCCAGGCCAAACAGCGCGCGAATCGCCGCCGTTCCCTTGTCGTCACTGTAGGTGTCGCCGACACGCAGCGGCAACGAAGCAAAGACCGTTCCGGGTTCGACCCGCTGCAGGCCTTCGATCCGGATATCTTTCACCGTGAACGGCTCCACGGCCCAGGCCAGCTGGGTGAGCAAGCTCAGCGCGCTCACGATGGAAACGGTGCGCAGTCGGAAACGGTTGAATTGAAATTTCATGAAGTAAGGCCCGACCCCGATCGACGCTCGATCCAAGCCAGCAAGTTAACCCAAAAGTCGGGTGACATCGTTAAACAGCGCGATCAACATCAGCATCAGAAGCAGCACCACGCCCCCTCTTTGCAGTCGATCCATCCAAGCCTGGGACACTCCTGTGCCGGTCAGCCACTCCCAAAGATAATACATCAGGTGCCCGCCATCGAGCACCGGCAGCGGAAGTAAGTTCAGCACGCCCAGACTCACGCTGATGACGGCCAAAAAAAGCAGGTAGGAACTCAGCCCCTGGCTCGCGGACTTGCCAGCATAGTCTGCAATGGTTAACGGGCCGCTCAGGTTCTTCAGCGAGGCTTGGCCGACCAGCATCTTGCCCATCAGCGACAAGCTCATGGCGCTCATGTCCCAGGTCCGTTGCGCGCCCAGCCACAGGCCTTCGATGGGGCCGCGCTGAATCGTCACCCAGGCCGGAGCCGACCCCACGTAGGCGCCGATCTTGCCCACCTGTTGGGCGCCGTCTTCGCGCAGTTCCGGCGTGACTTCGAGTTCCAGCGTCGTGCCGGCGCGCTGCACGCTCCAGATCTGGGTCAAGGCCCGTCCGTCCAGGACCGATGCGCGGATGTGCTCGCGCAATTGATGGCCGTCGCTGATCGTGTCCGCGCCGATGCGCAGCACCCGGTCGCCGGCCCGCAGCCCACTGCGCTGCGCCGCGCTGTCGGCCTGGACCTCACCGATCAGTGCCTGGGTCAAGGGGCCTGTGAGTCCGATCTTGCGGTACAGCGCGGGCGTCACTTCGCTGGCCTGAATTTCGCTCAAACGCAACCGCGCGCTGCGACGCGCCGCCTGCTCTTTGGTCGCCAACTCGAGCGTCACGTCGCGGCCCTCCAACGCGCCACGGATGAGCCAGCGGCGCAGGTCGTCATAGGACTGGACCGGCT
The DNA here is from genome assembly GCA_903844215.1 of uncultured beta proteobacterium. Classification (GTDB taxonomy): domain Bacteria; phylum Pseudomonadota; class Gammaproteobacteria; order Burkholderiales; family Burkholderiaceae_C; genus CAIKVZ01. Next base: position 29,432 of record CAIMSP010000081.1, on the reverse strand, counting down.
GCAAGTCCTGCCCATCCATGCCCGCGCGCTCTACCCGCTCGCCCCCCACCACGCCGGCCTGCGCCGCGATCGAAGCCACCTCAGGGCTCGCCAGAATGGCCGCCGCTTCCTGCACACCGCTCCAGCCGACCACGGCATAAAGCAACACCGCCAGCCCCAGATTGGCCAGCGGCCCGGCGGCGACGATGGCTGCGCGCGCTCTCAAGCTCTGGGTATTGAAGGCCAAATGCCGTTCATCCGCGGCCACCTCGCCCTCGCGCTGGTCCAGCATCTTCACGTAGCCGCCCAATGGAAAGGCGCCGAGCACGAACTCGGTGCTCGAGCCCTTGGGACGCCAGCGCGCCAACGCAGGTCCGAATCCGATGGAAAAACGCAGCACCTTGACACCACAGGCCACGGCCATGCGGTAGTGCCCATACTCGTGCACGGCAATCAGCAGTGCCAGGGCCAGCAGGAAGGCCAGCACGGTCATCATGCGTCAGACCGCGTCATGTCAGCGCACCAGTCCCTGCACTTGGCGGTGTGCGGCCTGGCGCGCGAGTGTGTCCAGCGCCAACAGGTCGGCCAGGCAATCGGGACGCGTCACCGTCACGGCCTCGAGCGTGGCCAGATTGATGTGGTGAATCTGGTCAAAGCGGATGCGCTGCTCCAAAAACGCGGCCACGGCCACTTCATTCGCGGCATTCAGCACCGCACAAGTGCCCGAGGGCGCGGCCAGCGCCTCCCAGGCCAGCTTCAGGCCGGGAAAGCGCCGGGGATGGTCGTGGGCGTCGATCGCCTCAAAGCTCATCGGCGCCAGCGTGCGAAAGTCCAGCGCGGCGGCGCCCGATGCGATGCGCTGGGGCCAGGCCAGTCCGTAGGCAATCGGTCCGCGCATGTCGGGCGTTCCGAGTTGTGCCACGACCGACGCATCGCGGTACTGCACCATCGAATGGATGATGCTCTGCGGGTGGATCACCACCTCCAATTGCTGTGGCGCGACGCCGAACAGGTACTTGGCCTCGATCACCTCGAGCGCCTTGTTCATCATGGTGGCGGAATCGACTGAAATCTTGCGGCCCATGACCCAGTTGGGGTGCGAGCAGGCCTGCTCGGGCGTGACCTCGCGCAGGCGTTCGGGCGCCAGGCTGCGAAACGGCCCGCCGGACGCGGTGAGGATGATCTTGTCGATGCTCTGCGCCCAGGTGCTGCTGTCATCCGGCAAGGATTGAAAGATCGCGGAATGTTCGCTGTCGATCGGCAGCAGCCGGGCGCCGCCCTGGCGCACGGCATCCAGAAACACCTCGCCGCCAACCACCAGCGCTTCCTTGTTGGCCAGCAGCAGGCGCTTGCCGGCGCGCGCGGCCGCCAGGCAAGCGGCCAATCCCGCAGCGCCCACAATCGCCGCCATCACGCTGTCAACCAACTCATGGGAGGCGATCATCTCGATCGCCTCGGGTCCCGACAGGACTTGAACCGCCAGGCCGTTGTCCTGCACGCGCTGGGCCAGTGCCTGGGCGTGGGGGGCGCTGGCCATGACGGCGTAGCGCGGGGAAAAACGTGCGCACTGCGCCAGCATCAGATCGACCTGGGTGGCGGCGCTCAACGCGAAGACTTCGAATCGATCGGGGTGTCGGCTGAGCACGTCCAGCGTGCTGGTGCCGATCGAGCCAGTGGACCCGAGCACACAAACCCGCTGCTTGGCCGCCTTGGTCAAAGCGCCCCCAGCGAATAAAGCATCATGGCCAGCGGCAGCGTCGGCAGCAAGGCATCGACCCGGTCCAGCACGCCGCCGTGTCCGGGCAACAGAGCGCTGCTGTCCTTGACCCCGGCGGCACGCTTGATCAGCGACTCCACCAGATCCCCCGCAACACTCATGGCCACCATGAACAGCAACGCCAGCACCAGCAGCCAGGTGCCGCGCTGCGCCAACTGCGAATAGAAACTTGGCACGCTCGCGCCCCAGAAGCCGTCGCCGGCAATCCAGGCCGACGACAACAGCAAGACGCCAAGCATGGCGCCCACGACACCTTCCCAGGTCTTGCCCGGACTGATGCTGGGCGCGAGCTTGTTCTTGAAAAACCGCCCACCCAAGCTGCGCCCGGCAAAATAGGCAAAGATGTCGGCCACCCAGACCAGGACCAGGACGGAGAGCAGGAAGTTCAGTCCAATGATGCGCGCTTGGGCCATGGCAAGCCAGGCCAGCCACAGCGCCGCCAGTCCAGCCACGAGTCGCACCGTGCGGTCAATGGTGGGCCAATGGGCCACGCCCCCGCGCAGCAACCAGGCGCCGAGCAGCACCCAGACGCCGCCCGCTGCCGTCCACAAAAGGTTCAGTGGCGTGTGCAGCCAGCCCATGGCCCAGCTCAGGCCACACATCAACAGGCAGGCCATGGAGGCGAGCCCGCTGGTTGTTTGGCTGCAGCCGTTGAGTCGCCCCCACTCCCAGGCACCGGCGGCAATCAGGATCAGTACCACCGCACAAAATGCGCTTGGGTCGTGGTACATCATGGCCGGCAGCAAAATGGCCAGCAGCACGAGCGCGGTGATGATGCGTTGCTTAAGCATGATTTACCGGGTGCTCAAGGTGCAGGAAAACGGAGCTTCATGAAGCGCTGCGCATCGCGGCCGTTGCATGAAGCTCAGACCGCCATGATCTCATGTTCCTTGGCCGCCACCAGTTGATCGATTTCCACGATGTGCCGGTCCGTGGCCTTCTGGATCTCGGCTTCCGTGCGCTTTTGATCGTCTTCGGATGCGAGCTTGTCCTTGACCAGTTTCTTCACCGACTCGTTGGCTTCGCGGCGCAGACTGCGCACCACAATCTTGGCGCCCTCGCCTTCGCTGCGCACCAGTTTGGTCAACTCGCGCCGGCGCTCTTCCGACATGGCGGGCAGGGGCACGCGGATGATGTCGCCCATGGACGATGGATTCAGACCCAGATCGCTGTCGCGAATGGCCTTTTCGATCTTCGCGCCCATGCCTTTTTCCCAGGGCTGAACGCTCAGCGTGCGCGAGTCCAGCAAGGACACGTTGGCCACCTGGCCGATCGGCACCATCGAGCCGTAATAGTCAACGTGCACCGTGTCGAGCAGACCGGGGCTGGCGCGCCCGGTGCGAATCTTGGTCAGGTTGTGTTTGAAGGCGGCAATGGACTGGTCCATCTTGGCTTGCGTTGTGCTCTTGGTGTCCGCAATCGTCATCTGTCTATCTCCTGGCAATCAATCAATAACGCCGCCGTTGACATGCAAGAAATCGCTCGCATGACGGGGCGCGCTTCACAGCCACCGCCTGAAACTCAGGCGTACACCAAGGTCCCTTCATCCTCGCCCATGACGACGCGCTTGAAAGCGCCGTTCTTCAAGATCGAAAACACCTTGATGGGCAATTTCTGATCCCGACACAGCGCAAACGCGGTCGCGTCCATGATGCCCAGATTCTGCGACATGGCGTCATCAAAGGAAATTTTGGCATAGCGCGTGGCGTTCGGATCCTTCTTCGGGTCGGCGCTGTACACGCCGTCCACCTTGGTCGCCTTGAGCACGATCTCGGCACCCACCTCGGCACCCCGCAGCGCAGCGGCCGTGTCGGTGGTGAAGAAAGGGTTGCCGGTGCCGGCTGCAAAAACCACCACCTTGCCTTCTTCCAGATACTGCAGTGCCTTGGGTCGAACATAGGGTTCGACCACCTGTTCGATCGCAATCGCCGACATGACGCGTGCCACCAGGCCCGCCTTGTTCATGGTGTCCGCCAGCGCCAGTGCATTCATCACCGTCGCCAACATCCCCATGTAGTCGGCGGTGGCCCGGTCCATGCCAACCGCGCCGCCAGCGACGCCGCGAAAGATATTGCCGCCGCCAATCACCACCCCCACTTGCACTCCCATGCGCGTGACTTCGGCGATCTCCTCCACCATGCGCACGATGGTGCCACGGTTGATGCCGAACGCATCGTCGCCCATCAAGGCCTCGCCCGAGAGCTTCAACAAGATCCGCTTGTAAGCGGGCCGCTGGTTGGCTGACAAGGCGTCGGACATGGTGGAGCTCCTGGTACGTTGTGGGATAGGCAAGGGGCGGTTCGGGTGCAACAACAGGATCAGGCGCCCTTTTGTGCCGCAGCCACGGTGGCGGCCACTTCGGCCGCGAAATCATCGACCTTCTTTTCGATGCCTTCACCCACCACGTACAAGGTGAACGCCTTCACGTTCGTCCCGGTGGCCTTGAGCATCTGCTCGACGGATTGCTTGTCGTTCTTCACGAACGACTGGTTGAACAAGGAGACTTCCTTGAGGAACTTCTGCACGCCGCCTTCGATGCGCTTGGCCACGATTTCGTCGGACTGAACCGGCTTGCCCGCTGCCACGGCCGTTGCGGCGTCGTCGGCGGCCTTGGCGGCGGCCAGCGAGCGCTCCTTGGCCACCAATTCAGCGGGGACGTCCGCGCTGGACAGGGCCACAGGCTTCATCGCGGCGACGTGCATGGCGACGTCCTTGGCGGCGATGTCATCGCCGTCAAACTCGACCACCACGCCGATGCGCGTGCCGTGCAGGTACGACGCCAGCTTGGCGCCCGAGGCGAAACGCTTGAAGCGACGAAAGCTCATGTTCTCGCCGATCTTGCCAATCAAGCCCTTGCGCACGTCTTCCAGGGTCGGGCCGAAGCCGTCCTGGCTGTAAGCCAAAGCGCCCAGCGCGGCCACGTCAGCCGGATCGTTCTTGGCGATCAACTGGGCGGCGGCCGTGGCCATCGCGAGGAAACCATCGCTCTTGGTGACGAAGTCGGTTTCGCAGTTGACTTCGATCATGGCGCCCGTGCTGCCATCGATGAAGCAGGTCACCACGCCTTCGGAGGTGATGCGAGCGGACGCCTTGCCGGCCTTGTTGCCGAGCTTGACGCGCAGCAGTTCCTCGGCCTTTTCCATATTGCCTTCGGCCTCGGTCAGGGCCCTCTTGCATTCCATCATCGGTGCGTCGGTCTTGCCGCGCAGTTCGGCGACCATGCTTGCGGTAATTGCAGCCATCGTTATTTCTCCATCATCAAGTCAAAAAGGTTTCAAAGGAAAGAGCTAAAAAAAAGGGGCAAAAGCCCCTCCTGATCGCGTTGCACGCGGCTCCAAAGTGATCAAGCCGTGGCTTCTTGCACTTCCACAAATTCATCGCCGGTCTCGGCTGCGATCGCCTTGACCACTTCCGCCATCGGGTTGGCGCGGCCTTCCAGGATCGCGTCGGCGATGCTGCGGGCGTACAAAGTGATGGCCTTGGCCGAGTCATCGTTGCCGGGGATGATGTAGTCGATGCCGATTGGGGAATGGTTGGTATCGACGATGCCGATCAGCGGGATGCCCAGCTTCTTGGCTTCGGAAATGGCAATCTTGTGGTAGCCCACGTCGATCACGAAGATGGCGTCGGGCAGAGCCGTCATGTTCTGAATGCCGCCGATGTCTTTTTCCAGCTTGGCCATTTCACGGGCGAACATCAGTTGCTCTTTCTTGCTCATCGCGTCCAGACCGGCTTCTTGCTGGACCTTCATGTCCTTCAAGCGCTTGATCGAGGTTTTGACGGTCTTGAAGTTGGTCAGCATGCCGCCCAACCAGCGCTGGTCCACGTAGGGAACGCCGGCGCGTTGCGCTTCGGCTGCAATCGTGTCGCGCGACTGGCGCTTGGTGCCGACCATCAGAATCGTGCCGCGGTTGGCGGACAACTGGCGCACGTGCGTCAGTGCATCCTGGAACATCGGCAACGACTTTTCCAGGTTGATGATGTGGATCTTGTTGCGATGGCCGAAAATATACGGCGCCATCTTGGGATTCCAGAAGCGGGTTTGGTGACCAAAATGGACGCCGGCTTCCAGCATTTCGCGCATTGTGACTGACATGTTTAACTCCGAAGGTTGTTTCTAAAATCCAGTCCGTTTTGTGGGCAAGGGCTTCGCTTCTTCAAGCTTTGGGCGCGATACTCACAACACCTTGGTGGGGCTGGTTTGCGATTTGTTTTGCAACGGCTTCAGGGCAAGCCCCGCAGCAGCGGCAAAACCCAAGGACTATACCATAGCGAAGAGGAAAACCCCATGAAGACCGACCTGATCAGCACCCGTGAACGGCTCAACAACGGCCTGGGCAGCGCCACGCAGGAAATCGAAAACTGCATCGCCATCGCCCAGTCCCCAGCCTGTGAACACGCCTTCGTGCGCACGCTGTTCGACTCGGCCCGGCGCACCGCGGCCAAGCCGCAGCCACAGGGTCTGGCGCTGGCCGGGCTGAGCGTTTCGGTCAAGGACTTGTTCGACATCGCCGGACAAACCACCACCGCCGGCTCCGTGGTGCTGGCCGATGCGCCGCCGGCAACGCACGACAGCGTGGCGGTGGCGCGGCTGCGCGCGGCCGGCGCCAGCCTGCTCGGACGCAGCCAGATGGTCGAATTCGCCTTCTCCGGCGTCGGCGTCAATCCGCACTACGGCACGCCTGCGGCCTGGGACGGCCTGAACGAGCGGCGCGTGGGCTCGGACGGCGCCGCCCACTTGCCGGGCGGCTCGTCGTCCGGTGCAGCGGTGTCGGTGGCGAGCGGCGCGGCCTTCATCGGCCTGGGCTCCGACACCGGCGGCTCGATCCGCATTCCGGCCGCCTTGAACGGCATCGTCGGCTTCAAGAGCACGGCGCGACTGGTGCCGACGACCGGCGCGGTCCCGTTGTCGAGCACGCTGGACACGGTCTGCGCACTGACCCGAAGCGTGCGCGACGCCGTGCTGGCCCATGAAATATTGGCCGCGCGACGCGTCACGCGCAGCCCCGCTCCACTCTCGGCCTACCGCTTTGCCGTGCCGCAAACCAGCCTGCTCGATGGACTGGATGGGGCCGTGGCGAGCGCCTTCGAGCGCACGCTGATGCGCCTGAGTCAGGCCGGCGCAAGGATTGAAACCGTGGAACTCAAGGCCTTGGGGGAATTGGGCGCAATGCAGTCCAAAGGGGGCTTCTCCGCCATCGAAAGCTACGCTTGGCACCGCTTGCTGCTAGAGCGCCACGCCGAGCGCTATGACCCTAGAGTGCGTTCGCGCATTGGCAACGGGGCCGCTATGCTGGCATGCGACTACCTCGAACTGCAGCGCGCACGTGCGGCCTGGATGTTGCGCGTGGAGCAAGACTTGCAAGGCTTTGACGCCGCGCTTTCGCCCTGCGTGCCGATCACGGCCCGCAGGCTGGACAGCGTCGCGCCCGGGCCCGAACGAGACGCGGAATTCTTCCGCATCAATGGCCTGCTGCTGCGCAACACCAGTGTGGTTAACATGCTGGATGGTTGCGCCATCTCCATACCCTGCCATCAGCGCGGCGCATGGCCCGTGGGCCTGATGCTCTGGCATGGCGCGCTGCGTGATGATTCGGTCCTCAACAGTGCTCTGCTGGCGGCGCAATTGCTGTCGCAGGAATAGCGATCGCTCGCCCTGCAGACCCTCTTTCCATACCCACTTTCCCCCAAGCAACCCATGACACTCGATATAAAGCGCCTGCCCACACCATGAGAATTGCCGTGATCGGGGCTGGCGTGATCGGAACGACCAGCGCTTATGAATTGGCCTGTGATGGCCACGAAGTCACCGTGTTCGAACGCCGCGGCGCCGCCGCCGAGGAGAGCAGCTTTGCGAATGCCGGCGTGCTCGCCCCCGGCTACGTCACGCCCTGGGCTGGACCCGGCATGCCTGCCAAGGTGGCGCGCTACCTGTTCAGCCGCCACGCGCCGGTCAAGCTCGGTCTGCCGCTGTCCATGGCCGAGTTGGCCTGGATCTGGCGCTGGCTGCGCGCCTGCAATCTGCAAAGCTACCAGGCCAACCGGGCGCGGCTGCAACGCCTGGCCTTTTACAGCCGCGAGCGGCTGCACGAAATCAGCAGCGAGTTGCAACTGGAGTACGACCACAGCACCGGCTACATGGTGTTGTTGCGCTCGGAACAGGACGCTCGGCTGGCGCAGCCGGGGCTGCAGTTGCTGCGCGACGCCGGCGTCGCTTTCAGTGAGTTGAATCCGCAGGATGCACGCAAGGTCGAGCCCGCACTGAATCCCGACACCCCGTTGTTCGGCGCCATTCACCTGGCCCAGGATGAAGTGGCCAACTGCCGCCAGTTCACGCTGCTGCTGAAGAACGAGGCGCTGCGCCTGGGCGCTGAGTTCGCGTTCAACACGGTGGTGCAAGGCTTGAACCCCGCGTCGCCCACCCACCTCCAGATCGAAGGCGAAGCGAGCGCGCGCCACTTTGACGCCGTGGTGGTCTGCGCCGGGCTGGATTCGGCGAAATTGCTGCGCCCCATCGGCTTGAAAATCCCCATGGTCGCAGTCCACGGCTATTCGGTGAGCGCGCCCTTGCGTGAGCCGCTGAACGCGCCGCGCAGCGCCGTCATGGACGAACGCTACAAGGTCGCAATCTCACGCCTGGGCCAGCGCGTGCGCGTGGCCGGCAGCGCCGAGTTGGGTGGCTCGGTCGAGCACAAGCGCGCCGCCTCGCTGCGCACGCTGTACAAGGTATTGCAGGACTGGTTTCCGGGGGCAGCGCAATTCTCCAGCGGCGTGCAGGAATGGAAGGGTGCGCGCCCGATGCTGCCCGATGGCCCGCCGATTCTGGGTGCCAGTGGCGTGCCCGGTATTTGGCTGAATTTGGGCCACGGCTCCAGCGGCTGGGCGCTGAGTTGTGGCAGCGCGCGCGCCTTGGCCGATCTGCTGGCGCAACGCCCGCCCGGGCTGGATCTGGAAGGCTTGGGCGTGGAACGCCTGGGCTAAGGATCCTCTGCACAAGCCATCGCGGTCCGCGCATCCCCAGGATTGGGCGTGCAACTCCGGTCGGAGTGATGCAGAGGATCCCCAGTTTCAGCCTGGAGCGAGTTCGAGCCACAATCGCGCCATGGATCGCATCACCGCCCAAGGCGCACAGCGCCTGTTTGACACCGCCGCCACGCGCCAACTGGAGCAGGCCGCCGCCGCACAACTGCCACCCCACGCGTTGATGCAGCGCGCCGGTCTGGCCGTGGCCCGGCTGGCGCTGGCGCTGGCGCCGCATGCGCGTCGGGTATGGATCGCCTGCGGCCCCGGAAACAATGGCGGCGACGGCCTGGAAGCGGCGCTCCACCTGCAGCGCTGGGGCAAAGCGCCGGTACTGACCTGGCTGGGGGACGAGACCAACTCACCACCGGACGCCCTGCTCTCGCTGGCGCGGGCCCGCGCTGCGGGCGTGGAATTCGCGGCGGATGCCCCGGGCGATCTCGATCCCGGCGATCTGTGCATCGACGCCTTGCTGGGCATCGGCAGCAGCGGCGCGCTGCGCGGGCGGTTGGCCGCGCTGGCGCAGCAGTTGAACGACAGCGCGGCGCCCGTGCTGGCCGTGGACCTGCCCTCGGGATTGAATGCCGATACCGGGGCCTGGCTGGGCACGGCCGGCGCCCATGCCGAAGCAGCGGCGCCGAGCGCAGCGGTGCGGGCGCAGCACACGCTGAGCTTGCTCACTCTCAAGCCGGGGCTGTTCACCGCCCACGGGCGCGATGCCAGCGGCCAGGTCTGGCTGGACGACCTGGCACTGGACACAGCGGCCGCGCCTTGCAGCGCCACGCTGCTGGGCGAGCCAACGGCGCGCAGCCGACTCCACGCCAGCCACAAGGGCAGCTTTGGCGATGTCGCCATCGTCGGCGGCGCCAAGGGCATGAGCGGCGCGGCACTGCTCGCAGCTCGCGCGGCGCTGCACGGCGGCGCGGGCCGGGTCTACGTCGCGCTGCTGGATCCAGACGCCATTCGGGCGGATTCGTCCCAGCCGGAATTGATGTTCCGCGATTTCGATGCCCTCGACGCTCAGGGCATGACGCTGGTCTGTGGCTGCGGTGGCGGCGAGGCGGTGCGCGCTGTCCTGCCGCGCGTCCTGGGCCATGCCTCTCCCGTCGTGCTCGACGCCGACGCACTCAACGCGCTGGCCCGTGAGACGCAGTTGCAAACGCTGTTGATCGCGCGTGCTCAGCGCGGCCGCGTCACGGTGCTGACGCCGCACCCGCTGGAGGCGGCGCGGCTGCTGGGCTGCAGCGCGGCGCAGGTGCAGAGCCAACGCCTGCAGTCGGCGCAGCAACTGGCCGAGCGCTACCACTGCAGCGTGGTGCTCAAGGGCTCGGGCACGGTGATCGCGGCCCCCGCGCAAACCCCGGCCATCAACCCCACAGGCAATGCTCGCCTGGCCACGGCGGGCAGCGGCGACGTTCTCGCCGGCATGCTGGGTGCCGCGCTGGCCTCGGGCCTGCCGGCCTTTGCCGCCGCCTGCGAATCAGTCTATCGGCACGGCGCGCTGGCAGACCGCTGGCCCGCCGGCTTGCCCCTGAGCGCCAGTCAACTGGCGGCCAACGGCTAGCGGCTCGCGCCCGAACAGCGGCGTGCAAGAACCTCAGCGTCTTGGTTTGCGCGCTGGCTTGCCGCCCGAGTCCTTCTTGGCTGCGGCCTTGCGCCCCGGGGGCGGCGCCTTGTCGGTTCGAGCCGCCGCCTTGGCCGGCTTTTGCGCCGGCTTGCCGGAGAACTTCCCCTTCGGCGCGTTCGCCTCAGCGCGCTGCGGCAAGGCCGCACCCCGCTCCTTGGCCGGGCGCGTGAGCACATCTTCGCCTTCGTTGACCAAGCGGAAATCAATCCTGCGACCATCCAGATCGACCCGACTCACCTGCACCCGCACCCGCGATCCGATCGCGTAACGCATGCCGGTGCGCTCGCCGCGCAGTTCCTGGCGCGCCTCGTCAAAGCGGAAATACTCGCCGCCGAGTTCGGTGATGTGCACCAGGCCTTCGACGTACATGTCGTCCAGGGTCACGAAGATGCCAAAGCTGGTCGCCGAACTCACCACGCCGGAGAACTCCTCGCCCAAATGATCGCGCATGTACTTGCACTTGAGCCAGGCTTCCACGTCCCGGCTGGCCTCGTCGGCGCGGCGTTCGTTGGCACTGCAGTGCAGACCCGCAGCGGCCCAGGCGAGGTTCTCGGGGCTGGCCTTGGCCGGCGCCTCATCCGACTCCTTGCGCTTGGCCGCCTGTCCCTTGAGCAGGCGCTTGGCCAGCTTGGCGTGCGCCTCGCCCGGCGTGGGCAAGACCGGCAAGTGGTAGCGTTTCTTCGCCAGAATCGCCTTGATGACGCGGTGCACCAGCAGGTCCGGATAACGCCGGATCGGGCTGGTGAAATGGGTGTAGGCCTCATAGGCCAGACCGAAGTGGCCGGCGTTGGTCGGGGTGTAGATCGCCTGCTGCATGGAACGCAGCAGCATCGAGTGGATCTGCTGCGCGTCCGGGCGCTCCTTGGTGGCTTGCGCAATGGCCTGGAACTGCGCGGGCGTGGGCTCGTCGCTCACGTTCATGGCCACACCGATCGCCTTGAGGTAGTTGCGCAGCAGCTCAACCTTCTCCGGCGTCGGACCTTCGTGCACGCGGAACAGTCCGGCGTGCTTGCTGGAGTGGATGAAGTCGGCGCTGCACACGTTGGCCGCGAGCATCGCCTCTTCGATCAAACGATGGGCTTCGTTGCGTGTGCGCGGAACGATCTTTTCAATGCGACCGACTTCATCGCAAATGATCTGCGTCTCGGTGGTCTCGAAGTCCACGGCACCGCGCACGCTGCGCGAGGCCAGCAGGGCGCGATACACGTCGTGCAGGTTGAGTAAATCGTTGACGCGCTCCTTGCGCTTGGCCGCTTCGGGGCCGCGCGTGTTGCTCAGGATCGCCGCGACTTCGGTGTAAGTGAAGCGCGCGTGGCTGAACATCACGGCCGGATAAAACTGGTAGGCGTGGACCTCGCCCGTGGCGCTGACCAACATGTCGCAAACCATGCACAGGCGCTGCACCTCGGGGTTGAGCGAGCACAGGCCGTTGGAGAGTTTTTCCGGCAGCATCGGGATCACGCGGCGCGGGAAATACACGCTGGTGGCGCGCTCGTAGGCATCGATGTCGATGGCGCTTCCGGTCTCGACATAGTGGCTCACGTCGGCGATCGCGACCAGCAAGCGCCAGCCCTTGCCGCGCCCCACCTTGGCGGGTTCGCAATAGACGGCGTCGTCAAAGTCGCGCGCGTCTTCGCCATCGATCGTGACCAGCGGCACATCGGTCAGATCGACGCGATGCTTGCGATCCTGTGCCAGCACCTTGTCGGGCAGCGTGCGTGCCAAGGCGATGCAGGCCGGCGAAAACTCGTGCGGAACGCTGTACTTGCGCACCGCGATCTCGATCTCCATGCCGGGGTCATCGACTTCACCGAGCACCTCTTTCACGCGCCCGACCGGCTGACCAAACAGCGCCGCCGGCTCGGTCAATTCGACCACCACCACCTGTCCGGCTTTGGCCACGCCGACGGCTGCCTTGGGAATCAGCACGTCCTGTCCATAGCGCTTGTCTTCAGGCGCCACGATCCAGATGCCGCTCTCATGCAGCAGCCGCCCGATGATGGGCTGCTCGGGGCGCTCCACAATTTCAACGACCCGCCCCTCGGGCCGGCCCTTGCGGTCTTGGCGCACGATGCGCACCTTGACCCGGTCCTTGTGCAGCACAGCGCGCATCTCGTTGGGCGCCAGATAGATGTCTGATTCCCCGTCGTCGCGCTGTACAAATCCGTGGCCATCGCGATGACCAAGAACTATTCCTTCAATTTCATCCAGCTCGGTGCTGGTTGTTCCAATATTTTTGATACAATTCTCTCTTTCCTGAAATGCCCAGGTGGCGGAATTGGTAGACGCACTAGTTTCAGGTACTAGCGAGTAACTTCGTGGGGGTTCGAGTCCCTTCCTGGGCACCAATGTAGACAATAAATCCTAGCGATTTGTGACAGATCAGCCGCTTCATTTGAAGCGGCTTTTTTGTTTTCAAACCGGCAGGCCCACCAGGTCGTGCCCTTGTGTTCCCACAATGCGCGCCTTGGTAAATTCCCCCGCTTTCAGCGTCTTGCTGATCTTCTCCGGCGGCAACAACCTCACGCTGCCGTCAATCTCGGGCGCGTCCGCGTAACTGCGGCCCACGCCTCCCTTTTTCCCCATGCCCGGTGCGGAGTCAACCAACACCTGCATCGTCGCACCCACGCGCTGGCGCAGCTTCAAGGCCGAAACTTCCTCCGCCACCGCCATGAATCGGGATCGTCTTTCTTCCCGCAACTCCAACGGCAACATGCCGGGCAGTTCGTTGGCCGCCGCGCCCGCCACCGGGCTGTAGGCAAAGCAGCCCGCACGGTCGATCTTGGCTTCGCGCATGAAGTCCAGCAGGTGCGTGAATTCTTCTTCCGTCTCACCCGGAAACCCCGCTATGAAGGTGCTGCGAACGACGATCTGCGGACAGATTTCGCGCCAGCGCAGAATCCGCTCCAGATTGCGTTCGCCGCTGGCCGGGCGCTTCATGCGCTTGAGCACGTCCGGGTGGCTGTGCTGCAGCGGAACGTCCAGATACGGCAGGATCAATCCCGTCGCCATCAAGGGAACGACCTCGTCCACGCTCGGATACGGATAGACGTAATGCAAGCGCACCCAGGCGCCGTATTCCTTGGCCATCTCACCGAGTTGCTGCACCAGCTCGAGCATGCGTGTCTTCACCGGCTTGCCGTTCCAGAAGCCGGTGCGGTACTTCAGATCGACGCCGTAGGCCGAGGTGTCCTGGCTGATCACCAGCAGTTCCTTGACTCCTCCGGCAAACAGCGCCTGCGCCTCCATCAGCACGTCGCCCACCGGGCGCGATACCAGGTCGCCGCGCATCGAAGGAATGATGCAAAAAGTGCAGCGATGGTTGCAGCCTTCACTGATCTTCAGGTAGGCGTAGTGGCGCGGCGTGAGCTTGATGCCCGCGACGCCGAAAGCGTTCGGCAGCAAATCGACAAAGGGGTCATGCGGCTTGGGCAAATGCGTGTGCACCGCGTCCATCACCTCCTGCGTCGCGTGCGGACCGGTCACCGCCAGCACGCTCGGGTGCATCTGGCGCACCAGGTTGGCGCTGCCGTCGCTGCCGGCCTTCGCTCCCAGGCAGCCGGTGACGATGACCTTGCCGTTTTCTGCCAGCGCCTCGCCAATGGTGTCCAGGCTTTCCTTGACCGCATCATCGATGAAGCCGCAGGTGTTGACGATCACCAGATCGGCGCCGGCGAAGGTCTTGGAGGTTTGATAGCCTTCGGCGCTCAGGCGCGTGAGAATCAGTTCGGAATCGGTGAGTGCCTTGGGGCAACCGAGACTGACAAATCCGATGTGGGGAATTTTTGCGGGAGAAATAACGTTCATCCTCGCATTCTCCCAGTTATTGCTTTAATCCGAACGCCCCCAGCATCTGTTCAGCCTGCTTTTGCATTTGCTCCTGCATCTTCACGAAGGCATTCCTGGAATTCTCCGCGTAGCCGCCGACCATGTTCTGCATCAAGGGCGACTGCAGGTTCGTGAACGGTGCCCACAGATCGGGCGATTGGCCCTTGGCCTGTTCTGTCAACTTGTTCTGAATGTCCATCATCGACTGCACGTTTTCTTCCAGACAGGAGCCCATGAAGCCCTGCATCGCGTGGCCATAAAAACGGATGATGTTGCTCAGTGCCGCTTCGGTGAAGATGGGCGCGCCGCCGGCCTCGGCCTCCAGGATGATCTGCAGCAGGATGGCGCGCGTCAGGTCTTCGTTGGTCTTGGCGTCACGCACCACAAACGGCTCGCCCGCCATCACCAGACGCTTCACGTCGGCCAAGGTGATGTAACTGGACGAACTCGTATCGTAGAGACGTCGATTGGGGTATTTTTTAACAACACGCTGCGCCGCTTTGGCGCCGTCTGACTTGGTGGTAGGCACAGGTAATTCCCTTCAAAGCTAGCTTCCAGACTTCGGCTGAGGTGCGCCCGTAGTCAAGAAAGAGAGCTCCTTCCCTCTACCCGTACCCGCAACGCTTGCATCGCTGCCGATTCTAAAAATAAGCGGGGAATCATGCCCCAAGGATTACCCTGAGGAGATGCAATGACGTTCGGGAAAATTGGTAGGCGCGATTGGACTCGAACCAACGACCCCCACCATGTCAAGGTGGTGCTCTAACCAGCTGAGCTACGCGCCTGAAAGTCTGTTCGACAATGCGAATTATAGCAGTGAATCTTCGCGCTTTTGCGCGAACAGCCACAAAGCCGCGCCAGCGGCAATCATCGGCAGGCACAACCACTGGCCCATGCTCAGACCGAGCGACAACAAGCCGAGGAAGTCGTCGGGCTCACGAAAGAATTCCGCACCAAAACGCAAGCTGCCGTAACCGATCAGGAACGCCGCAGCCACCTGCCCCTCTTTGCGCTGCTTGCGCGCGTAGCTCCACATCAGGATGAACAACAGCACACCTTCGAGCAAAAAATTGTAGATCTGCGACGGATGGCGCGGCGCATTGCCGGCACCGCGAAACACCATGGCCCAGGGCAGGTCAGGAGACGCGACCCGGCCCCAGAGCTCGCCGTTGATGAAGTTGCCGATGCGCCCCATCGCCAGTCCGGTGGGAACGCAGGGCGTGACAAAGTCGACCACTTGCAGCCAGGGCTTTTGGCGCGATTTGGCAAACCACAGTTGCGACACCAGCACGCCCAGCATGCCGCCGTGAAAACTCATGCCGCCTTGCCACACGGCAAACACCTCGAGCGGGTGCGCTGCGTAGTAAGCCGGCTTGTAGAACAGACAGTAGCCCAGGCGGCCGCCGAGAACGACGCCCATGACGCCCAGGAACAGGATGTCCTCGACGTCCCTGCGGCTCCAGGCGCCCGCGCCGGTCACCGAGGCAAAGGGTTGCTGGTTCAGCCGGCGCAGCCCCAAGAACATGAACAGACCGAAGGCCGCCAGATAGGTCAGGCCGTACCAGTGCACGGCCAGCGGACCCAACTGAAGCGCGACGGGATTGATTTGCGGTTGAATGAGCATGGCGCGATTGTGCCGCAGCCACGAGAAAGCGCTCGCGCTCGAATTACACTCGGCACCAGTCATCACCCGCACATCACCCCCGATTTTGGAGAGCCAGATCATGCCAATCAACCGCCGCAGCCGAAACATCACCGAGGGCAAGGCCCGCGCACCCAATCGCTCCATGTACTACGCCATGGGCTATGAGGACGGTGATTTCGTCAAACCGATGGTGGGCGTGGCGAACGGCCACAGCACCATCACGCCGTGCAATTCAGGCCTGCAAAAACTCGCCGACGCGGCCATCGCCGGCATCGAAGAGGCCGGCGGCAATGCCCAGGTGTTTGGCACGCCCACGATCTCCGACGGCATGGCCATGGGAACCGAGGGCATGAAGTATTCGCTGGTGAGCCGTGAAGTCATCTCGGACTGCATTGAAACCTGCGTGCAAGGCCAATGGATGGATGGCGTGCTCGTCGTCGGCGGCTGCGACAAGAACATGCCTGGCGGCTTGATGGGCATGCTGCGCGCCAATGTTCCGGCGATCTTCGTCTATGGCGGCACCATCCTGCCAGGCAGTTATCAGGGACGCGATCTGAACATCGTGAGCGTGTTCGAAGCCGTCGGCGAAAACGCGGCGGGGCGCCTGAGCGACCATGACCTGAACGAGATCGAACACCGCGCCATTCCAGGACCCGGCTCCTGCGGCGGCATGTACACGGCCAACACCATGTCCTCCGCCTTTGAAGCGCTGGGCATCTCGCTCGCCTACTCCAGCACCATGGCCAATCCGCACGAAGAGAAAGTGGACTCGGCACGCGAATCGGCCAAGGTGCTGATCGAAGCCATCAAGAACGATTTGAAACCGCGCGACATCGTCACGCGCAAGTCCATCGAGAACGCCGTGTCCGTGATCATGGCCACGGGTGGCTCCACCAACGCGGTGCTGCACTTCCTGGCGATTGCGCACGCGGCCGAGGTCGAATGGACGATCGACGACTTCGAACGCGTTCGGCAAAAGACGCCGGTGCTGTGCGACTTGAAGCCCAGTGGCAAGTATCTGGCCGTGGACCTGCATCGCGCCGGCGGCATTCCCCAGGTCATGAAGATGCTGCTCAACGCTGGACTGCTGCACGGCGACTGCATCACCATCACCGGCCAGACCATCGCCGAAGTGCTCAAGGACGTTGCGGTCGCGCCGCGCGCCGACCAGGACGTGATCCGCCCGTTCGACCAACCGATGTACGCCCAGGGACACCTGGCGATCCTCAAGGGCAACCTCTCGCCCGAGGGCGCGGTGGCGAAAATCACCGGATTGAAAAACCCGGTGATCACCGGCCCGGCGCGGGTGTTCGACGACGAGCAGTCGGCCCTCCAGGCCATTCTTGCCGGAAAGATCGTCGCTGGCGACGTGATGGTGCTGCGCTACCTCGGGCCCAAGGGCGGCCCGGGCATGCCCGAAATGCTGGCCCCGACCGGCGCGCTGATCGGCGCAGGCCTGGGTGAAAGCGTCGGACTGATCACCGATGGCCGCTTCTCGGGCGGCACCTGGGGCATGGTGGTGGGACATGTGGCGCCGGAAGCCGCCGCCGGCGGCAACATCGCCTTCGTGCAAGAGAACGACTCCATCACCATCGACGCGCGCCAACTGCTGCTGCAACTCAACATCAGCGACGCCGAACTGGCGCAGCGCAAAGTGGGTTGGACGCCACCGGCACCGCGTTACACGCGCGGCGTGCAAGCGAAATTTGCCTTCAACGCCTCCACCGCGAGCCGCGGCGCCGTACTGGATGACTACTGAAAATTGACGGCTGAGGGAGCCCGCCTCAATGCGGTCGTTGCGGCGGCTCGCGCAAGGCGGCGCGGCTTTTCTCGATGCGATCGCGCTTGCGCTGATCGATCTTTTCCGTTTCCTTTTTCTTGGTGTAGCCCGAACGATCGGCCCAGGACCACCAGAGCACGGCCAGAAGAAACGGCGACAGCACGAGCCACCAGTCCCAGTTGGCAACGATGCCAATTTGCAAGCTCTTGAGCAGCAGCAAAACCAGTCCGAGTCCCAAAAAATACATCAGCCACTCCTCTGAATTGCAGCAAACGAAACCCCGGCGTCAACGGCGCCGACTGAATTCGCGTTGATCTAGTACTCCAACCCAGAAGTATCGAAACATGAAAGCGCGCCTTCGCACCCATGCCGTCGTTGCAAATGCTCGCCATAGCCACCGCTATGTCTGCGCTTTGCGCCTAGGCCTGAGCGCGAATCCATCACTTTCATTTTGTTCCACTACTTCTGTGTCGGCGCACTAGTGTAATCAAACCGTACTCCACAGGAAACCTCATGAAACGTGCAATGCTGGCCCTCTCGACCCTCTGTGTGATCGCCGCTCCGGCCTGGGCTGATCAGGCGCTGGCGACTTCGCGCAATTGCATGGCCTGCCACGCATTGGACAAGAAGGTCGTGGGCCCAGCCTACAAGGAGGTGGCGGTCAAGTACAAGGGCGACAAA
The DNA here is from genome assembly GCA_903844215.1 of uncultured beta proteobacterium. Taxonomy (GTDB): domain Bacteria; phylum Pseudomonadota; class Gammaproteobacteria; order Burkholderiales; family Burkholderiaceae_C; genus CAIKVZ01. The sequence goes on along the minus strand of CAIMSP010000081.1, from coordinate 11,095 downwards.
ACCGCCGCTGACAGATTGGCGCTCAAGATCATGAAGGGCGGAGCCGGGGTTTGGGGTCCGGTTCCCATGCCGGCGAATGCACAAGTCACCGAAGCCGAATCCAAGAAATTGGCGGCCTGGGTGCTCTCCCTCAAATAGGCCCGGCAGCGCGCCCGGCGGTCGGCGCCTGCGCGCAGCGCCTAAAATCAGGCTTCAGCGGCCAAGCTTTCTTCGCTGAACTCCCTTTTTCCCAACTGTTTTTTGGAGGTCAGCATGACCGCGTTGCTCGAGGCATCCTCACCCCATGTCATGAACACCTATGGGCGACTGCCCATCGCCCTGTCGCACGGCCAGGGCTGCCGGGTCTGGGACATCAATGGCAAATCGTATCTGGACGCGCTCGCCGGCATCGCGGTCAACACCTTGGGCCACAACCACCCCAAGCTGGTGCCGGCACTGCAGGACCAGATTGCCAAGATCATTCACAGCTGCAACTACTACCATGTGCCGAATCAGGAGCGACTGGCCGCCAAGCTGGTGGAACTGTCGGGCATGACGAATGTGTTCTTCTGCTCCACCGGACTCGAGGCGAACGAAGCCGCGCTCAAACTGGCGCGCAAGTTCGGCCACGACAAGGGCATCGAGCGCCCCGAGATCGTGGTCTACGACAAGGCGTTTCACGGCCGCTCCATCGCCACCTTGAGCGCGACCGGCAACCCCAAGGTGCAAGCCGGTTTTGGCCCGCTGGTCGAAGGCTTTATCCGTGTCCCGCTCAACGACATGGAGGCGCTCAAGAACGCCACGGCGAACAACCCGAATGTGGTGGCCGTGTTCTTCGAGACCATCCAGGGCGAAGGCGGCATCCACCCCATGCGTGTCGAGTATCTGCAACAGGTGCGCCAACTGTGCGACGAACGCGACTGGCTGCTGATGATCGACGAGGTGCAGTGCGGCATGGGCCGTACCGGCAAATGGTTTGCGCATCAATGGGCCGGGATCGTTCCCGACGTGATGCCCTTGGCCAAGGGGCTGGGCTCGGGCGTGCCGGTGGGCGCGGTGGTGGCAGGACCGCGTGCCGCCAACATCTTTCAGCCCGGCAACCACGGCACCACCTTTGGCGGCAATCCGCTGGCCATGCGCGCCGGGGTCGAGACCATCCGCATCATCGAAGAAGACGGTCTGCTGGCGCACGCGGCCTTGGTGGGAGAGCACCTGAGGGCCGTGCTCACGCACACACTGGCGGCAGAGCTGGCCAACGGCGGCGTGAAGGAGGTCCGCGGCCAGGGCTTGATGATCGGCGTCGAGCTGGCCAAGCCGTGCAACGTGCTGACCCAGCGCAGCGCCGATGCAGGGCTGCTCATCAGCGTCACCGCCGACAGCGTGATCCGGCTCGTGCCGGCGCTGATCATGACGCTGGCGCAGGCCGACGAAGTCGCAGCCATCCTGTGTCCGTTGATCAAGGCCTTGCTCGCCGAGAGCGCCTGAAGCGCCCGAAGAATAACCCATAGCGCCATGAAACATTACCTCCAATTCAGCGACCTCAGCGCCTCGGAATACGCCTATTTGTTCGAGCGCGCCGCCTTCATCAAGAAGAAGTTCAAATCCTACGAAAGGCATCAGACGCTGCTGGACCGCACGCTGGCGATGATTTTCGAAAAGGCTTCGACGCGCACCCGCGTCAGCTTTGAGACCGGCATGTACCAGCTCGGCGGCAGCGTCGTGCATCTGACCACCGGCGACAGCCAGTTGGGCCGGGCCGAGCCGATCGAAGACAGCGCCAAGGTCATCAGCCGCATGGTCGATCTGGTGATGATCCGCACCTTCGAGCAGACCAAGATCGAGCGCTTTGCCGGGCATTCCAGGGTGCCCGTGATCAACGGCCTGACGAATGAGTTTCATCCCTGCCAAATCCTGGCCGACATCTTCACCTTCATCGAACACCGCGGCTCGATCCAGGGCAAGACCGTGGCCTGGGTCGGCGACGGCAACAACATGGCCAACACCTGGCTGCAGGCGAGCGAAATCCTGGGCTTCAAGGTCCACCTGAGCACGCCCAGTGGCTACGAGGTGGATCAGTCGGTTGCCGGCATCCGTTCGTCCGACAGCTACCAGGTGTTTGATGACCCGCTGCAGGCCTGCGCCGGTGCGGATCTGGTGACGACCGATGTCTGGACCAGCATGGGGTACGAGGCTGAAAACGAGGCGCGGAAAACGGCCTTTGCCAACTGGTGCGTCGACGCCGAGATGATGCGCGGCGCCAAGCCCGAGGCGCTGTTCATGCACTGTCTGCCAGCGCACCGCGGCGAAGAGGTCGCCGCCGACGTCATCGACGGCCCGCAATCCGTCGTCTGGGACGAAGCGGAAAACCGCCTGCACGTGCAAAAGGCACTCATGGAGTACCTCTTGCTCGGGCGCATCGACTGACAAGTCGATGCTCAGGCCCGCAAGGGCCATGGGCGGTTTCGCTGGCGCCAGCCAAAAGGCAAAACCGCCTGCACGTGCAAAAGGCACTCATGGAGTACCTGCTGCTCGGGCGCATCGACTGACCCGTCGCTGCAAAGCCAGATTTTTTTCCCGCCTGTTGGAAATAGCCGACACCACGACGTTTTGGCCGGTGCTACCTTTGCGCCTTCATTTGCCAAACTCAAAGTGCCGCCATGCCAAAAACCCTGATCGAACCCTTCCGCATCAAAAGCGTCGAACCCATCCGCATGACCACGCGCGCCGAGCGCGACTCGATGTTGGAAGAGGCCAAACTCAACGTCTTCAAGCTGCGCGCCGAAGACGTGCTGATCGACTGGCTCACCGACTCGGGCACGGGCGCGATGTCGTCGCGCCAATGGGGCGCGATCATGGAGGGCGATGAAAGCTACGCCGGTGCGCGCAGTTTTTACCGCCTGGAAAAAGTGATCCAGGACATCACCGGCATGAAGCACTTCCTGCCCACCCATCAGGGCCGGGCTGCGGAAAAAGTACTGTTCACCGCCGTTTGCAAAAAGGGCGACCTGGTGCCCAACAACTGCCACTTCGACACCACCCGCGCGAACCTGGAATACCTGGGCATCGAAGCGCGCGATCTGGTGATTCCCCAAGGTCTGCAGCCGGCGCTGATCTACCCCTTCAAGGGCAACATCGACCTGGAGCGGGTCGAGTTGCTGCTGCAAACGGAGGGGCAGCGCGTTCCCTTCGGCATGATCACGGTGACCAACAACACCGGCGGAGGCCAGCCGGTCTCGATGGCGAATATGCGCGCCTATGCCGCCCTGCTGAAGAAATACGGCAAGCCGCTGATCATGGACGTGTGCCGCTTCTCCGAGAACGCGATGTTCATCAAGATGCGCGAACCGGGCTACGAGAACACGCCCATCAAGTCCATCGTGCAGGAGATGTTCGCGCTGGCCGACGGCTGCACCATGAGCGCCAAGAAGGATGGCATGGTCAACATCGGGGGCTTCATCGTGCTGCGCAGCGACGAATGGATGGACTCGGTGCGCAACATGCTGATCCTGACCGAAGGCTTCCCCACTTACGGCGGCCTGGCCGGACGCGACCTGGAAGCGCTGGCCGTGGGCCTGGTTGAAGGCATGGACGAGGATTACCTGCGCTACCGCTTGCGCACCGCCGAGTATCTGGGCGAGCGGCTCGAAGCCGCCGGAGTCGGCTTCGTCAAGCCCACGGGCGGACACGCGGTTTACATCGACGCGCGCACCGTGCTGCCGGACATGCCGATTGCACACTATCCGGCCTGGGCGCTGTGCAATGCGCTGTATCTGGAAGGCGGCATCCGCGGCGTGGAAATCGGCTCGGTGATGTTTGGCAAGCGACTGGACAGTGGCGTCGAGACCTACCACAGCATGGAACTGGTGCGGCTGGCATTTCCACGGCGCATGTACACGCAGTCGCACTTCGACTACGCCGCCGAAGTGATTGCCGAGGTCAAGGAAAAGGCCGCTTCCATCCGCGGCGTGAAGATCACCAAGCAGCCCCAGTACCTGCGCCACTTCACCTGCGAGTGCGCCTGGGTTTCTTAATCGGTTGCGCACAGAGCAACACTCGCTACGCGTAGTTCTTGGTCTGTCCCGCAAAGTCTCAGTGACGATACAGCCAGGGCATGTCCATGATCCGGGGGCCGAGCAGCGACAGGGCTCGGTCGCGGCCCCAGCGCAGCAAGCCCTGGGCATGGTAGATCTGGCCATTGCGGATCGAGCGCGCCTGCACTCTGGCGTTGCGCTGCCAACGGGCCTGCGCGTAACGCTGCAATAGCGCGGGGATGTCGTTGGACCCGCTGCCAAGTCCTCGCGCCAATTCATCGGCGTCTTCAATCGCCATGCCGGCACCCTGCGCCACATAGGGCCGCATCGGGTGTGCCGCGTCGCCCAACAAGGCCACCCGGCCCTGCGCCTGCTCGTAGGCGCCGCGCATCGGCGCACGGTCACACAGGGCCCACATGCGCCAATCGTCGATGGCAGCCACCAGATCCTGCAAGGCGGCGTGGGCTCCGACCTGGGACAAGGTCGCGCGCAGCTGGCCGGCCGTGGCCTGGTGGTCCCAGGTCTGGTTCTCCGGGCCGGCGAGACGCCCCTGCACCACCGCCACGACATTGAGCCATTCGCCGCGCCGCACCGGGTACTGCACGACGTGCAGGCGGGGACCGAGCCAGGCGGTCACAAGCTGAGAGCGCAGGCGCTCGGGCAGCGCGCTCTGAGGCAGCATCGCGCGGTAGGCGACATGACCGGTGACCTGCGGCGCTTGATCGCCGAGCAGACACTGGCGCACCCGGCTCCAGAGCCCATCGGCGCCGATTAAGGCATCTGCCTCCAGACTCAGGCCTTGCGCCGTGTTCAGCGTGACCACGCGAGCGCTTTGGCTGAAACTGCTGACGCAGGCGTTCAGGCTCAGGCGGGTGTCGGTGTGCTGCTGCACGGCCGCCAGCAGCAACTGCTGCAGGTCGCCCCGGTGCACCGTGGCGTAGGGAGCGCCATACTGCTGCAGGGCGCGTTCACCCAGAGTCAAGGCGCCTAAAACGCTTCCCGAAATGGCGTCGCGCGCGTGCAGCGCTTGCGGCAGTGCCACCACAGCCTCCAGGGCAGCCTCCAATCCCCATTGCTGCAGGCGCCGCGTCACATTGGGCCCCATCTGAATGCCGGCACCGACCTCGGTCAGCCGAGCCGTGCGCTCCAGCAGTCGCACCTGCACACCCGCGCGCGAGCAGGCCAGAGCGGCAGCCAGGCCGCCTATTCCCCCGCCGACAACCAGGAACTGAGGCTTCATGCCCACAGGTTAACGCCTGGTTCTGCCAATGGCCTTACAGCTTGCGCCGGCCACTCAGACGAGCGCGCCGCAGTCATGGCTCAGCTCAGCCGCCACCGCGCTGCAGGTACAAATCGAAGCGCTGCATGAAACCGTGGCGCTGCGCCGCATCCAGGCCTTGGAACACGAATTCCACGCGCAACCGGGGCAGGCGAACCATGGCGATGCGCAGCGGTTCGAGCTCACGCCAGCTCAGACGCAGCGCTCCGGGCTCGAACTGGACCACGGCTTGGCCTGCAATTTGTTGGTGCTTCAGCGCGCCGATGGCCGCCGGCAGCCAGCGCAGCCACTCCACTTCGGTGCAACTCATGTCGCGCTCGAATTGCTCGGCATAGTGCGACTGCATCAGGCCGATCCGGCAAGCGCGCAGGCCACGGCATCAGCCGCCAGCGATCGGCGGCCAGATGGCCAGCGCATCCGCTTCCTGCAAAGCATGCGCGGCGCGCTGCTCCGGTGCAATGTAACTGCCATTCACCAGCACCAGATGCACCAGCTTGTCGGGCAGGCTGTAGCGCTGCACCATCTGGCTGATGGTCGTGCCTTCGGGCAGCTCCAGTTCCACGACGTTGCCGTCACGCCCCTGCGTGGGCAGGTAGTCGGTGAGCGAGGCAAAAAGCTTGAACTGAATCTTCATCGGCGCCGCTCGTCCTGGGCGCCGCTCCAGCCGCTTGCGCCCTGGGCGCTGGCCAGATACGCCAGCATGAGCTGAGTGGGGTCCTGCAACAGGGCGTCTTTCCATTCGCCCAGGTGAATCTGGCCTTCGACCAGACCGCGCATCGCACCCACATGCTCGGTCCAGCCGACCGAATTGCAGCCCACCAGAACGTCGCCCTGGAACTGCAGGCTCAGGTGGCGGCCGTGGGCCTTGTCGGTCAGTTCCACATGCTCGCCACCGGGGACGCCTTCCCAGTTGCCAAAGCTGGTGGAAATCAGTCCCAGCGTATCGAGCACGTTGATCTGCGTCACCCCCTTGAGCGCGGCGCCTTGACCCAGCATGTTCAGCGCCGCCACTCGGGCCTGCTCGGCCGCGTTGGGCTGGATCGCGCTGATGATGGTGCGCCCGCTGACCTTGTCAAAAGCCTCGGCACAATCACCTGCGGCAAAGATGCCGGGCACGTTGGTTTGCAGCTGCTCGTCCGTGAGCACGCCCTGCAGGCAGTGGATGCCCGAGTTCTCCAGGAAGGCGATGGCCGGTTTCACGCCCGTGGCGCTGATCACCAGATCGGCCGCCACCTGGCGACCATCGGACAGGCGCACGCGCAAGGGCGTGGCGACCTCGATCGCCTCGACCCGGGTTGCGGTGAACACTTCAACGCCCTTGGCTTCGCACCAGTCGCGGATCATGCCGCCCGCGGTCGGGCCCATCATGCGCGGCACCATGCGGTCGCCCATTTCGACCACGCTCAAATGCACGCCGCGCTCGGCCAGCGCCTCCATGATGATGCAGCCGATGAAGCCCGCGCCCATCTGCAGCACGCGTGCGCCGGGCACGGCCAGCGCCATGATGGCGCGCGCGTCCTGCAGCGTCCAGCACGAGTGCACGCCAGCGCAATCGATGCCGGGAATCGGCGCGCGCGCGGGTTGGGAGCCGGTGGTGATCAACAAGCGGTCGAACGACAGGGTTTGCCCGTTGTCCAGCGTGACCGTCTTGGCGGCTGAGTCAACGCTCTTGGCGCGCGCATGCACGCGTTTGATCGACAGTTCGTCGTAGTGCATCAAACGTTTGCGCAAGTAGGTGCCGCTCTCGCCAATGCGACCCATCAGCAGATAGGGAATCGCCATGCGCGAGTACGGCGGCTCGGCCTCTTCTCCCACCAGCGTGATGCGGTCGTGGGGCGCGTGTTTGCGAATCGTTTCCGCGGCGATGACACCGGCCGGACCGGCGCCAAGGATGAGGTGATGCATGGAAGTCTCCAAATAAGAAGAGCGGCCACTGGCGGCCGCTCTACGTGGATTTCGGCGCGTCCTTACAGGCCCAGGCGCGCCTTGGTTGCGGCCGTGGGTCGGCCCTGGGCATCCCAGCCGCGCGCCTCGTAGTACTTGGGCAGCATCTTGGCCAACTCGTTCACTTTGCCCTTGGCCGGGCCGCTCTTGCAGGCCTCATTCAGCAGGCGCGGCGGCAGGCTGTCATCCTTCTCGGTGAAGCCGGCGCGGTTGTTGAATTCGCGCTCCATGTTCCAGATGCGCTCGCCGATCTTGGCCAACTCCTCGATCGTGTAGGCCTCGCTGCAAGCGGCCGAAATTTGCGGCGCCAGGTCCTGCAAGCCCCAGGCAAAGGTGGTGAAGATGCACAGACCGGAGGAATCGAACGCCGCCGTCGCGTCCTGGAAGGCCTTCACCAGTTCGGGCTTGCCTTCGGACTCCAGCGGATCGGTCTTCACCGGAATGCCCAGCACTTCAGAGGCGATGGTGTAGCCGCGCAGGTGGCAGCCGCCGCGATTGGACGTGGCGTAGGCCAGGCCGATGCCTTGAATGGCGCGACCGTCGTAGGCCGGGAATTCCTGGCCCTTGGAACTCATGCTGAGTTCGGGGTGGCCGTACTTGGCCGTGAGGCGCTTGGAGCCCTGGCCGATTTCCTTGCCAAAGCCGCGGCCGTTGATGGTCTCCTCGGCGAGGAAGGCCAGGGTCTGGGCCGAGCCGAACTTGGCATCGATACCGATCTGCTCGGCCGTGAGCACGCCCATTTCATACAGTTCCATCACCGCACCCACGGTGGCGCCGAAACTGATCGGGTCGATGCCCTCCTCGTTGCACAGCAGGTTGGCGTATTGCAGCGCCTCCAGGTCGTTCACGCCATTGGCCGCGCCCAGCGCCCAGGCCGCTTCGTACTCGAGGCCGCCGTTGGCACCGCGGTACTGCGGCTTGTTGACGATGGTGAAGTGCGTTTCATCCATCTTGCTCACGCGACCGCAGGCGATGGTGCAACCAAAGCAGGCCTGGTTCGTCACCAAGTGCTTCTTGCCATCGGTCTTGCGCGGCGTGGCCATGGCTTCGGCGCCGATGTCCTTCGCACCCTCGAACTGGTTGTCGCGGTGGTTGCGCGTGGGCAGTGCACCGACTTCGTTGATGACGCTCATCAGCACCTGCGTGCCAAAGGCCGGCAGGCCCTGACCCGTGACGCCGTTGTCCGCCAGCACTTTCTTGGCCGCTTTCACCGCCACCATGAAGGCCTTGGGGTCGCGGATATTGCCCACGCCCTGGGTGCCGCGCACCGCGATGGCCTTGAGGTTCTTGCTGCCCATGACGGCGCCGACACCGGAGCGTCCGGCAGCGCGGTGCAGATCGTTCACCACGGCGGCAAACAGCACGCCGTTTTCCCCCGCCTTGCCGATGCTGGAGACGCGCGTGAGCGGGTCCTGCAGGCTCTTCTTCAGCGTTTCTTCGGTCTCCCAGACGCTCTTGCCCCACAGGTGCGACGCATCGCGCAGTTCGACCACATCGTCAAATACGTACAGGTACACCGGCGTGGCCGACTTGCCTTCGAAGATGACCATGTCCCAGCCGGCCATCTTGAACTCCGCACCCCAGTAGCCGCCCGAATTGGAGCAGGCGATGGCGCCGGTGAGCGGCCCCTTGGTGATGACGGTATAGCGCCCACCGGTGGAGGCCATGGTGCCGGTCAGCGGGCCCGTGGCCCAGATGATCTTGTTCTGCGCCGACAGCGGATCGACCTTGGCGTCAACTTCGTCCACAAAGTACTTGGTACCCAGGCCACGCGAGCCGATATAGGCTTGCGCCCAGTCCATGTTGAGAGGTTCTGACTTGACGGTGCCCGCAGTCAAATTGACGCGGAGGATTTTTCCTGCCCATGACATGATGTGTGCTCCTTAAGCGGCTGAAGGTTGATTGCCAAGCTTGTCGGCCCATTGAGCCATCTTGCCCAAGCCGGTCCAGTTGGCATCAATGAAGGTGATGGCGCCGGTAGGGCAGGCTTCGGCGCAGGCCGGCTCACCGCCACACAGGTCGCACTTTTGCACCTTGCCGGTATCGGCCACATAGTTGATCGTGCCGAACGGGCAGGCGATGGTGCAGACCTTGCAGCCCACGCAGGTGGCATCGTTCACCACCTTGGCGCCGGTGGCTTTGTCCACCGTGATGGCTTCCACCGGGCAGGCGTGCAGGCACCAGGCCTCGTCGCACTGGGTGCAGGTGTAGGGCACTTTTTTGCCCGTGTGATGGAAGTCGAACACCTTGATGCGCGACTTGGCGGTCGCAAACGTGCCGTAGTTCTCGAACGAACACGCCATCTCGCACTGCAAACAGCCAGTGCATTTGTCCGGGTTGATATGCAACACCTTCTGCATGAGTCTCTCCTATGAAGTGCTTTGCCTATGAATCAAATTGCATAGGGATTGTTGGCCGCGCCCTGCATTCCACGACTAGGGACAACCCTAGTCGGGTATCTTCCGTGAATCAAATATTCTCAAAATGCGACACTGCGCCATACTCGACGAACGCCCGGCCATCGTGCCAACATGAATACCCCGCACGCAACGCAGCGACAACCCACCCTTCATGGCAGCCACACTCACTTCACCACCTGGCGGGCGCCTGCAGCGCATTGAGCAGGCGCGCGAGCAGGCGCTGCACCACGGCACGGCCCTGGACCCGAAGCTGATCGAACCCTGGATCGCACGCTCCTGGCAGCGCTGCCTCGCACTGGGCCTGCGGCCCACGCAGCGCGTGGATTTTGAAGCCGTTTCGCACCCTGCCATGCAGCGGGCCGAGGAAGAGAACCGGACCCTGGTGCAAGCCGCTCGACCCGTCCTGGAACGCCTGAGTCGCGCCATGCAGGACACGCGCTACTTCGCGATCCTGACGAACCAGCAGGGCACCGTGGTCGACGCCCACGGTCCGATCGACCACAGCGACCCGCGGGCCCATCTGATTACCCGCATCGGTACGAACCTGTCGGAGCCGGCGGTGGGCACCACCGCCATCGGCGCAGCGCTGAGCGAAATGGCTCCGGTTTGGCTGCATCGGGGCGAGCATTTCTTCAACGACACCTCGATCTACAGTTGCGCCGGGGCACCGCTTTTCGGCCCACAGGGCCAGCTTGTGGGCATGCTCGATCTGACCGGTGTGCAAGCGGTGGAACGCCCGGAGTTGCGCCACCTCGTGCTGCAGTCGGCGCGCAGCATTGAAAACGCACTCACGCTGCAGCAAGGCTGGGCCTTGCTGTTGCGCCTGAACTGGCCCGGACAGCGCCTGGAGGACGAGTCCGACGGTTTGATCGGGCTCGATGCCGATGGCGCTATCGCCTGCGCCAACGCCACGGCGCGCCAACTGCTGCCCGAACTGCATCTGCTGGGCGTGCAGGCCTGGCACTGTCGCGACCTGTTTGCCCTGCCGTTCGAAAAGTTCTTTGACAGCGCGCGCCACGAGACCGGCCCGATCGAAGTCCCGCTGTGGTCCGGGCTGCGGCTGCAGGTGTTGGCGCGCAGCCGACAGCGCGCCACGCTGACCCTCGCCTCGGAAGCCGCCCGACCTGGGCCGGACGACAAGCTGCAAAACCCGCCTTTGAAAGAGCTTGAGTCGGCCATCATCCGACAAGCCGTGCAGGACGCGAAAGGCAACGTGGCGCAGGCCGCGCGCACCCTGGGCATCAGCCGGGCCACGGTTTATCGAAAGATTGGCCTGCAGGCAAACTAGTACTCCGACACAGAAGTAAAGGAACAAAATGAAAGTGATGGATTCGCGTTCAGGCCTAGGCGCAAAGCGCAGACATAGCGGTGGCTATGGCGAGCATTTGCAACAACGGCATGGGTGCGAAGGCGCGCTTTCATGTTTCGATATTTCTGGGTTG